>NZ_BAAANO010000020.1:4979-49620 GCF_039529845.1 Brevibacterium samyangense | reverse complement strand
GACCCGAGGGGACAACCGCGTCAGCGGTTCTCGAACGCGTCCTTCGCTGCGGCGACGAGACGCGGGTCGCGGAACGCGGCGAGTGCGGTGGCCGCGAGGACGACGGCGCCGTCGGCGATCGTGGCCTCGGCCTCCTGCCCACCGGCCGCCGCCGTGAACTCACGCGTGTGGTTCGAGATCCCGTCGACGAGCGAGATCATCGGGTGCAGCGAGGGCACCTCGTAGCTCACATTGCCCATGTCGGTGGACCCGCCGGGACCCGCCTCCGGATCGATCTCACGGCCGACGGCGGCGAACGCCTCGGCCGCCAGGTCGACGAGCACCGGGTTCGAGATCATCGCGAGGTACGCCGGGGTGTTCTGCGCGATCGTCACCTCGCACCCGGTCGCGAGGGCGGCACCCTCGAAGCACTTCTCGACCTTCGGCACGAGCGTGCCGAGGAGGTACTCGCGGTCCTGCGCCCGGACGAAGCAGCGCAGCGAGGTGTGCTCCGGGATGATGTTCGGCGCCTGCCCGCCGTCGACGACGATCGTGTGGATGCGGGCGTCCGACTGGATCTGCTGACGCAGCAGACCGATCGCGGTGAGCGCGAGGGTCGAGGCGTCGAGCGCGTTGATGCCGTCCTCCGGGGAGGCCGCCGCGTGGCTGGCGCGGCCCGTGAAATCGACGTCGAGGGCGACGCGGGCGAGCGAGTCGAAGTCCGCGTCGTTCTGCCCGCTCGGGTGGATCATCATCGCGAGGTCGACGCCCTCGAGGACACCGCCCTCGATCATCGGCACCTTGCCGGCGGCACCCTCCTCACCGGGCGAGCCGATGACGAGGAGCTTCGCCGGGGTACCGGGGTTCGCCTCGAGGGAGTCCTTGACGAGCGCGGCCGCGCCCAGGCCGGACGCGGCGATGATGTTGTGCCCGCACGCGTGGCCGATGCCCTCGAGCGCGTCGTACTCGCAGAAGATCGCGATCGTCGGCGTCGTGTCGTCGGCGTCCGGGGTCTGCCACCGGCCGGTGAACGCGGTCGGCAGGTCCGCGAAACCGCGCTGCACCTCGAAGCCGAGCCCCTCGAGTTCCTGTGTGAGGCGTTCGGCGGCATGCACCTCGGTGAAGCGGATCTCCGGGTGGGCGTGGATGTCGGCGGCGACGTCGAGCAGCAGCGGCAGCCGTGCCGCGAGCGGACCTGCCGTGAGTTCTTCCACGATGGGGGTGGTGACGGTCATGGGGTGTCCTTCCGAGTTCGCGAGTGTGTCCGGGTGCGATGGGGAGTGGCGCCGGCCCGAGGCGCCACGCGGCCGGGAGCCGCGGGGCGCCTCGGGCGTGGATCAGGTGTGACCGGAGGTCACAGCATGATCGAGTGGCCGGGGCCGACCGGCAGACCGAGCAGACCCCACACGAGGAACTGCACGAGCCAGACGGCCCAGATCACGAGGGTGAACGGCAGGATGAGGCTGAACAGCGTGCCGAGTCCGGCCTTCGGGGCGAAGCGCTGCATGAGGCCGAGGACCACGGGGATCATCGGGTTCATCGGCACGAGCGTGTTCGTCGCGGAGTCGGTGATGCGGAACGCGGCCTGGGTGGCGGCGGGGTCGACGCCGGCGAGCATGAACATCGGGACGAAGATCGGTGCGAGGAGCGTCCACAGCGCCGATCCGCTCGAGATGAGCAGACCCGGGATCGTGACGAAGAGGCTGAAGATGAGGAGTCCCCACACGCCGTTGAGGTTCGTCGTCTCGAGGAAATCCGCACCCGAGGACGCGATGACGAGGCCGAGGTTCGTCCATCCGAACCACGCGATCGCCTGGGCCGCCGTGAAGATCACGACGATGAAGGGCACGAGTTCCTTCACGGACTCGGCCATCATCTCCGGCACCTGCTTCGCGTTCGTGAGCGTCTTCGCGGTGATGCCGAAGGTGACGCCCGCGAGGAGGAAGAGGAGCATGAGGAAGACCGGGATCGAGCTCATGAACGGCGACCGGAGGATGGCGCCCTCCTCACCGCGCAGGGGGGAACCGGCCGGGAGGACAGCGGCGACGAGGACCGCGATGTAGAGGACGAGGACGATCGCGGTGTTGCGCAGGCCCTTGCGCTCGGCCGTGGTGAGCGGCTCGGAGTCCGCGGTCGCATCGCCCTCGTAGGTACCGAGGCGCTTCTCGACGAAGCCGGTGGTGAGGGTGATCGCGACGGCGATGATGATCGTCGAGGCGGCCATGAAGAAGTAGTTCGAGACCGGGGTGACGACCGCTTCGGGATCGACGATCTGGGCCGCGGAGGTCGAGATCCCCGAGAGCAGCACGTCGGTGCCCGCAGGAATGACGTTCGCGCTGAAGCCCGCGGTGACGGCCGCGTAGGACGCACCGAAGCCCACGAGCGGGTGACGGCCGGCGACCATGAAGGCAACGGCGGCGAGCGGCGGGATGATCACCATCGCGGAGTCGGACGCGAGGTTGCCCATGATCGAGATGACGACGACGACGATCGTCACGAGCTGCTTGGGGGCCGCGAGGACGGCTCCGCGCATGAAGACGCTCAGCAGGCCCACACGCTCGGCGAGGCCGATGCCGAGCATGACGGTGATGATGAGGCCGAGCGGCGGGAACGACACGAAGTTGTCGATCGCGCTCGTGAGGGCGTAGACGAGCCCCTCGCCCGAGAGCAGGCTCTGCACCTGCAGTGTCTCGCCCGTCGCCGGGTCGGTGGTCGTCGCACCCGTCATCGCGACGAATGCCGACACCACGGCCACGAGGGCGGCGATGATCGCGAAGAGGTAGAAGGGGTGGGGCAGCTTGTTACCCACGCGCTCGATGCCGGCGAGAACCTTGGTGATTCCCGTGACGTTCGGGCCGAAGGCAACACCTCCCTGCTCGAACTGCGTCTTCTGGTCGGTACCAGTCATGAAGAATTCTCCAGATGTATCACTGTCCAATGATCGGACGACTGCGGAACACCCTAGGATGCGGATCACTTTTCCGTGAAACTTGGCGGAAAACACACCCTGTGATGATGAAATCGATGGAAACGTACACAGGAGACCGCACGAGCACGGCCGAGATGTCCGAAACGGACTACGCGGTCTTCGATGCACTCGCGGACGACCCCCGCCGCCCCTGGTCGGATGTGGCGCAGCTCACCGGACTTTCGGCCGTCACCGCACGGCGCAAGTGGCAACGCATGGTCGAGCGGGGCGCCGCCTGGGTGACGACGCATCCCGGTTTCGGTTCGGGTGCGGTGTACGCCCACGTCGAGGTGCAGTGCGCGCCCGGCGCCACGGAGTCCGTCGCCGCCCGGCTCGGCGCGCATCCCCGCATCCTCAGCGTCACAGAGGTGACCGGGGACTACAACCTCTTCCTCGTCGTCGCGGCCGAGGACATCGGGGAACTGCGGCGGATCCTCCAGCTCACGATCGGCGGCTCGGAACTCGTGAGGGGCGTGCGGTCGTCCGTCATCAACCGGGTCTACAGCGACGGGTCGACGTGGCGGGCGGGTGCGTTGCCGGGCAGCCGTTCCGTGTCCGCTCCCCCGGCGCCGGTCCGTCCGGGGATCGCCGACCCGCGCGCCCGGACCGTCCTCGGCGTGCTCGAACCCGACGGTCGTGCCCCCACGACCGCGGTTGCCGAGGCGCTCGGCACCTCGGAGGCCCACGCCCGCCGGTTCGTCAAGGAGACGGTGCGCACCGGCACGCTCGTCCAACGGATCGATCTGTCGCTCGAGCACTCCGACTGGCCGCACGGCCTCGCGCTCCACATGGTGGCCCCGGCGCACAGCCTCGATGCCTCCGCCGCCCGGATCCGGTCGATGCCCGGCACGCGACTGTGCACCGCGATCTCCGGTGGGCCGTACAACCTCTACGTCGTCGTGTGGTTACACACCCTCGAGGAGGCCGTCGAGGTGGAGAAGCAGCTCGTGAGCGAACTCGACGTCACGGTCGCGAACCGCAGCATCCTCCTCCACTACCACAAGCGGATGGGCCACCTCTTCGACGCGGACCGCAGGAGGATCGGCCACGTGAGTTGGTTGGGCGAGGAGGGGTAGGGGCCGATCCGTCTTCAGCTGCGGTCGTGACTCAGGGCGACCAATTCTTCGTCCGTGAGGATCTTGAGCTGCACCGTCTGCGCGTCGAATTCGCCGAGACGGGCAAGGCCGACTGCGTACGGAAAGACGTAGATCTCTGCGACGAACACCGAGGTGGGAGCTTCGGTGTTGTCGGCGCCTGTGTACTCCCAGACGAAACCGGGAACCTCCGCGACCTCGCCGCCGTCGACCTGCACGGTTCCGATGATGCCGCGACGGAGTCCGGGGTCCGCGGTTTCGGCCATCACCGTCATCGACAGAAGGGCATCGAGCGCTGCGTCCGGACCGCGGAGACCACGCAGTGCCAGCAGTGCTGCGCGACCTGCCCGCCCGGGCTCGCGCCGAACCAGGGCGCTCGTATCGTTCGGGTCCGTCACCGTCGACACCACTGCGTGGGCCGGCTCACCGGGGAACGCGTAGCGGATCTCGTCGATCGGCGAGAGCGGGTGACGGAAGTCCTCGGTGAACCATGCGGGCACGAGCCCTTCGTCGTGAACGAGGCCGCACACCGCGCGGGGAATCCCGTGTTCCACAGCTCTCTCCTCGCCTCGTGGGTGGTCGCGCACCCGGTGCTCGACACCCTAAGTGGATCACACGCGGGTGAGAAGGGTGATGACCTCGTAGTGATTCGACTGCGGGAACATGTCCATGACCCGCGCCTTCACCGGCTTCAGGGACGGCATCCGCGCGAGGTCCTTCGCGAGGGTGACGGCATTGCAGCTCGAGTAGAGCACGTGCTCCACTCCGGAATCCTCGAGCCAGGCGGACAGGTCCGCTCCGATCCCCCGCCGAGGCGGATTCACCACGACGAGATCCGGCACCTCCCCGACCGGCCGGGTCCGCGCCCACACCGTCGCGTCCGCGGCCTCCCACTGCATGCCCTCGAGCCCGAGTTCCGCCGCCGTGGTGCGGGCGCTCTCGATCGCCTCGGCGCTCAGCTCGATCCCGGTGACGGTGCGGCCGGGCGCCGCGAGGTGGAGGGCGAATCCGCCGACACCGCAGTACAGGTCCCACACCGACGACGGCGCAAGCGCCTCCACCCAGTCGCGGCCCTGCCGGTAGAGCGCCGCGGCGACCTCGGTGTTCGTCTGGAAGAAACTGCGCGAACGCAGGTGCAGGTTCATGCCGTTCACGTGCATGCGGAGGGAATCCGCCTCCGTGAGGAGGATCTCCTCGGGCCCCTCGAGGATCGCCTTGTGCTCGGGCTGGATGTTCGCGCTCGCGACGACGAGGGCCGGGAGCCGTTCCTGCAGACCGGCGAGGTGTTCCCGCAGCGCCGGGACGAGGTCGGTGGACCGGAGGACGAAACGGATCATGAGGTCACCCGAGGGCGCCTCGGTGACGAGGATGTGCTTGAGTTCCCCGCGCCTTGCCGGGACGTCGTACGGGGTGAGGCGGGCGGCCCGCACGAGGTTCGAGAGGACCCGGAGGGCCTCCTTCATCCCCGGCGAGCACAGCCCGCATTCCCGGAGGTCGACCCCGCGCCTGTCCGCGTCGAGGATGCCGAGCGTGGGGTGCCGGGTGGTACCACCGACGACCATCTTCGCCTTGTTGCGGAACCCGGACTCCTCACCGATGAAGGGATCGACCCATTCGACGTCCGGGTATGCGGCGAGGAGCGACTGCGCGTGCGCGACCTTCCCTGCGACCTGCTCGGTGTGCGGGACCCCCATGAGGGTGCACGACCGGCAGGTCCCGGCGTCGTAGTAGTCGCACTGCATCCCGCGGTCCTCGTTCCCCGTCGTCCTCACCCTGCGGAAGAGCTCAACCCTGCGCGAGGGTTCAGTTCCCGGCTTCCATCTCGCGGGAGCGGTCGGCGCAGGCCTCGGCCGCGCGGGCCATGACGCCGCGGATGTCGTCGTTCTCGAGGGAGGCGAGCGCAGCGGCGGTGGTGCCGCCCTTCGAGGTGACCGCGATTCGGAGGTCCGCCGGGCGCGGGTCCGAGGCGGCGAGCTGGCCGGCGCCGTTCGCCGCGCCGACGACCATGCGGGTCGCCGCCTCACGGCTGAGGCCCTGGGCGATCCCGGCGTCGATGAGCGACTCCATCACGAGGAAGAAGTAGGCGACGGAGGAACCGGCCATCGCGATCGCCGCGTGCATCTGCTCCTCGGGCACCGGGATGACGTCACCGGCGCCGGCGAGCAGCTGCGCGAGTTCGGAGATCGTTTCCTCGGACACGCCGTCCGCCGCGAGGGAGATGACCCCGAGTCCGATCGACGAGGGGGTGTTCGGCATGATGCGGACGACCGCGTGGCCCGGTGCCCCGGCCGCGAGCTGGGCGAGGGAGACCCCGGCGGCCATCGACACGACGACGGCGTTCTCGGCGATCGCGCCCTCGAGGTCGGCGAGGGTGTCGGCGATCATCCACGGCTTCACGCCGAGGAACACGTAGTCGGCGCCGGCGGCCGCGGTGCGGTTCGCGGCGGCGTCGGACTCGAGGTCGAGAACGGTGATGCCCAGCTTCTCGGCGAGTGCCTGCCCGGAGGCGGTCGATCGGGTGGTGGCGACCACCTCGGCGGCGGAACCGAGTTCCCCGGCGAGCACTCCCGCCAGCAGCGATCCGCCCATGTTCCCCGTACCGATGAAAGCGAGCTTCATACCTGTTCCGATCCTCCCGTGTGACGAATGCCTGTGTGGCGGGTGATTCCGTGGGCACCTGCACGATCCCGTGCAGGTGCAACCTCTCCAGTGTCCCGGAGTCCGGACGAGGGGGCGAATCCGGTCCGGGATTCCGCCGAAGCGCGGGCCGGGTGGGCAGGTCCCTCCACTCCGGTCCGCCCCGCCGGTCTCAGGAATGCGGGTGCGTGGCGAGGCCGAGGTGCCGCCGGGCGAACCCGAGGGATTCGGCGAGCATCTCCTCCCGGGTGGAACGCTTCGCGACGAACCGGGTATTCACCTCGACGACGACGTCGCCGTGCCAGTTCTGCTTCGCGAGGTACTGGAGGGTCTCGGCGACGGGCATGGTGCCCCGGCCGGGCACGAGGTGCTCGTCCTTGAGCGAACCGGCTCCGTCCGTGAGGTGCACGTGCCGGAGCTTCGGGAAGAGCTCCGCGACCGCCTCGAGGGCGTTCGTGCCGGCGGTGGAGGCGTGGGAGAAGTCGAAGGTGACGGCGTCGTAGTCCTGGCCGATCGGGTTCCAGTGCGGTGAGTACACGTGGACCTCCCGGACGCCGGCCCGCCACGGGTACATGTTCTCGACCGCGAGCGTCACACCGGTCTCCTCGGACACCCGGCGCACCCCGCTCACGAAGTTCCGTGCGTACTCCCCCTGCCACCGGAAGGGCGGGTGGACGACGACGGCACCGGCACCCACCTCGGCGGCGAGGCGGCACGTGATGCGGAGTTTCTCCCAGTGGTCCTTGTGGAGCACTCCCGGCATGAGGAGGAGCGTGGGCGCGTGGAGGCTGAGGACCGGCAGTCCCGTGCTCTGCACGAGGTCCTTCATGAACGCCGCGTCCTGGGTCTCCTCGTGGTTCGTCACCATGATCTCGACGCCGTCGTAGCCGAGGCGCTCTGCGGTGGAGAAGCACTCGGTCACCGTCATCGGATACACGGAGGACGTCGAGAGCCCGATGCGGATGGGGTTCTCGGAGATGTGGATCTCGGAGTGGTCGTACACGGGGTACTTCGCGAGGTATTCGCGGTGCAGACGCGACCTCGACCGGGCCTGATTGGGCACGGTCAGGGGCGCGCGCTTCGATGGGCGTGGTGTGCTCGCGGTTCCGTCACTCACGCATCGATTCTAGGACGCGGGCGTCATTCCGGCGCGGCCATCCGCTCCATGGAACCGAGGAGATCGAGTTTGCGCATGATGATGCCCTCACGCAGTGCCCACGGGGAGATCCGCATGTGACCGATCCCGAAGATCGTGAACGCCGCCTCCGCGACGATGGCACCGGCGAGTACCTGCCCGGCACGGGCCTCGGAGACCCCCGGGAGGAGGGCGCGTTCGGCCGGGGTCCGCGCCGCGAGACGCTCGACGATGCCGGTGAGGTCGGAACGACGGAGTTTGCGGGGGACGTAGATGCCGTCCCCGCTCGGGGCGGCACCGGCGAGGCGCGCGAGGGACCGGAAGGTCTTCGAGGACCCGACGACCTTCTCCGGTTTGCCGACCCGGTTGATGTCCCCGGCGATCCGACCGATCGTGAAGCGGGCGTGTTTGCGGAGCGCTTCGATGTCCGCGTCGCTCGGGATGTCCGCGGAGAGGAACTCCGAGTGCATCCGCCCGGCGCCGAGCGGCACCGAGGTCGCCGCATCGGGGAACTCGTCGCGGCCCGCGGCGATCTCGAGCGAGCCACCGCCGATGTCGAGGAGGAGGATGTTCCCGGCCGACCAGCCGAACCAGCGGCGGGCGGCGAGGAAGGTGATGCGGGCCTCGTCCTCACCGCTCATCACCTTGAGTTCGATGCCGGTCTCCTCACGGACCCGGGCGATCGTCGCCTCCCCGTTGGGGGCGGAGCGGATGGCGGAGGTGGCGAAGGCGAGGATCTCCTCGGCCCCCTGTTCCTCCGCGATGCGCTGGGCGTCCCGGCAGAACGCGACGAGGCGGTCCTGACCGAACGAGGAGATCGTCCCGTCGGGGCCGAGGTTCTCCGCGAGCCGCAGGACCTCCTTGTGGGAGGTCGCGGGCATGGGCGGGGCTCCCACATGGGCGTCCACCACGAGGAGGTGGATGCTGTTGGAACCGATGTCGAGGACTGCCAGGCGCATAGTGAGGGATTCTATTCCGTTCTACGCCGGGCTCATGCCGGGTCCGGCCACGTCGTGCGCTGCACGGAGAACTCGGGAGACCGTTTGGCGAAGAACGCCTCCTGGCCCTCCGCGATCTCACGGTCGTACGCAGCGGCGAGGCGTTCGGTCGTCGCTGCGTCGAACTCCTCACCGGCAAGCAGTCGGACGGTGGCGCCCTGGCTCAGTGCAGAACGGGACACGACGGTCCGGGCGAGCGCGAGTGCGGCATCGAGCGGGGCCGGGTCCACCGCATGGAGGAACCCGAGGCGCTCGGCGACCTCGTGGTCGATGAGGTTGCCGGTGACGAGGAGGTACTTCGCCCACGAGGTGCCGAACACCTCGGCGAGGCGCCGTGAGGGTCCCGGCGGGTACACGAGTCCCAGCTTCGCGGCGGTGACTCCGAACCGGGAGCCGGGGGCGGCGATGCGGAAGTCGCAGGCGGCGGCGAGTTCGGTTCCGCCGCCGATGCAGCTGCCCCGGACGGCGGCGATGGTGGGGATCCGGGCCTCGGCGAGGGCCGCCTCGGCGGTGGAGTTGAGGTCCCAGAAATCGGTGAGCGGAACGGCGAGGTCGTGGATGTCCGACCCGGCCGAGAAGTGGTCGCCGGCGCCGGTGAGGACGAGGACGCGCAGGTCCGGGTCCTCCTCCGCGGTGGCGACGATGTCCGGGAGGGCCCGCCACATGTCGCGCGAGAGCGCATTGCGGGCGGCGGGGCGGTCGATGACGAGGGTTCCGATCCCACCGGAGACGGTGAGATCGAAACCCTCGACCAGCGGATAGTTCTCGGTCATGAGAAGGGAACCCGGGCCTCAGGCCCCGGCGGCATCCTTGGCCGGAACGCTGCGCTGCTCCTGGCCGTGGTAGGCGCTGAGCGGGCGGATGAGCGCATTGGAGGCCTGCTGTTCCATGATGTGCGCGGTCCACCCGGTGATGCGGGACATCACGAAGATCGGGGTGAACTGCGGGGTGTCGAAGCCCATGAGGTGATAGGCCGGTCCCGAGGGGTAGTCGAGGTTCGGGTAGATGCCCTTGCGGCCGACGAAGTCCTCCTCGAAGGCGGTGTAGAGCGAGTAGAGGTCGCTCGCGCCCTTGACCTCGACCATCGCCTCGAAGGCCTTCTTCATGGTGGGCACACGGGAGTCACCGTTCTTGTAGACGCGGTGGCCGAAGCCCATGATCTTCTCCTTGCGCTCGAGTGCCGCATCGAGCCAGGCCTTCACGTTGTCGGCCGTACCGACCTCTTCGAGGGTCGCCATGACGGCCTCGTTCGCACCACCGTGGAGAGCACCCTTGAGGGCGCCGACGGCACCGGCGACCGAGGAGTACATGTCCGAGGTCGTCGAGGTGATGACGCGGGCGGTGAACGTCGAGGCGTTGAAGGAGTGCTCGGCGTAGAGGATCATCGACACGTCGAAGCAGCGGACGACCTCCTCGGCGGGAACCTCGTCGAAGACCATCTTGAAGAAGTTCGCCGAGTACCCGAGGTCAGTCGTCGGCGGGACCGGGTCGAGGCCGTGGCGGCGCCGGTGGTCGATCGCGACGATCGTGGGCAGCTGCGCGTAGAGGCGCTGGGCCTTCTCGTAGTTCGCGTCCTCACCGGTGGTCTCCGCCTCCGGGTCGACCGCGCCGAGGTACGCCACCGCGGTCTGCACGACGTGCATGGGGTGGGTGTCCTGGGGCAGCGCGAGGATGAGGTCGACGAGCTTCTGGTCGACCGCACGCTGCGAGCGTTCCTTCGCGGTGAACTCGGCGAGCTGCTCGGCGGTCGGGAGTTCTCCGTTCCAGATGAGGTAGGCGACCTCCTCGAAGCTGCAGTTCGCGGCGAGCTCCTGCACGGGGTAGCCGCGGTAGGTGAGCGAATTGGTTTCCTGCACGACCTTGGACACCGCGGTGGAGTCGACGACGACGCCCGCGAGTCCCTTCCTGATCTCCTGCTCGGTCATCGGTGACCCTCCTGTGAGAAATTGAAGATGTCGGTGTCGAAGCTGTTGTACGCCGCGTAGTCGATGGTCTCGTAGAGATCCGCCCGGGTCTGCATCCCGTCGACGAGGGACTCCTGCGTCCCCTCGGCGCGGATGGTCTCCAGACCGCGCTTGATCGCCCCCATCGCGATCCGCAGCGTCGTCACGGGGTAGATGACGAGCTTGACGCCGGCGTTCGCGAGCTGCTCGGTCGTGAACAACTCGCTCTTGCCGAACTCGGTCATGTTCGCGAGGATCGGCACGTCCACCGCAGAGGCAAACTTCTCGAACTCCGAGAGGTCCTTCATCGCCTCCGGGAAGATCATGTCCGCGCCCGCATCCGCATAGGCTCGGGCCCGGTCGATCGCCTTGTCGAGGCCCTCACCGGCGCGGGCATCGGTGCGGGCGCAGATGACGAAGTTCTCGTCCCGGCGGCCGCCGACCGCGGCGGAGATGCGCTTGCTCATCTCCTGGACGGAGACGACCTCCTTGCCGTCGAGGTGGCCGCACCGCTTCGGGTTCACCTGGTCCTCGAGGTGCATCCCGGAGATTCCTGCGTCCTCGAACTCCTGGACGGTGCGAGCCACGTTCATAGCCTCTCCCCAGCCCGTGTCCGCATCGATGAACGTCGGCAGGTTCGTCACCCGGGCGATGTTCCGTCCGTGTGCGGCGACCTCGCTCAGCGTCGTGAGGCCGATGTCCGGCAGGCCCATCGCGGCGGAGAACGCACCGCCGGAGATGTAGACCCCCTCGAACCCGGTCTGTTCGATGATCTGTGCATTGATCGGGTTGATGGCACCGGGGAACTGGACGATGGAGTCACCGGCCAGCAGTTCCCGGAACTTCGCCCGGCGCTCGTGGGCCGGAACGGTTGCGCCCAACATCAGAAGATTCCCTTCGATCCGGAGTGCTCGAGTCCCTCGACGACGAAGGACAGCTGTGCGACGTCCGCGGCGGAGAGGTCCGCGAGGTTCTGCGCGAGGTCGAGGAAGCGGTTCTGCTCGGCCTCGGTGACGATGCCCTCGGCGAGCGTCCGGAACTTCTCGATGTAGTTCTCGCGGGCGAACGGGCGGGCGCCGGCCGGGTGGGCGTCGGCCACGGCGAGTTCGTCCTCGAGAACCGATCCGTCCTCGAACTCGACGACGACGCGACCGCCGAAGGCGACCTCGTTCGGGTCCGTCGAGTGGTACCGGCGGGTCCACTCGGGGTCCTCGGTGGTCTCGATCTTGTGCCACAGCGCGATGGTCTCCGGGCGGCCGGCACGCTCGGGGGCGTAGGACTTCTCGTGGTGCCAGCCCTGATCCTCCATGGCGACCGCGAAGATGTACATGATCGAGTGGTCGAGGGTCTCGCGGGAGGCCTTCGGGTCCATCTTCTGCGGGTCGTTGGCACCGGTTCCGATGACGTTGTGGGTGTGGTGCGAGGTGTGGATCGTGATCTTCCGGATCTTCGAGAGGTCCTCGATCTGCCCGCCGAGCTTGCGGGCGAGGTCGATGAGCGCCTGGCCCTGGTACTCCGCGGAGTGCTCCTTCGTGTAGGTGTCGAGGATCGCGCGCTTGGACTCACCGATCGCCGGCAGCGGCACGGTGTAGCGGGCCTCCGGGCCGGAGAGGATCCAGGCGATGACGCCGTCCTCACCCTCGTAGATCGGGGAGGGTGCGCCCTCGCCGCGCATCGCCCGGTCGACGGCCTCGACAGCCATCTTGCCGGCGAACGCCGGGGCGTGGGCCTTCCACGAGGAGATCTCGCCCTTGCGGGACTGACGGGTGGCGGTCGTGACGTGGAGGGCCTGACCGACGGCCTGGTAGACGACCTCGGTGGGGAGCTTGAGGAGGGCACCGATACCGGCGGCGGCCGAGGGGCCGAGGTGCGCGACGTGGTCGATCTTGTGCTCGTGGAGGCAGATGCCCTTCGCGAGGTCGACCTGGATCTCGTAACCGGTGGCGATGCCGTTGATGAGGTCGGCGCCGTTCACGCCGACGTGCTGGGCGACCGCGAGGATCGGCGGGATGTTGTCGCCGGGATGCGAGTACTCCTTCGCGAGGAAGGTGTCGTGGAAGTCGAGTTCACGCACGGCCACACCGTTGGCCCAGGCGGCCCATTCGGGGGAGACCCGGGCGTCGAGAGGACGACCGAAGACGGTGGCGCCCGGTGCCGGGGTGGTGTGCGGGAGGGCCTGTTCGCGGGCGTGGGTGGGGGCCGAGCGACGGACCGAGGCGGCGGCCACGGAGGCGTTGTCGATGACGCGGTTGATGACCATGTCCGCGACGTCGGCGTCGACCGCGACGGGATCGGTCGCGACGGAGGCGATCTTCCAGGCCAGCTGGTCCTCGCGGGCCAGGTTCTCGGAGCTCTTGTAGGTGCGGACTTCGTGGTTGATCACGGAGGTTCTCCTTGTGTCGTCGTTGATCGTCGCACGGCCGGGTCCATCGGCCGCCCCGGTGTCGCCACACACTCTAGGCGCAGGCTCTGACACCGCAGTGGTGCAGGTGACAGTTTATCTCGACATCAAGTTACTTACAGGCCCGAAACACCGCAGGCTTAACGATCGTTCAGTGCCGTGTCCTGTGTCACCATGAGTGCATGACGCGGACCGCCCTGGACTTCGACGACAACTGGCTCGACCCCGACGAGATCGCCTCCCTGCGCCGGCGCCTCCCGATCTCCTATGTGAACGCCGTTCCGGTGCGCCTCGGCGACGACGGCGTCCCGGAGAAGATCGGACTCCTGCTGCGCACGCGCGAGGACGGCACGCTCGGACGGGAGATCGTCGGCGGCCGCATCCGCTTCCACGAGACCATCCGCAGTGCCCTCATGCGCCATGCGGAGAAGGACCTCGGACCGCTCGCCCTCCCGCAGCTGCCGCCGTCGATCGTGCCCTTCCACGTCGCCGAGTACTTCCCGACCGAGGGCTTCTCGAACCTCTACGACCCACGCCAGCACGCGATCGCCCTCTGCTACGTCCTCTCGGTCCAGGGCGAGTGCCAGCCGCGCAAGGACGCCCTCAGCCTCGACTGGCTCACGCCGGAGGAGGTCCTCCGCGAGGACGTCCTCGCGGAACTCACGCACGGCCAGGAGAACATCGTGAAGGCGGCCATCGGGCATCTCGGGCTGTACCCCTGAGCCCGGACCTCCGGTCCCCCACTCCCGAGCCGGCGCGTCCGACCCTGTTTCCGGCCCTTGCCCGCCGCCCCTCCGAGGGACTACATTCCTCGGCATACGACAGGGGAGCGCCGTCCAGGGGCGCTGAGAGTGCAGTGACTGCAGACCCTCGAACCTGATCCGGATCATGCCGGCGAAGGAAGTCGAGCTCTTTCTCCCCTCCTGCCCTCAGGAGGTTCTCATGAACACCGTTCCGTCCACCCGTCCGGCCACCGGCTCCGGATCCGCCCGCTCCCGTTTCTCGTGGCGCGTCGTCGACATCGTCGTCGCCTCGGTCCTCGCGGTCGCCGTCGGCGTCGTCTTCTGGGCGTGGAGCGCCTCGTGGTCGTTCCTGTCCCTCGGGTTCGCGGCCTTCCCCCCGGCCGCCGGTCTGCTCACCGGAGTGTGGGTGCTCGCCGGTCCGCTCGGTGCGCTCGTCATCCGCAAGCCCGGCGCCGCCCTCTACTGCGAGGTGCTCGCGGCCACCGTCTCCGCGGTCCTCGGCACCCAGTGGGGCCTCCAGGTCCTCGTGTCCGGTGCGGTCCAGGGTCTCGGCGCCGAGCTCGTGTTCCTCCTCCTCGCGTACAAGCGGTTCGGCCTGCCCGCGGCGCTGCTCTCGGGGCTCGGGGCCGGTCTCTTCCTCGCCGTGAGCGAGAACCTCATGTACAACGCGCTGTGGGCGCCGTCGTGGCAGCTCGTCTACGCGGTGTGCGCGGCGATCTCCGGAGTCGTCCTCGCCGGGCTCGTGAGCTGGCTCGCCGTCGGGGCGATCGCCCGCACCGGTGCGCTCTCCGCCTTCGCCGCCGGCCGCACCGCGGCGCGCGTATGACCCCGGTGGTTCCCGGGCCCGAGGCGCCACGCAGCTCCCGGCTCTCGGCACCGTCGGAAGCGGCACCGTCGGAGGCGGCACCTGCCGACCCCCGCCGGGAGGCGGCTCACCCGCCCCGGGCGCGGGGCGCCTCGGGCGTGGAGGAGGGCTTCGGGTGGCGGCACGCCGCCCGGAAGGACCCCGCGTTCACGGACCTCGACCTCGAGATCCCGGCGGGGCAGAAGGTGCTGCTCGTGGGCGCCTCGGGCGCGGGGAAGTCGACGTTCCTCCACGCCCTGTGCGGGGTGATCCCCGCGGAATCCGGCGAGAGCTCCGGAACGCTGCTCGTCGACGGCGCACCGCCGGACCCGCGGTCCGGAATCACGGGACTGGTGCTCCAGGACCCGGATTCGCAGGTGGTCCTCGCCCGGGTCGGTGACGACACGGCGTTCGGCGCGGAGAACCTCGGGGTGTCGCGGGTGGAGATCGCCCGGCGGGTTCCCGAGGCGCTCGCGGCGGTCGGCCTCGACGTGCCCCTCGGCCATTCGACGGCACTGCTGTCCGGTGGGCAGAAGCAGCGCCTGGCGATCGCCGGGGTCCTCGCGATGCGGCCGCGGCTCCTCGTCCTCGACGAACCGACCGCGAACGTCGACCCGGCCTCCGCTCCGGGGATCCGCGACGCCGTGCTCGCCGCCGTCGACCTCACGGGAGCGACGCTCGTCCTCGTCGAGCACCGGTACGAACTGTGGGCGGAGCACGTCGATCGCGTCGTCGTCCTCGGGCCCACAGGAGTCGAGCGGGACGGCGCGCCGGAGGAGATCCTGCCGGAACTGCTGCGGTTCGGCGCCGACCCGGATGCCGGGAGGTCCGGGGCCGGACGGACGGCGGATGGCACCGGTACCCCGCGCACTCGACCGACGGCAGCAGCAGTACCCCGTACGGAGGAGTCGACGGCCTTCGCTCCCGTCCTCCTGCATACCGCCGACCTCGCGGTCGGCCGCCGCGCACCCGGCGTCCGCCCCACACCCGTCCGCACCGGGATCGACCTCGAGGTGCGCGCCGGGGAGGCCCTCGCCCTCGTCGGTCCCAACGGTGCCGGGAAGACGACCACTGCCCTCACACTCGCCGGTCTGCTGTCGCCCCTGGCCGGCCGGGTCACCGCAACCGAGGCGCTCCTCCCGCCCGGCGTCCGGCACCCGGAGCCGCACCGCTGGCCGGCGCGGCGCCTCGTGAGCGCCATCGGCACGGTGTTCCAGGAGCCCGAACACCAGTTCGTGCGACAGACGGTGGAGGCCGAGGTCGCGCTGGGACTGCGCGGATGGAAGGACCGGGAGGCCGCCGGCGCGCGGGTGTCGGAAGTGCTGGAGCGCCTCGGGCTCTCCCGGTTGGCGCAGGCGCACCCGCAGACCCTCTCGGGTGGCGAGAAGAGGCGACTGAGCGTCGGGTGCATGCTCGCTCCCTCGCCGCCGCTGCTCGTGCTCGACGAGCCGACCTTCGGTCAGGATCCCGTCACGTGGCGGCAGATGCTCGCGCTCCTGCGGGAGGAACGCGCGCGTGGGACCGGCATCGTCCTCGTGTCGCACGACGAGGACTTCCTCGAGGCGCTCGGGGCGAGGCGTCACGACTTCGGGGTATCCGATCCCGGTCGTGAACGGGTCGGCGAACGTCCCGCACGGATCGGAGTGAACGCGTGACGGCTGATTCCGTTCCCGGCCTGAACCACGGTGTCGCTCCGGATGTGAACGTCCGGCCCGCTCCCCCGGTGAATCCCGTCGCTGCGCTCGGGGCCGGACTCCTCGTCACCCTCACGGTGCTGCTGAGCGTCGACCTCGTGTCGGCGGGGATCCTCCTCGCGTGCGAACTCGCGCTCGTGCCCGTCGTCGGCGTCGGTGTGCGCATTTTCGTCCGGCGCACGTGGTTCCTTCCGCTCCTCGCCCTCTCGGCCGGCTGGGGTACTGCGCTGCTCGCGGAGAAGACGGGCGAGGTCGTATTCGCGCTCGGTCCCGTCGTCCTCACGACGGATTCGCTGCTCGCGGGGGCCGCGATCGCGGTACGTGCGCTCGCGCTCGCGGTCCCGGCCGTCCTGCTCGCGCTCACGACGGATCCGACGGACCTCGCCGACGGACTCGTACAGAAGGTGCGACTGCCCGAGAGGTTCGTCCTCGCCGCGCTCGCGGCCGGGCGACTCGTCACGCTCCTCGTCGAGGAGTGGCGGATCCTCCGGATGGCCCGACGGGCGCGTGGCCTCGGCGCACGGACGGCTGTCGGGGAGGTTTTCGACGGGGTCACGAGTTTCTTCCCGCTCGCGTTCGCGCTCCTCGTCCAGGCGGTCCGCCGCGGCACCCGCCTCGCGATGGCGATGGAGGGAAGGGCGTTCGGGACGACCGGGCGCACGTGGTCGCGGGATTCGGTGTTCACCGGTCCTGACGGAGTGCTCGTGGCGGTCACGCTCGTGGTGTGCGCGGTGGCGGTGACGGCCGCCGTACTCACCGGTGCCTGGAACCCGATCCTCTGAGCATTCACCGTCGCCGATCATGCGGATTTCGGCCCCGAAACCGCACGATCGGCGACACCGAAGCGAGGACGGGGCCGTGCCCGACCATTCACATCGCGATTCCCCGAGGTGTCCCCGTCGAAGTCGCTAGTGAATGCTGGGTTTCGGCGAAACCCGGCATTCGATCGGGATCTCAACGGCCGGACCGCAGGGAATCGCGACGTCGAGGCGCGCGTACCCGCGCGGCTTCGCTGCGCTCACCTCAGCCCGCCGAGGGCCTCCTTGAGTTTCTGCCGGTACGCCTGGACCGCCTCGGGCGAGGGGAGCTTCGAGGCCTCCACGGCGACGGTCGACTTGTGCGGCGCCTTCGCTCCCGAAGAACCCGCCGAGGCGCCCGGTGCCTTCGCGGAGATCGTCGCCGTGAGTTTCGTGCCAGAGGCCAGGGTCGCCCTCCAATACCGCCACTTCGGAGTGACCGAGGTGCTCGGATCCCCCGCGAGCGCGTCACCGTCCAGTCCGCCGAGGCGGGCGAAGAGCTCCGTGAGGGCGGCGAGCGCCTCATCGGGATCACCGGAGTACGTCTTCGACGCCGACACCTTGAAGGTCCCGTCGGCCATCTGACCGGGGATGCGCCGCCCGATCACCTGTTCGTAGGCGACCGCCGCGCCCTGCGCCCACCACTCGTGGTTGGCGACGCGTCCCTCGAAGAGGTCCGCCGCCACGCGCGCCATCGCATGGTGCTCGAGACCGGCCCCACCGGCGCTCCTCATCGCCTTCTCGATCTCCGTCCAGCTCAGACCTGTGGCGTTCTCGATCGCGGCGATGTTGCTCGGGCGGGTGCCGGTGGCACCGGTGGCGGGGTTCTCGCTCATGGTTCAATCCTGCCGGGACAGGGGCGCGGTGGCCAGGGCCGGTTCCGCGAAAACCGTTTCGAGCGCCTCGACGACGGTCGCGATCTCCGGGCGGACCGCCATGTCCTCACGGGCCATGACGACGATCGTGCGACCGGGGTACCGCGCCGGTCGCACGAGACGCACTCCGTGCGGGGCGAGTGACATCATGATGTCCGTCGCGAGCGTGTACCCCATCCCGCCGGCGACCATGGCCATCGCCATCGCGGTGTCCATCGCGATGTGGGTCTCCCGCGGGACGAATCCCGCCTCGGTGCACGCGAACCGCAACCCGCGCCCGAAGGTCGTGTCGTTGGGGGCGAGGATCCAGTCCGCATCACGCAGCGTGTCGAGGTCCGGATCGGGAGCGCCCTCCGGCACGACGACCCCGAAGTCCTCCTCGCGCACGACGTGCATGAGCAGACCCCGCTGGGGTGCGAGCGGCGACGCCGGATAGTCGATGCCGAGGCCCACGTCGATCCGCCCGTCGAGCACGGCCTCCTGCATGATCTCGACGTCGACCTCGCGTGCCTGCAACTGGATCCCGGTACCGCGCAACTGCGCATATGCCGGGGCGAACGCGACGACGGACGCGGAACCGAAGACCCCGAGGGTGACGACCTGCCCGGCACCGGCCGGTCGGCCACGCATCGCCTCCTCCGCCTGCACCTCGGCGGCGAGGACTGCACGGGCCCGCGGCAGCAACAGCCCTCCCGCCTCGGTGAGCGCGAGGCGCCGCCCCCGGGACACCACGAGGTCCGTCCCCACGACCCTCCGCAGTGCACTCATGTGCTGACTCACCGCACCCGGGGTGTAGCCGAGGTGCACGGCCGCACGGGTCATCGTCCCGTGTTCGGCGACGGCGACGAAGGTCCGGAGCTGCCCGAGGGTCCACTGCATGGACACGAGCCTAGACGTCATCAGCAGGATTTTTAAGTATCACTGATATGAACACTCACGAACTATCGATTGCCCTGAAGGTAAAGGGCGCGCATTCTGGAACCCGAACCGGTTCGCATCCCCGCGAGGGCACTCGCATCCCCACCCGGCACCCGCCGGGCCCGACACCCCCGAACGTGAGCCACCATGACCGCAACCCCCACACCCCCGGCCGTGCCGTCATCCGCCTCCGTCGTCGTCATCGGCGGCGGCATCATGGGCGTGTCCACCGCCTACCACCTCGCACAGGCGGGCGTCGAGGACGTCGTCCTCCTCGAGCGCGACACGCTCGGCAGCGGCTCGACCTGCAAGGCCGCCGGCGGCGTCCGCGCGTCCTTCTCCGACGAGGCGAACATCCTCCTCGGCGCCCGCTCCCTCGAGACCTACCGCAGTTTCCCCACCCTCTTCGACCAGGACATCGACCTGGTCACGAGCGGCTACCTCTTCCTCCTCGACCGGGAGGAAGACGTCGCGGTGTTCGAGAGCAGCGTCGAACTCCAGCGCTCGCTCGGCGTCCGCTCCGAGATGGTGACGCCCACCCGCATCGCCGACCTCTCCCCGCTCGTGCGCACCGAGGACCTCGTCGCGGGCGCCTGGGGACCGGACGACGGCCATGCGACACCCGAATCGGCGGTGGCGGGGTTCGCCCGGGCCGCGCGGCGCCTCGGCGTCCGGATCCTCCAGCACACCGCGGTCACCGGCATCGCGGTCGAGGACGGGCGGATCACCGGCGTGGAGACGAACGCCGGCCCGATCGCCACGGGGACGGTCGTCTGCACGGCCGGGGCATGGTCGGGCGCACTCGGGGCGATGGTCGGCGTCGACCTGCCCGTCACCCCGCTGCGCCGCCACATCATGGTGACCGCCCCCGTCTCCTTCGACGCCCGGTCGATGCCCTTCACCCTCGACGTGTCGACGAGCTTCTACTTCCACTCCGAGGGTTCCGGCATGCTCCTCGGCGCACCCGACCGCACGGACGCGTGGGGCTTCGACATGCACCAGGACCCGCGCTGGTCGGAGTACCTGTGCGAGCTCATCGAGCACCGGGCACCGGGGCTCGCGGATGTGCAGGCGCATCGTGGCTGGGCGGGCCTCTACGAGGTCACGCCCGACCACAACGCACTCATCGGACGGGCCCACGAGGTCGAGGGGTTCCTGTATGCGTGCGGCTTCTCCGGCCACGGCTTCCTCCAGGGTCCGGCGGTCGGCGAGGTCCTCCGGGACCTCCACCTCGGCACCACACCCGTCGTCGACGTCTCCGGGCTGTCGGCCGACCGCTTCGCCGCCGAGAGCCTCCGGCCCGAGGCGTACATCATCTGACCTCCGTGCCGCCGTGCACCCGCCCGGTGGCGGGCCCTCCCCACTCATCCGACCCACCGTTCATCCGATTCCGGGCGCCGCAGAACCGGCCCCACAGACGAAAGGTTCCTCATGACCACGGCCCCCGCCGTTTCCCTCCCCACCTCCGAATCCGTTCTCTCCCTCGCCGAGGCGGGCCTGAGCGCCTGCGGCGTCGACCCCGCCGCCCTCTTCGTACCCGAGGCGCCGGGCACCGTCGCCGCCCGCTCACCGATCACCGGGACGGTGCTCGGCCACCTGGCCGCCCACGGTGCCGAGGACGTCGACCGGACGATCGCCTCGGCGGTGGAGGCCTTCGCGGCCTGGCGCACGGTGCCCGCCCCGGTGCGCGGGCGCCTCGTGCAGCGCTGGGGGCAGTTGCTCGGTGAGTTCAAGGACGACCTCGCCGCGCTCGTCACCGTCGAGGCCGGGAAGACGCCCTCCGAGGCCGCCGGTGAGGTGCAGGAGATGATCGACATCTGCGAGCTCGCGGTCGGGCAGTCGCGCCAGTTGTACGGCAAGACCCTGCCCTCGGAACGGCCGGGACACCGGCTCATGGAGACCTGGCACCCGCTCGGCGTCGTCGGCATCGTCACCGCGTTCAACTTCCCGGTCGCGCCCTATGCGTGGAACACCGCACTCGCGCTCGTCTGCGGCGACCCGGTCGTGTGGAAGCCGTCCGAGGCAACGGTGCTCTCCGCGCTCGCGACGACGGCCCTGCTGAACCGGGCGGCGGCGGAGGTCGGCGCTCCCGAGAACCTCGCGCAGGTGCTCGTGGGCGATCGGGCGGTCGGCGAACTCCTCGTCGACGACTCCCGGGTCGCGCTCCTGTCCGCGACCGGTTCGGTGCGGATGGGCCGGGAGATCGGGCCGCGGGTCGCCGCGCGCTTCGGCCGCGTCCTCCTCGAACTCGGCGGGAACAATGCGGCGGTCGTCGCCCCGAGTGCTGACCTCGACCTCACCCTTCGTGGTGCCGTGTTCGCCGCCGCGGGTACCGCCGGCCAGCGCTGCACGACGTTGCGCAGGCTCATCGTCCACGAGTCGGTCGCCGACTCGCTCGTCGAGCGGATCGTCGCCGCGTACGGCACCCTCTCGATCGGCTCGCCGACCGAGGACGGGGTGCTCGTCGGCCCGCTCATCGGGGAGGCGGCGTACGCGAAGATGCAGTCCGCGCTCGAGGCGGCCGTCGCCGAGGGCGGCGCCGTCCTGTGCGGCGGTGGCCGGGTCCTCGAGTCCGAGGCGCCGGACGCGTTCTACGTGGAACCGGCCGTCGTGCGGATGCCCGCGCAGACCCCGATCGTCTTCGAGGAGACCTTCGCCCCCATCCTGTACGTCATGGAGTACACGGACCTCGAGGACGCCGTCGCGATGAACAACGCGGTGTCCCAGGGGCTGTCCTCGGCGATCTTCACCTCCGACCTCTCCGAGGCCGAGTACTTCCTCGCGCACTCGGACACCGGGATCGCGAACGTGAACATCGGGACCTCGGGCGCGGAGATCGGGGGTGCGTTCGGCGGCAACAAGGAGACCGGGGGCGGCCGCGAGTCCGGTACCGATTCCTGGCAGGCGTACATGCGACAGGCCACGAACACGATCAACTACTCCGGCGAACTCCCCCTCGCTCAGGGCGTGGAGTTCATCTGAACGGTGCCGTCCTCCCCCTCTCCCACTGTCGGGGAGGGCGAGAACACGGGAAAGTTCCGTGACGGAGGCTCGCGCGAACCTCCATCACGGAACTTTCCCGTGTCCGCCGGTGACAGGTACCGCTCCGGTCGCGCCGGCCACCTGTGTCCGTGGCTGATGCCAGACTGAGGGCATGGCGTACACGTGCACTCAGTGCGGTCATCGGACCGCGAAATGGCTCGGGCGGTGCCCCGGCTGCGGCGAATGGGGAACCCTCGAGGAATCGAGCGGCACGGGTACCGCGATCAAGACGAAGGCCAAGCCCGCACCCGCCGGACAGAAGGCCTCCCCCATCACCGAGGTCGACGCGACTCTCGCGCAGAGCCGCCCCACCGGGGTGAGCGAGTTCGACCGCGTCCTCGGCGGCGGACTCGTCCCCGGCGCCGTCATCCTCCTCGCGGGTGAACCCGGCGTGGGCAAGTCGACGCTCCTCCTCGACGTGTGTGCCCGTGCCGCCCGCACCGGCAGCCGCGTCCTCTACGTCACGGGAGAGGAATCCGCAGGTCAGGTGCGGCTTCGGGCCGAACGCATCGGCGCTCTCGAGGAGAACCTCCTCCTCGCCGCGCAGACGGACCTCGGGATCGTCCTCGGCATGCTCGACACCGAGAAACCCGACGTCCTCGTCATCGACTCCGTGCAGACCCTCTCCTCGAGCGATGTCGACGGTGTTCCCGGGGGCGTCACCCAGGTCCGGGAGGTCGCCGCCGGCGTCATCCGCGCCGCGAAGGACCACGGCATCCCCACCGTCCTCGTCGGCCACATCACGAAGGACGGGACGGTCGCCGGTCCCCGCCTGCTCGAACACCTCGTCGACGTCGTCTGCCAGTTCGAGGGCGACCGCCACTCCCGCCTCCGCATGCTGCGGGCCTCGAAGAACCGTTTCGGCCCCACCGACGAGGTCGGCTGCTTCGACATGACGGAGGCCGGCATCCACAGCCTCGCGGACCCTTCGGGACTCTTCCTCTCCCGCTCCCGGATCGCCGCCCCCGGCACCTGTCTCACCGTCACCCAGGAGGGCCGCCGCCCCATGACGGTCGAGGTCCAGGCCCTCGTCGACTCGAGCAGCAACGGTCCCGGCCGCCGTACCGTCACCGGACTCGACTCCGGCCGCGTCGCCATGATGATCGCGGTGCTCTCGAAGCTCATCGGCCTCGGCTCCCACGACGTCTTCGTCGCAACGGTGGGCGGCGTCCGCATCGCCGAGCCCGCCTCGGACCTCGCGATCGCCCTCGCCCTCGCCTCCGCCGCCTCGGACCGCAAGCTCTACTCCCGCCTCGTCGCCATCGGGGAGATCAGCCTGTCCGGGGAGATCCGACCGGTCCCGGACATGGAACTGCGCCTCGCCGAGGCCGCCCGACAGGGCATCACGAACGGGGTCGTCGCCCGCGGCGCACTCGAGAACATCCGCACACCCGAGGGCATGCGACTCAAGGAGTGCGACACCGTTCAGGAGGTCATCGAACTCCTCCTCGGATCACCGGAGAGCGCCCCCGAGAAAGCCGGGTGACCTGCGGTCGACCACCGCACGATCACTGCATGTCCACCCCGTTCGGGACGGGGAACCCCACTGTCGTGGACACCTCCGAGCGCGCGGAATCCGCGTATAGGCTTGCCCCGTGCGCAACTCCCTCTTCACGGACCCCGTCCCGACCGGCGACGCCGAGGCCGCGAGCCACGAACTCATGCTCGCCACCCTCGCTGCGGTCGCCCCCGGTACCGAACTGCGTGACGGCCTCGAACGGATCCTCCGCGGCCGGACCGGAGCGATCATCGTGCTCGGCACCTCCCGCGTCGTCGAGAGCATCAGCACCGGCGGGTTCCCCATCGACATCGAGTTCTCCGCGACCCGCCTGCGCGAGCTCGCGAAACTCGACGGGGCAGTCGTCCTCGACCGCAATGCGACCCGGATCCTCGCCGCCGGGGTCCAGCTCCTTCCCGATCCCACGATCGAGACCGGGGAGACCGGCACCCGCCACCGCACCGCCGAACGCTCCGCGAAGCAGACCGGGTTCCCCGTCATCTCCGTGAGTCAGTCCATGCAGATCGTCCAGCTCTACGTGCACGATCAGCGTCGGGTTCTCCAGCCGTCCGAGCGGATCCTCTCCCACGCCGCCCAGGCCGTCGACACCCTCGAGCGTTACAAGTCGCGGCTCGACGAGGTCGAGGAGAGCCTCACGTACCTCGAGATCATGGACCGTGCGACTCTCGCCGATGTCCTCGTCGTCCTCCAACGGCAGGAGATGGTCCGTCGCATCAGCCGGGAGATCGAGGCGTACATCCTCGAACTCGGTGCCGACGGCCGCCTCATCACCCTCCAGCACGAGGAACTCATGGGGTCTTTCGGAGACTCCCAGGAATCACTCCTGCGCGATTACCTCGATGCGATCCCGGGACACGAGGACGTGTCCACCGCCCTCGACAACCTGGCTCATCTCACGAGCGCCGACCTCATCGACATCGACCGGATCGCACGCACACTCGGCGCCTCCGCGTCCGCGGAGTCCCTCGACCTCGAGGTCTATCCGCTCGGCTACCGGGTCCTGTCCTCGATGCGGCGGGTACCCCCGATCGTCGTCGAGCGCATCATCGAACACTTCGGCCGCTTCACGAACCTCCTCGCCGCGACCGGGGAGGAACTCCTCGAGGTCGAGGGCGTCGGCGGGAACCGTGCGAAGATCATCCGGGAAGGGCTCGATCGCCTCGTCGCCGAGGTCACCGACCGGTAGTCCCTTCGAAAAGTCTCCGGACCTCCAAAACGTCCCGGCCGTCCAGGTACATTTCCGCCGTCCCCTCCCGGGGCAACGAACCTCCCGCCTCACGGTCCCTTCCGCAGCACCACGTGCACGACCAACCCTGCGAGGAGCGCCCAGAACGCCGCCCCGATCCCGGCCACGGTGATCCCGCTCGCGCCGATGAGGAACGTGACGACCGCCGCCACCCGGGTCGACTCGATCCGCACGGCCCCGGCGATCGAGGACGCGAGCGTCGGCAGCAGAGCGAGGCCCGCGACGGCCGCGAGCACGGTCGGGGACACCGCGACGAGCGAGGTGAGCGCCGTCGCGAGCACTGCGAGCACGAGGTACACGCATGCGGTGAACCGCACGACCTTCCAGCGCTTGTCGGGGTCCTCCAGGGCCTCCGGGGACACCGCGAGCGCGGCACTGATCGCCGCGAGGTTGATCGCATGCCCGCCGAACGGCGCCCCGAGCACGGTCCCGATCCCCGTCACCGTCATCGACTCCCGCCACGGCACCGTGAAACCATAGGACTTCAGCACCGCGACGCCGGGCACGTTCTGCGAGGCCATCGTCACGATCGCGAGCGGCACCGCGAGTCCGATGACCGCCTGCCACGTGAACTCCGGGACCACCGGTACGAGCACCGGTAGCACCGGCCCGTCCACTCCCCCGTTCTGCACCGCTTCGATGCCGAGGACCGCCAGTCCCACCGCGAATGCCGCCGGAGCAGCCCAGGTCGGGGCCAGCCGCATGAGGACGAGCCACACGAGCACGATCGGCACGATCGCGAGCGGATCCTCGAGCACCCCGGTCACCGGTGCCAGGCACAGCGAGACGAGGACGCCCGCGAGCATCGCCTGGGCGATCGACGTGGGGATCGCCGCGACGAGGGCGGAGAGCGTGGGCCACAGTCCGGTGAGCACGATGAGCACACCCGTGACGACGAACGCGCCCAGCGCCACCGGCCACCCGCCCTCGGGCTCCACTCCGGAGGCCAGGAGCGCCGCCCCGGGTGTCGACCACGAGAGCACGATCGGGAGCCTCGTCCGGATCGCGAGCCACAACATGCCGAGTGCCTGGGTCACACAGAGGATCACGAGCCCGGAGGCGGCCTGGGAACCCGAGGCGCCCATCGCCTCGAGCCCGGCGAGGACCACCGCGGAGGAACTGGCGAACCCGACGAGGGCGGTCGTGAGCCCGGACAGGGCGATCTGGCGTCGTTCCATGTGAGCCACCTTATAAAGCCGGCACCCGGACGGTTCGGGACCCGTCACATACCGGCCGGCCGGGCGCCTCGCTCATTCCGGGAGGAACACCCGCACATCCTCCGCGATCCGCTCGGGGAACTCGCCGTTGATCGCGTGCGAGGCGCCCGGATACACCCGCACGGTGCCGTGCTGCAGTTCCGCCCGCGCGGTCCGGGCGACCGCCTCGGCGCGGTGCATGGGTGAATCGCCGGCCACGAGGACGAGCACCGGCACCGTGATCCCACCGAGGCGCCGGGCCGGGATCCGAGCGATCGCCGGCTGTCGCACGTCGTACGCCTGCATCCCCGCCTCGATCATCCGTCCGACGGGTTCGTCCTCGACCGGGACCCCTCCGGCGCTCCAACTACTGAACGTCTCCCGCCACGCCTTCGGGAACCACCGCACGCTCGCCGGGATCGACCGGAGGTCCACCTGCCACGACAGCCCGGCGAACACATTCACCGGTTCGACGAGCACGAGGGACGCGATCGATTCCTCCGAGGCGAGGGCACAGTTCACGGCCGTCCACCCGCCGATCGAGAGCCCGCACAGGTGGAACCGCCGTTCGGGAAGCGTCCGGAGCACCTCGTGCAGCCACGCCGCCTGGTCGGCGGCCGAGGCGATCGGTGCGGTCTGCACGCTCCGGCCCGGTTCGCCGAGCAGGTCGAGGACGTACACCGGGGCGCACTCCCGGAGGCCGGCGAGGTTGTCGGCGAAGACCGGAGCACCGGACCGCGTACCGGGCAGGAGGACGAGCGGGGCGTGTGCCCGGGCCTCCCGCGTCGTCGGCGCGTAGTAGTACACCCGTACGGTGCCGTACGCGGTCGGCAGGTCGCGGATCTCGTCCGGGATCGGCATGAGCGCCATCGCCGCGTCGTACGCCGCGAGGTACCGCCGCCGGACCTCCGGCGAGGTGAAACCGCCGAGGCGCCGCTCCCCCTCCGCAGACCGCCGCAACCGGGGCACTGTCAGCCTTCCGACTCCGCGTCGTCGGCGGGCTCGCCTGCGCCGTCCTCACCCTCCGGCGCTGCGGACTCCTCGGCCGCGGACTCCTCCGCCTCCGCCTGCTCCCGCTCCCGGCGTTCCTTCTCCTCGCGCTCGGCGACGACCGCGGGGTCCTCCTCGAGGACGAAGTCGACGGCGGCGCTCTCGGTGTCCCCGAGCTTCACGACGAGTTGGTAGTCGCCGGGTTCGAAGGCGTCCGCCGTCCTGTTGCAGTTCTCGTCGACGGGGATCCGGTTCCACTGGAGGGAGGAGCGCTTCTCGGAACCGGCCGCGAACACCTGCTCGACGTCGGCGGCGTCACCGTCGGCAGCGGGGTCCGCGCAGTACCGGGTCGTCCACACGACCCTGCCGTCGTGCTTGACCATGTACTCCTGCTGGTTCGTCCCGACTGCGATCCTGCATGCCGCCGAGTGGTTGTTCTTCACGATGTACTCGAACGTGACGGTCGCGTCGTGCGCGTACGACTCCTTGTCGGGCCTGCCCGTGAGTCCCACCGCATCGGTCGGGCACATGCCGCTCGCCTCGCTCTCCTCGGGAGCCGGAGCCGCGGGGTCCTCGGTCACGGCCTCGGTGGGTGCCGCGTTCATCTCGGTGGACCCCTCCCCCGCGGCCCGCACCTGGGCCTGGATGCCCTTGACGAGCAACCACCCCGCGAGCACGAGGAGAACCACGACGACGAGAGCGAAGACGAGCACCGCGAGCCTGCGGCGTCGGTAGACTGCCGGGGTCGGTTTCCGCGTACGCGAGCCGGAACGCGCGGTGGACCGGGCGGAGGCACGCGTGGCGGACGCGGCGTTCTTCGCCTGCGTACGACGTGGCTGGGAGCCGGGAGGACGAGCACTGGGAGACATCACTGTGAGCCTACGACCAGGACGGGAAAGCGCCGGTGGGACACACCGGGAAGCACCCGTGCCGGTGGCATCCGCCGTGCACCCCCGGGTCCTCGAATGGTTCGCGGACAACGCCCGGGACCTGCCCTGGCGTACTCCCGGGACCTCGGCGTGGGGTGTCCTCGTGAGCGAGGTGATGAGCCAGCAGACCCCGATGAGTCGGGTCGCCCCGAAGTGGGAGGCGTGGATGGCCACCTGGCCGACGCCGGCGGACCTCGCGGCCGCGCCGACGTCCGAGGTCCTCATCGCCTGGGACTCCCTCGGATACCCGCGCCGGGCGCTCCGGCTGCAGGAGTGCGCCCGGGCGATCACGGAGCGCCACGACGGCGTCGTCCCGTCCACGGAGGAGGAACTCCTCGCACTGCCCGGCATCGGGTCCTACACCGCGGCTGCCGTCGCGTCCTTCGCCCACCGCAACCGCGCCACCGTCCTCGACGTCAACATCCGCCGCGTCCTCTCCCGCGTCTTCGCCGGAGTCGAACACCCGATGGCCGCGCTGTCGAAGAAGGAAACGGCCTGGGCCGCGGGCCTCGTCCCCACGCACGACCACGTCGAATGGAATGCCGGAGTCATGGAACTCGGGGCCCTCGTGTGCACGTCCCGCTCACCGCGGTGCGCGGAGTGTCCACTGCAGGACCTCTGCGTGTGGAACCTCGCGGGCCGTCCCGCCGCTCCCGAACGGAAGCCTCGGACGCAGTCATGGGCGGGCACCGACCGGCAGCTGCGCGGCGCGATCATGAAGGTACTGCGGACCGCCACCACCGCCGGGCTGCCCACCCGGCTGCTCACCGCCTCGGCGCTCGATCTCACGACCACGGACGAGGAGACCCTCGCCGGTCTGCCCGCACCGGTGGTCGCGGCCGTCGAGCGCGTCCGGGATCTCGGAACGGCCGACCGCATCGACCGGCTCGTGACGGACCTCGTGTCCGACGGCCTCGCGGTCCTCGAGGACGGGCGGCTCCGCCTGCCCTGATCCCACCGCCGGGTCACCCCGGCCGCCGGCTCAGAGGTGGCGGATCATCCGCGTGTTGCCAAGGGTGTTCGGCTTCACGCGGGCGAGATCGAGGAACTCCGCGGTGCCCTCGTCGTGGGACTGGAGGAGCTCCTGGTAGACGTCCGGCGACACGGGGGTGCCGGCGATCTCCTCGAATCCGAGCGAGCCGAAGAAGCCGGTCTCGAAGGTGAGGCAGAAGACGCGCTCCACCCCGATCGCCCGGGCGTCGTCGAGGATCCGCTCCACGAGGGCCCGGCCGGCGCCTCGGCCCCGGTAGTCGGGATTCGTCGCCACGGTCCGGATCTCCGCGAGGTCCTCCCACATGACGTGGAGTGCCGCACAGCCGACGAGGGTCTCCTCCCCCGACTGCGCATCCCGGTCGACGACGAGCCGGAACTCCTGCAGGCCCTCGAAGTAGCTCACCGGCGGCTTCGCCACGAGGATCCGGTCGAGGGCGAGGGGTGCGACGAGATCGCGGATCGCACGGACGTCCCCGGCCCGGGCCCGGCGCATCACCAACCCGGAGGGGAGGAGGGTCTCGTCGAGGGCGGTCGCGGTGGGGAGGTCCATGCGTTCATTTGTACACCGCGCAGGCCACGGGGCGTGAATACACCGGAAGGGCCGATCGGAACGCGCAGGTTCCGACCGGCCCTTCCGATCGTGGTGGGGATACCCCGTCGCCGAGGCGCCCCACCGGGGAGTGCGTCACTCCCCTGCGTGCGTCACACCGGGAGTCAGGCGCCCTGCTCCGCCGGCTCGAGAGCATCGCCCTCGACGTCCTCCGGCAGTTCCGTGCGCATGCGCTCGTTGTCGACACCCTCGAAGGTGAAGACCGCGTCCACGCCCTCGCCCTCGATGTCGACCTTCACGTGCTGACCGTTCTTCAGTTCGCCGAAGAGGATCCGCTCGGAGAGCTGGTCCTCGATCTCGTGCTGGATGGTGCGGCGCAGCGGACGTGCACCGAGCACCGGGTCGTAACCGCGGTCGGCGAGGAGGTCCTTCGCCGCCTGCGTGAGCGAGATGCTCATGCTCTGGTCCTTCATCCGCGTGTCGAGACGGGCGATGAAGAGGTCGACGATCTTGACGATCTCGTCCTTGCTCAGCTGCGGGAACACGATCGTGTCGTCCACGCGGTTGAGGAACTCGGGGCGGAAGTGCTGCTTGAGCTCCTCGTTCACCCGCTGCTTCATGCGCTCGTAGTCGTTGGCGGTGTTGCCCTCGACCTGGAAGCCCATCTGCACACCACGGTTGATGTCCCGGGTACCCAGGTTCGTCGTCATGATGATGATGGTGTTCTTGAAGTCGACCTCACGGCCCTGCGAGTCGGTGAGACGACCGTCCTCGAGGATCTGCAGGAGCGAGTTGAAGATGTCCGCGTGGGCCTTCTCCACCTCGTCGAACAGCACGACCGAGAACGGCTTGCGGCGAACCTTCTCGGTGAGCTGGCCGCCCTCCTCGTATCCGACGTAGCCCGGGGGCGAACCGAACAGACGCGAGACGGTGTGCTTCTCGGAGAACTCCGACATGTCGAGCGAGATGAGCGAGGACTCGTCGCCGAAGAGGAACTCGGCGAGGGACTTCGCGAGCTCGGTCTTTCCGACACCCGTGGGGCCGGCGAAGATGAACGACCCCGAGGGACGCTTGGGGTCCTTGAGGCCGGCACGCGTGCGCCGGATCGCGCGGGAGATGCTCTTGATCGCATCCTCCTGCCCGATGACGCGCTTGTGCAGCTCCTCCTCCATCTTGAGAAGGCGCGAGGACTCCTCCTCGGTGAGCTGGTAGACCGGGATACCGGTGGCGAAGGCGAGCACGTCGGCGACGAGTTCCTCGTCGACGATCTGGGCCTTCGCGGCGTTCCCGCCCGCCTTCCACTCCTTCTCCAGCTCATCACGCTTGGCCTGGAGCTTCATCTCCGCATCGCGCTCATTGGCGGCGAGCTCGAAGTCCTGTGCGTCGATCGCGGCCTCCTTGCGGTGGCGTGCGTCGAGGATCTTCGAGTCGAGCTCCTTGAGCTCCGGCGGAGCCGACAGCCGCGTGATGCGCAGCTTCGCACCGGCTTCGTCGATGAGGTCGATCGCCTTGTCCGGCAGGAAGCGGTCGTTGATGTACCGGTCCGACAGGTTGACGGCGGCCGCGAGGGCACCGTCGGTGATCGTCACCTTGTGGTGGGACTCGTAACGGTCGCGCAGACCCTTGAGGATCTCGATCGAATCGGACAGGGTCGGCTCCGGCACCTGGATCGGCTGGAAGCGGCGTTCGAGAGCCGCGTCCTTCTCGATGTTCTTGCGGTACTCGTCGAGCGTCGTCGCGCCGATCGTCTGGAGCTCACCGCGGGCGAGCATCGGTTTGAGGATCGAAGCGGCGTCGATCGCACCCTCGGCGGCACCGGCACCGACGAGGGTGTGGATCTCGTCGATGAAGAGGATGATGTCGCCGCGCGTGCGGATCTCCTTGAGGACCTTCTTGAGGCGTTCCTCGAAGTCACCGCGGTAGCGCGAACCGGCGACGAGCGAGCCCAGGTCGAGCGTGTAGAGCTGCTTGTCCTTGATGGTCTCCGGCACGTCCCCGGCGACGATCGACTGGGCCAGGCCCTCGACGACCGCGGTCTTGCCGACACCGGGTTCGCCGATGAGGACCGGGTTGTTCTTCGTGCGGCGGGAGAGCACCTGCATGACGCGCATCATCTGGTCCTTGCGACCGATGACCGGGTCGAGCTTGCCCTCGCGCGCGGCGGCGGTGAGGTTCCGACCGAACTGGTCGAGCACGAGCGAACCGGACGGGGTGCCCTCGTCGCGTCCTCCGGCGGCCACGGGCTCTTTGCCCTGGTAACCGGAGATGAGCTTGATGACCTCCTGGCGCACCCGGCCGAGGTCCGCGCCGAGCTTGACGAGCACCTGTGCGGCAACGCCCTCGCCCTCACGGATGAGGCCGAGCAGGATGTGCTCGGTGCCGATGTATGTGTGTCCCAGCTGCAGCGCCTCCCGGAGGCTCAGCTCGAGGACCTTCTTGGCGCGCGGCGTGAACGGGATGTGGCCGCTGGGGACCTGCTGTCCCTGGCCGATGATCTCCGTGACCTGCTCGCGCACCTGTTCCAGGGAGATTCCCATGCCTTCGAGGGCCTTGGCGGCGACGCCCTCACCCTCGTGGATGAGGCCGAGCAGAATGTGCTCGGTACCGATGTAGTTGTGCTTGAGAAGCTTGGCTTCTTCCTGCGCCAGTACGACTACACGACGGGCGCGATCCGTGAAGCGTTCGAACATTAGCCCTCCTCGGTCTCGTGGTTCCAAGCACTCTAACGAACTTCCTCCCGGGAAATTTCGCATTTCGCCCTGGGCCGAATACCGGGCAAAGCATTCGGCCCACAGCGAAAAAACGCTGTGGGCCGAGTGGTGTCACCCGCGGACCGGGCTCCTGTGGGGAGCCTGCGACGGGGATGCCGGATCAGTTGCCGGCGGCGATGTACGCCTCCTGGATCTCCCGCGGAATGCGACCGCGGTCCGAGAGGTTCGGCCACCCGTTGGACCGGGCCCAGGCACGCACTGCCGGGATGTCGAGGCCGGACTCCGACTTGCCGCGGGAAGCGGGCTTCGCCGAGGTGCGGGCCGGCTGCGTCACGCGTCGTGCCTTCTCGACGTACGGAGCGAGCACGTTGCGGAGGGCCGCGGCGTTGTCCGACGAGAGCTCCATCTCGTAGTCCTTGCCGTCGAGCGAGAACGCGACGGTTTCGTCCGCCTCGGTGCCGTCGATGTCGTCAGTGAGGATCTTGACCGTCTTGACCGCCATGAGAACCCTTTCTCCGATTCGTGGAATCCGCGGAACCACCGGCGGGAGTGCCGCCCTCGGCCGGTTCGACGGATGCGTCGACCGCGACCTCGGCAGCCCCTTCGGCGGCTTCCAATTCCTCGTAGTACTTGTCCATTTCCTTGCGCTCGATGCTGTCCGCTCGCACAACGGTACGGATGACGTACCAGAAAAGCAGACCCACACAGATGGAAGGAAGGAGCACTTTGATGTATTCCACGATTTATCCTAACGATTCCTCTCGGGGAAGTGAGAGTTCCGGACGGGAAATTCTGCGGATTCCTTCGAAAAAGTCTTCCGATTCCCTATTCGCCGCGAAAGAAACCGGGCAAACGACATCGGAACGCTTTCCGAACGCTCCGCGGATCGCCGATCAGTTCTCGATCGGCTTCACGAGCGGGAAAAGAATGGTCTCCCGGATACCGAGGCCCGTGATCGCCATGAGCAGGCGGTCGATCCCCATTCCCATTCCGCCGGTCGGCGGCATTCCGTGCTCCATCGCGGCGAGGAAGTCCTCGTCGAGGCGCATCGCCTCGTCGTCGCCACGGGCGGCGTCCCGCGCCTGGGCCTCGAAGCGTTCGCGTTGGATCACCGGGTCGACGAGCTCGGAGTAGCCGGTGGCGAGCTCGAAACCGCGGACATAGAGGTCCCACTTCTCCACGACACCCTTCTTCTCCCGGTGTTCGCGCACGAGTGGGGAGGTGTCGACCGGGAAATCGGTGACGAAGGTCGGCGCCCAGAGTTTGTCGGAGTAGAAGTGTTCCCACATCTCCTCGACGTACTTGCCGTGGGACCGGAATACCCCGTCGAGGGAGATATCGTGCTGCTTCGCGATCTCCTCGAGTTCCTCGACCGTCGTTTCCGGGGTGACCGTGGTGCCGGATTCCTCCGAGAGCGAGTCGTACATGCTCACGACCGCCCATTCCCCACCGAAGTCGTATTCGGAGCCGTCCGGAAGCGTCACCGTGAGAGAACCGGTGGCGTCCTTCGCCGCGTTCTGCACGAGCGACTTCGTGAGTTCGGCGATCGAATGGTAATCGCCGTAGGCCTGATATGCCTCGAGCATCGCGAATTCCGGGGAATGCGTGGAATCCGCGCCCTCGTTACGGAAATTCCGGTTGATCTCGAAGACGTTGTCGAGGCCTCCGACGACCGCGCGCTTGAGGAAGAGCTCCGGGGCGATCCGCAGGTAGAGGTCGATGTCGTAGGCGTTGATGTGCGTGGTGAACGGACGAGCCGAGGCGCCACCGTGCATGGTCTGGAGCATGGGGGTCTCGACCTCCATGAACCCGGCCTCGTCGAAGGTCCTCCGCAGCGACTTCATGACGTTCGCCCGGATCTGCACCGTCTCCCGCGCGGCATCGCGCGTGATGAGGTCGATGTAGCGCTGCCGCACCCGGGTGTCCTCCGCGAGTTCCGTGTGGAGGGTGGGAAGGGGGCGGAGCGCCTTCGCCGCGAGCTGCCACTCGTCGGCCATGATCGAGAGCTCCCCGCGGCGGGAGGAGATGACCCGGCCGTGGAGGAACACGTGGTCGCCGAGGTCGACATCGGTCTTCCACGCGTCGAGGCGGTCCTGGCCGACCTCCGCGAGGGAGAGCATGCCCTGGAGGCGGGTGCCGTCACCGGCCTGGAGGGTGACGAAGCAGAGCTTGCCGGTGTTCCGGACGAACACGACGCGTCCGGCGACGCCGACGACGTCGTCGGTCTCCTGCCCGGCCTCGAGGTCCGGGTACGCCGCGCGGACCTCGGCGAGGGTGTGCGTCCGGGCGACCGCGACGGGGTAGGCCTCCTGGCCCGATTCGAGCAGCCGGGCCCGCTTGTCCTTGCGGATGCGGAGCTGTTCGGGATCGAGATGTTCGGCAGGCGCCTGACCGTTCACGGCCTCGGGATTCACGTTTTCGGGCATGGCTCCAAGGCTACCGTCCGAGGCGCCACGCCCGGAAAACACGAGACGAAGGTCTCAGGCGGAGCCGGCGCCCGGTCCGCCTGCCGCATCCCCGTCCGTGGATCCCTCGTCGAGGAGGCCGAGGATCCCGAGCACCGTGGACTCCGTGATGGTGCCGTTCCGCAGCGCACGACCGGCGGTCGCCCGGGCGAGGGCCCGGTAGGTCTCGAGGGTGTCCGTCGCCCCGGTCTCCGCGGCGAGTTCCGCGAGCCCGGCGAGGTGCGCCTCGACGGTGCTCACATCGCCCCGACTCACCGGCCCCGTGAGGGCACTCGGTCCGGACTGCAGGACGTTGCCGACGCTCGCGTACACGAGGGAGGAGAGCACCCGCGCGGGGTCCTCGACGCCGATCTCCCGCAACACCTCGGCGGCCTGCGAGAGCACGACGACGGTGTGGTTCGAGGCGTGCGAGAGTGCCGCGTGGTAGAGAGTCCGATCGGCCTCGGGGACGACGACCGGTTCCGCGCCGATCTCGAGGACGAGTGCCTGCCCGATGGGAAGCACCGGTTTCGGAGCCGTCACCGCGATCGTCGACTCACGCAGGCGCGGCAGGTCGATACTCGTCCCCGTGAAACTCAGGGCCGGGTGAAGCGCGAGGGTGATGGCACCGAGCGCGGCCGCCGGGCGGAGGACCTCGGTGCCGTAACGGCCTGCGCAGTGCACGACGATCTGCCCGGGAGTGAATCGGCCGAGGTCCGCGAGGCCCTGGACGAGTTCCGGCAGCACGTCGTCGGGAACGGTGAGGAGGAGGAGTTCGGCACGTTCGACGATCGTCTCGACGTCGAGCACCGGGACGTCCGGCAGCAGAGCCTCCGCCCGGTCGCGGCTCGCCTCGGATCCGGCACTCACGCCGATGACCGCGTGTCCGGCAGCCCGCAGGGCATTGCCCATGACCGCGCCGACGCGTCCGCTCCCGATGATGCCGACTCCCAGCCGCGTCGCGTCCTCGTGATTCATGCCGACCAGGGTACGCCAGTCGGTCTCGCACACCGCAGTCGGAGGTACCGCAGGCAACGCTGCCCGTCGCTCCGCACGCCCGTCAGTCGAGGCGCCCGTCGAGTTCGGCGCGGGCCAGGCGGGTCGTCTCCGCGTGGGAGTAGAAGAGTTCTTCCGCATCGGCTGCCGCGAGGTGATTCACTCGTGCATGGACGGGCCCCGCGGTCGAGTGCAGGTGCACGTTCGCGAGTCCGAGGCGCTTCTCGAGCGGCCCCCGCCGCAGCGCCATCGACTGGACGCGCGCATGCGGGACCGCGATCGCGCTGCGGTGCAGGCGACCGGAGCGGATGAGGAGGAACGTGGGGGTGACGACATACCCGTTGCGTTTCCACGTGAGGGGGTCGAGCCAGCGCGAGGACCGGGCGTGCTTTCGGAACCGGGGTTCGACCTCGGCGGCCTCCGGTGCGGCGTCCGCGAGCATCGCCCGCGTGAAGAGGGCGCGGGCGTCGTCCTCGGGTTCCGGCAGCGCGAGGCCGAGCATGAGGAGCGCCTCGTCGAAGGTCCCGACCGGCAGGAGCACATTGTCCGATCCCACGGATCTCGTGTCCGCGCCCCCGGCGGTGTTGAACCGCACGAGCCACCAGCCGAACCGACGCCACAGCAAGGGTTGGCACACCTCGACCGACTGCAGCCGCGAGAGCGGGATGACCTTCCGCGTGGTGTTCGTGAGTCCTCTTTCGACCGCGAGGCCGTCCTCCGTGAGACGGACCCGGAAGTTCGCCTGGTCGAAAGCGCCCTTGACATGGGCGAAGGCGGCACCACCGATACCGAGGAGGCTCGGGATGAGCATGCTGAGGCCGGCCTCGGTGTCGACCGTCGCCATGAGGATCCCCGCACCGACGAACAGGACGACCACCGCCAGCAGAAGAACGACCGTCGTCGGGCTCACGAGTTTCGACAGGAGCACCCGGTGCGCAGGAACCCGGAGGAACTCGCCGGACTCGTCGGTCCGGGCGACGACGCCGTAGGGCGCGAGGAACTCCGTGATCGTGTCCCCGAAGTCCGCCGCGACCGTATCGACGGTGCCCGACAGATCGAGCTGGAGCCGGGCTGCCAGTCGGGTCCCGAGGTTCGTCCCCGTCCGGTGCGCCACGGCGGGCTCGATCCGGTCGCCCGCGGCCCCGCTGTCACCGGTGCCCGGGGCGCCTCCGACCTCGGTGCCCGAGGCGCCGCCGCGGGCCTCCGGTGCCGTCGCCTCCGGATCCCCGGCCTCCCCGGGGCTCCCGAGGGGTGCCGGGGAGAGGTGATCGGTGGTGCCGCGGGGCGCCGCGGCGGTGGTGGCCGGAGTGGTGCCGGGAGTGCCGGCACGGGCGGCGGCCCTCGCTCGCCGCACCCGGCCGAGCATCTCCTCGCGGAGTTCCTCCGCCTGCTTCTTCGTGAGGAAGGAGATGTCGACCGAGCTGCCGGTACCACCGGCGACGTCGAGCTTCAGGGACGCGAAGCCGAGGAGGCGGGCGATGAGCGTCTGCGTGATGTCCACCGACTGCACGCGGTCGAGCCGTGCCTGTTTCTGTTCGCGCGTGAGGACGCCCTTGCGGAGGACGACGACGTCCCCCTCGACCCGGAACCGTGTGAAGCGCCAGTCGAGCCAACCGAAGAAGAAGATGAGTGCCAGCAGGAGTACGAGTCCGCCGAGGATGACGGCGATCATCCAGGGACGCTCACCGAGCCAGTGCCCGGTCTGCGACTCCCGCCCTGTCACGAGGGCGCCGATGATCTCCCGCAGGAGGTCGTCCGAGTTCACGAGAATCCCACCGATGACCGCGACGAAGATGAGACAGCCGCGCAACACCGGGGTGAGCGGATGGACGCGCCGCCACGCGGGATGCTCCTCGGTCGATGACGACTGCGGGGAGGCGGACCCTTCGGCGGGCAGGTGGGCGTCGTGCGATCCGGTCATCGTCACAGCCCCGCGAGTGCGGCCGAGCCACGGGCCGCGATCTCGTCGCGCAGTCGTTCGGCGTCCGCACGCGGGAGTCCTCGGATCTGTGCATCCGATTCCGCGGACGCGGTGTGGAGCCTCACGGTCGCGAGCCCGAATCCGCGTTCGATCGGGCCGCTCTCGACCTCGACGTACTGGAGACGGCCGTACGGCACGACGGTGATCTTGCGCCACATGATGCCGCGGCGGATGAGGATGTCGTCCTCGCGTTCCGCGTATCCGAGGGCACGGATCGCGCGGGGAACCACGATGAGCACGACGACGACGAAGAGGGCCCATGCGGCGAGACCGGCCCACAGCACCCACAGCGTCGCGGTGTTCGCGGAGATGATCGCGGGCAGGACGACCGGGACCAGGATCCCGAGGAAGAAGATCGCCCAGCCGATGAGTTCGACACGGACGTACTTCGGGGACACCGGTACGAAGTCGGGAGGCTGTTGATCGGTCACGGCCCCAGCCTATGCGCGCGCACCGTTCCGGCGCAGTGGGGTAATCCGGACGCCGGCTCCGCTGCGCGCGTCAGGCGGGTTCGGGATCCGGCCCGCCGCGGCGCGGGGAGTCACCCGTTCCCTTCGCTCCGGTCCCCTTCCCCGGACCACCCTCGGGTGGCAGCCTGCACCACTGCTCGACGACGAGGCCCGCGGCCATGAGCGCTGCTGCGGCGGCCACTGCGACGAGGCCGCCGAGCGCGAGGGTGACGCGCAGCCCGGGAACGCTCAGGAGCAGATAGAGCACCCATCCGAGGTACCAGCCGGTGAGGAGGGAGCCGGCGAGGGCGGCAGCCTTGGCGAGCATCGCGATGCGCGCGGCCTGGACGTGGTCGATGTCCTTCGTCCTGTCGCCCTCGTTCCACTTCTTCACCGGCCATCCGATGACCACGAGGGCACCGGCGAGAAGGAGCATGCCGAGGACGGCCGGCCACGGGACGCCGGGCAGGACGCGGCCGAGGGACTCCCAAGTGAAGTGGAAGCCACCGGACAGGACGAGCCCGAGGAATCCCCAGGTGAGGACCTGTGCGGTCGAGGTCGGTTTCACGGCGCCCTCCTTCCGGTGTCTTCGATGACGGGCGGCTGTCGCCCCGGCGGACCGGTTCTGCGCACGGGCGTCCGGCGCCGCCTCTTCCAGTGTGTCAGGTGAGCGAGAGCTCGGTGGGGCGGATCCCGTCGGAATCGGCGGCCCGGTCCACGGCCTCCCCGATCGGGAGGATCTCGTCCCCGCAGGCCACCCGTGCCTCCGGCCGGACGTCGGCCCACGGACCGAGGACGAACGCACGTTCATGGGCGAGGGGGTGCGGAAGTGTGAGGACCTCTCCGGTGAGGCGCACCTCCGCGGCGGGATCGTCGAGGTCGGCTCCCGCCGGAACGTACCGGACGAGGTCGAGGTCGAGGGTCCGCGGTCCCCAGTGGAGTTCCCGGGTGCGGCCCGCGGCGACTTCGATGCCCTGACACACCGAGAGCAGTTCGACCGGGGCGATGCTCGTCGCCACGGTCACGGCGGCGTTGAGGAAGTCCGGTTGATCGGTCCGGCCCACGGGCGCCGTGCGGTAGATGCGGCTCGTGCCGGTGACGGTGATCCGCGGGTGCCGGTCGAGAGCGCTCACGGCTTCGCGGAGCGCCGTGACGGGGTGACCGAGGTTCGCCCCGAGAGCGATGACCGCCTGTGCCTCGCCGGGAGCAGCGAGGTCACCGGGCGCCGCGGTCCGCACCGGCGCGGCGGCCGCACGGAACCGTTCGATGTGCACCTCGACGTCGTCGAAGGCGTGGGCGATGGGTGCCTGTGGTTTGTGGACCGTCACCTCGACGTGCGCACACAGCGTGAGGCAGTGGTCCGCGATGCGTTCGGCGAGGGTCTCGATGAGGTCGAGGGAGGGCCCCTGCACGATCTCCACGACGGCGTCCGCGAGGGTGCCGTAGTCGAGGGTGTCGCGCAGATCGTCGGAGGCCGCAGCCGCGCGCGTGTCCGTGTGGAGGACCACGTCGACGAGGAAGTCCTGCCCGTTCTCCTTCTCGTGCGCGAAGACCCCGTGGTGACCGCGGGCCCGCAGTCCGGTCAATCGGATCCGGTCCGTACTCATGCCTGTCCCTTCGCCAGTTCCGTCGCGACATCGACGGCGATCCGCGAGGCGCGTGCCTCGTGGACGCGCACCGCCCATGCGCCGGCCTGTGCCGCGTACATCGTGAGAGCGGCGGTCGCGGCGTCCCGATCGGCGATCGAGGCGGCCCCCGGGTCCTCGGGCGACACGAGGGTCGCGAGGAAGCGTTTGCGGGAGACGGCCACGAGCATCGGGAACGGGAGGGCGAGCAGCTCGTCCAGCCCGCGCAGGAGGTCCCAGTTGTGGTGACCGTTCTTGGAGAACCCCGGGCCCGGATCGAGGATGATGTTCTCGCGTCGGATGCCGAGAGCCTCCGCCGCGGCGACCCGCTCGAGGAGTTCCGTGGTGACCTCTCCGACGACGTCGTCGTAGTGGAAGCTCGCCTCCGCCTGGCTGAGGTATCCCCGCCAGTGCATGAGGACGATGGGCGCCTCGTACTCGGCGGCGAGTTCGAGCATTCCCCCGTCGCTCTGGCCGGCGGAGACGTCGTTGATGATGGTCGCACCGGCGTCGAGCGCGGCCCGGGCGACGGATGCGCGCATCGTGTCGACGCTGATCGTCACCCCCTGCGCGGCGAGCTCACGGGTCACCGGGACGACCCGGCGCAGTTCCTCGTCCTCGGGGACGCGCACGGAACCGGGGCGGGTGGACTCCCCGCCGATGTCGACGAGGTCGGCTCCGCTCTCGACGAGCGCGAGTCCGTGGTCGATCGCGGTGCGCGTCTCGAACCACTTCCCGCCGTCGGAGAAGGAGTCGGGAGTGACGTTGAGGACCCCCATGATGCGGGTCCGGCCGAGCGGCTGGAGGATCTCCGGCGCGGTCACGTCGGTCACTTCCCGAGGATGAGGCTCATGGCCTCGGCGCGGGACGCGGCGTCGCGGAGCTGGCCGCGCACCGCGGAGGTGATCGTCGAGGCGCCGGGCTTCTGGATACCCCGCATCGACATGCACAGGTGTTCGGCCTCGACGACGACGATGACTCCACGCGGGTTCAACTGCTCGACGAGGGCGTCGGCGATCTGGCTGGTGAGGCGTTCCTGCACCTGCGGGCGGCGGGCGTAGATCTCGACGAGACGGGCGAGCTTCGACAGGCCCGTCACCTTGCCGTCCTTGCCGGGGATGTATCCGACGTGGGCGACCCCGTGGAAGGGCACGAGGTGATGTTCGCATGTCGAGTACATCTCGATGTTCCGCACGAGGACCATCTCGTCGTACCCGATGTCGAAACTCGCACTCAGCACTTCGGAGGCGTCCCTGCCGAGACCCGAGAACACCTCCCCGTAGGACCGGGCCACCCGGGCCGGGGTGTCCCGCAGACCGTCGCGGTCCGGGTCCTCGCCGACGGCCAGGAGGATCTCCCGGACCGCGGCCTCGATACGTGCGTGGTCGACCACGTCCTCGCCTTTCGGTCGTGTGTTTCGTGAGTGACCGGCCGCACGGGCGCGGAACGGTCGGATGCGCCGGGCCTCACGGACCGGACGCCGCGGTCCGCCGGGAGACGCACGGTCCTCGTGCGCCTCCCGCCGGAGCACTCAGTGGCGCGGCCGGTACCCCCGGGAGTCCGGTCCCTCCTCGGGACCCGGGCCCTCCTCGGGGCTGCCCGGACCACCGGGATCACCGTACGGTCCCGGGATTCCCGGCGCAGGTGTACCCGGTGCGGGGTGGCCCTGGCCGGGTGCGCCGTGACCCGGCGCACCCTGACCCGGGCCGTACGGCGGCGGGACGGGCGGCTGGGCCGGGGGCACCGGAGGCTGAGCGGGCGGGAACAGATCGCCGGGGCGGTAGCCACCGGGAGCGGGCGGGAACAGGCTGCCCGGACCCTGCTGTCCCGGCGCACCGTAGGGTCCCGGTCCGTTCCGGGGCCCGTCCGCCTGTCCCGGCACGCCGTGTCCCGGCGGGCTCTGTCCCGGCTCACTCTGTCCCGGAGCGCCCGGGCCGTGCGGGCCCGGAGCCTCGGGAGCGGGCGGCTGTTCGTCCGCCGGCTCCGGATCGACGACGAGGCGCGGGGGCACGGTGATCGGCGGACGGTCGGAGACCGGACGGTCGTCGTGGGCGAGCCACACGTCGCGGCGGGGACGTTTGACGACGTCCTTGAAGATCTCCGCGAGTTCGGCCTGGTCGAGGGTCTCCTTCTCGAGGAGTTCGTGCGCAAGACGATCGAGGACGTCGCGGTTCGTGTTGATCGCCCAGTGGGCGTCCGCGTGGGCGCCGTCGATGAGGGCGCGCACCTCCTCGTCGATCTGGTGGACCGTCGTGTCGGAGTGGAGTTCGGACTGACCGTAGCCGCGCCCGGCGAAGGGCTCGGAGTTGTCGTCCCCGATCTTCACCATGCCGACCTTCTCGCTCATGCCGAACTGGGTCACCATGCGGTGGGCCGTCTTCGTCGCCTTCTCGATGTCGTTCGAGGCGCCCGTCGTCGGATCGTGGAACACGATCTCCTCGGCAGCACGGCCACCCATCGCGTAGGCGAGTTCGTCGAGGAGCTCGTTGCGGGTCGTCGAGTACTTGTCCTCCGCCGGCATCACCATCGTGTAGCCGAGGGCCCGACCGCGCGGGAGGATCGTCACCTTCGTCACCGGGTCGGTGTCGTTCATCGCCGCGGCGACGAGTGCGTGACCGCCTTCGTGGTACGCGGTGACGAGTCGTTCCTTGTCCTTCATGAGGCGGGTGCGCTTCTGCGGGCCCGCGATGACCCGGTCGATGGCCTCGTCGACGGCGTCCATGTCGATGACCTTCTTGCCCATGCGGGCGGTGAGGAGCGCTGCCTCGTTGAGGACGTTGGCGAGGTCGGCGCCGGAGAAACCGGGCGTGCGCTTGGCGACCATCTCGAGGTCGACGTCGTCCGCGAGCGGCTTGTTCCGCGAATGCACCTCGAGGATGTGCCTACGCCCGGCCATGTCCGGGGCCTCGACCTGCACCTGGCGGTCGAAACGGCCCGGTCGCAGGAGGGCGGGGTCGAGGACGTCCGGGCGGTTGGTCGCCGCGATGAGGATGACGTTCGTCGTCGCGTCGAACCCGTCCATCTCCACGAGGAGCTGGTTGAGGGTCTGTTCGCGTTCGTCGTGACCGCCGCCCATGCCGGCGCCGCGCTGGCGTCCGACGGCGTCGATCTCGTCGATGAAGATGATGCACGGCGAGTTGTTCTTCGCCTGGTCGAAGAGATCACGGACACGGGAAGCACCGACACCCACGTACATCTCCACGAAGTCCGAACCGGAGATCGAGTAGAAGGGCACCCCGGCCTCACCGGCGACGGCCTTCGCGAGGAGCGTCTTGCCGGTACCCGGCGAACCGTAGAGGAGCACGCCCTTGGGGATCTTCGCGCCGACCTCCTGGAACTTCGTCGGTTCGGCGAGGAACTCCTTGATCTCCTCGAGTTCCTCGAGGGCCTCGTCGACACCGGCGACGTCCGCGAAGGTGACGTCCGGGTGCTCCTTGTTCACGAGCTTCGCCTTCGACTTGCCGAAGTTCATGATGCCCTTGCCGCCGCCCATCTGGGAGAGGAAGAACCAGAAGATCGCGATGATGATGACGAAGGGCAGGAGGTTGAGCAGTAGCGTCGTGATCCACGACTGCCGTGCGATCTCGTCGGTGAAGCCCTTCTCCGGGGCCGCCTCGTCGACCGCGGCGACGATGTCGTCACCACGTGGCTCGACGTAGAAGAACTGGACCTGCTTGCCGAAGTCGTGTCCCTCGAAGGAGTAGTCCTCCGTGAGCACGAGGTCGACGCGCTGATCGTTGTCGACGATCTTCGCCTGTTCGACCTTCCCGTCCTCGAGCAGCTGCAGTCCCTGTTCGGTGTCGATCCGCTGGAATCCACCGCCGCTGAGCAGCATCGCGCCGAACGAGACGATGATGACGGCGAGCACGATCCACACGAGCGGACCACGGGCCATCTTCTTCACGTTCGGACGGCTGTCTTTCGTGTCTGCCATGGGTCCTCTCAGGCGGGAAATGGGGAACGGAGCACCGGCAGCCTAGTGGGTCGGTGTGTGTGGCGGCTGTGCTCGACGGGACGAGCGACCCGAACGGGGTCCGCTCAGCTGTAGACGTGCGGGGCGAGCGTCGCCACGAACGGCAGGTTGCGGTACTTCTCCGCGTAGTCGAGGCCGTAACCGATGACGAACTCGTTCGGCACGTCGAAGCCGACGTACTTGACGTCGATCTCCACCTTGAGGGCTTCGGGCTTGCGCAGGAGGGTGGCGATCTCGACGGTCGCAGCCCCACGGGACCTGAGGTTCTTCACCAGCCAGGACAGGGTCAGACCGGAGTCGATGATGTCCTCGACGATGAGGACGTCGCGGTCCTTGATGTCGGTGTCGAGGTCCTTGAGGATGCGCACGACGCCGGAGGACTTGGTGCCGGAGCCGTAGGAGGACACGGCCATCCAGTCCATTTCCACGTGGGAGTGGAGTGCGCGGGCGAGGTCGGCCATCACCATGACGGCGCCCTTGAGGACTCCCACGACGAGGATGTCGCGGCCCTTGTAATCACGGTCGATCTCCGCGGCGATGGCGGTGAGGCGGTGCTTGATCTGCGCCTCCGTGACCAGCACGCGCTCGATATCGGTGCCCAGGTCCTTTTCATCCACGACGGGTGCTCCTCTATTCGCGCGCACCGGGTTCCGGTGCGCAGCCGGACGATCTCGACTCACATTATCGCAGGGGACGGACACACTCCGGGGCCGGGAGCCGGGCCGGTGTGACGGATCTCTTAGGCCCCGGCCCCGTCCGGGCCACCGTGCACCCGGCGGTACTCGAGGGCACCGTCCGTCCTGCGGTGCACCCGGGCGGCCCCCGGGACCGACACCGCTCCCCGTGCCGCGCCGGTGAGGAGCGCGTCGACGGCCCGCACGTGGTGCCGGCCGATCTCCTCGGAGGTGCCGCTGCACCGGCGCAACCAGTCGCGCAGCACCCGGGTGCGCACCGCCTCGGCCATCGCCGAG
>NZ_BAAANO010000020.1:0-4889 GCF_039529845.1 Brevibacterium samyangense | reverse complement strand
GGGGGGGGGGGGGGGGGGGGGGGGGGGGGGCGCCTCGGCGATCCCGGGGCCGAGTTCCTCCTCGAGCACCGGCAGCACGGTGTGCCGGACCCGGACGCGGGCGTAGCGGGGGTCCTCGTTCATCGGGTCCTCCCAGACCGGGATGTCGCGGGCGGCGCAACTGGCGCGGGTGTCGGCACGCGACACGTCGAGGAGGGGGCGCCGGACCGCCACGCCGTGCACCGTGCCGCTCACGGACATTCCGGTGAGGGCGCGGGCACCGGACCCGCGGGCGAGGCCGAGGAGGACGGTCTCCGCCTGGTCCTCGCGGGTGTGCCCGGTGAGGACGGCACACGCACCGCGGTCCTCGGCGACCCGGGCGAGCGCGGTGTACCGACCGGTCCGCGCTGCCGCCTCGAGCCCCTCCCGGCCCGGAGTCACCTCGGCTCGGACGACGACGTGGTCGAGCCCGAGCGCCCGCACCCGGTCACGGGTCCGGGCGGCGACCTCCGCGGAGTCCGCCTGGAGACCGTGGTCGACGGTGACTCCGAGGAACGCATGACCGTCCGTGCCCTGCAGGAACGCGCACGCGGCGGCGAGCGCCATGGAATCGGCCCCGCCGGAGATGCCGACGAGGAACAGACTCGGTTCCCCCACCGTCGCGAGGTCTTCACGGACCGCGTTCCGGATCCGCGCCGTCGCGGGGTCGAGCCGTGGCCTCCGACCGGCCTGCGAGTGCGGGTCCGTCATGCGCCGCTCCCCGGTACTCGGCGCAGCCACTGCTCCGGGTCCGCGAGCTCCTCCGCTGTCGGAAGACACGACGGCTCGTCCCACAACGGTCGCAGACCCACGTGCCCGCGTTCCCGCACGACCGCGCGGACGAACTCGGCTCCCTGCGTGTACTGGGCGAGTTTCCCCTCGAGCCCGAGCAGGGAACCGAGAAGCCGCGCGATGCCCGAGGAGGTGTCGGAACGGCGGGCGTCGAATGCCTTCCGCAGGCGCCTGCCCGAGGGCAGCGTGCGCCGCGGCACCGCGTCCATGACGACGTCCGCGTGGCCCTCGAGCACGCTCATGAGCGTGATGACGGCGTCGAGGCGTGCCGGGTCGAGGTCGGGCCCCGCGGCGAGCAGGGCACTCGTGTGGGACCGGAGGGTCTCCCGCAGCCAGGGGGCGGCGGCGAACTGGACCTGGTGCGTGCGTTCGTGGAGCGCGACCCAGAGGCGGAAGTCCCGGGGTTTCGCGGCGAGTGCCCGTTCGTGTTCGAGGACGTTGGGGGCGACGAGCAGCAATCGACCGGCCCCGGACTCCCCGCGCCCCGCGCCTCCCGCATCGGCTCCGCGGCCCGCCCCGAAGGGATCGAACTGGCCGAGGACCCGGGGACCGAGGAAGGCGAGGGCCGCCCCGAGCTCCGCACCCGTGACGGTGCCGGCGCCCCGCGCCAGCGCGGCTTGCACGGTCCCGAGCGCCCCTCCGCGCGCCTCCTCCGGGAGGAGACCGGCGAACATCCGGGCGTTCGCCCCGGCCCATCCGAGTCGGTCGACCACGACGATCTCCCCGGCCGCCACCGTGTTCCGCGCCCGGTCCTCCGTGCCGGGATCGAGCCGCATGATGTCGAGGACGAGATCGGTCGCCGTCGCCGCGGCGTCCCGGAGGTCCGCCACGAGAGTCCGGGCGACCTCCGGGTCCGGGACGGCGGAGACGGGCATGAGTTCCCGTGCCGTCCGCGTGGCGGCACGGGCGGTCAACGCGGTACGGAGCGACGGCGCGGGGCGCCCGGACGACCCGGTCACGAGCACCCGCAGGCGGCGACCCGCGCCACCGCGTCGTCGAGGACCGTGCGTGCTCCTCCGGCGGTCCCCCGCTGGAGGTTGCTCGAGAGCATCGCGAAGACGAGGAGCCGATCGTCCGCGGTGAGGATCGTGCCACCGAGGGACGTGACGGTGCTGAGCGTGCCGGTCTTCGCCCGGACGACCCCGGCACCGGCGCGGGACTCCTCGTCGACGAAGCGTTCCGCGAGAGTCCCTGTCAGGCCGGCGACCGGGAGTGCCGGTGCGAGGAGCGAGAGGTCACCGTCGGACTGTGCGGCCGCCCCGAGGAGGGAGACGAGGTCGTGGGCGGAGATCCGGTTCGCGTAGTCGAGACCGGAGACGTCCGCGAGGTGGATCGACCCCGCGTCGAGCCCCTGCGTCCCGAGCGCCTCGAGGACCGCTCCGGGCGCCGCGGCACCCGAGCCCTCGTGCCCGAGCGCCAGGGCCACCTCCCGGCCGACGACCTCCGCGACGACGTTGTCGGAGTGCTGGAGGAAGTACTCGGTCACCGCGGACACCGGAGCGGACTCCACCGCGGCGAGGTCGACGGCGTCCGCAGGTGCGGGCACGGGCTCGTCGCGTTGACCGGTGACGGTGATGCCCGCGACCGTGAGAGCGGTGGCGAAGGCACCCAGCGCGTCCTTCTCCGGGGTCTGCGATCGCGCGTGGTCCCCTTCGGCCGGGGTCGCGCCACTGTTCACCATGAGCGGGACGATCCGGGTGATGAAGCCGTTGGAGATGTCGACGCGTTCCCAACCGGCATTGAACGCCGGGCCCGTGTACCGGGACGTGTCGACCGCGAGCTCCACCCGCGTGACTCCAGCTTCACCGAGGGCTTCGGCGGCGTCCGCCGCGAGGGTCCCGAGCCCTGCCCGCCCGTTCACCCGGGTCGCGTCCGAGGCACCCGTGCCGAGGAGGACGTCACCGCCGCCGACGAGGTGGACGACGGCGGTGCCGGCCTCCGCATCGACCGCGCTCGCCCGCGCACTCGTCGTGAAGGTCGTCTGCGAGCCGAGGGTCCCGAGGGCCGCCGCCGCGGTGACGATCTTCGTCGTCGAGGCCGGCGTGTGCCCGGCGTCCGGGTTCCGGGCGTACAGGACCTCCCCCGTGGCGGCGTCGCGGATCTCGGCACCGACCGGCCCGGTGAGTCGGTCGTCGTCGAGCATCGGGTCGAGGATCCCGGCGAGGCCCTGCGGGACCGGGGCGTCCGCCGGGGCCGCGGCGAGCGCCTCGGCGTCCCAGGAACTCCCGGCCGCGAGGCCGGAGACGGTGGGGTGCGGGAGAGGGTCGGCGACGACCTCGGGTGCGAGGGTGAGGACACCGGGGACCCGATCGAGGGCGTCCGCGGTGCCGTACGCGGCGAGCGCGAGAACGAGCACCCCCGCCGAGGCGCCCCACACCCTCCGGTTGCGGCGCGCCTTCACAGGTGTCCGGGCACCGGTGCCGGCCGCGGCCCCTGCTCCACCCCGACGGGCGGACCGGCGCCGTTCGGCTCCGCGGGGTCGTCTGCTCGGCGTCTGTTCCACGCCCCCATGCTAGGACCTCGGAGGGCACGAGCTCTGCGCGGACGTGCGGGCGGTGCCTACTATGCTGGGCTCCGGCAACCGGAACCCGGCAGGCGGTCCCACCCGGGCCGCCTTCGCACCCAAGGAGCATTCATGGAACTTCTCGCCACGATCGAGATCCCGCAGGGATCCCGCAACAAGTACGAGGTCGACCACGAGACCGGCAAGGTCAAGCTCGACCGCTACCTGTACACCTCGATGGCGTACCCGACCGATTACGGCTTCTTCGACGACACCCTCGGTGAGGACGGCGACCCGCTCGACGTCCTCGTGCTCCTCCACGAGTCCGTGTTCCCCGGCTGCGGTGTCGACGCGCGTCCGATCGGCGTGTTCCGCATGGAGGACGAGGCCGGCGGTGACGACAAGGTCCTCGCGGTGCTCGCCGGCGACCCGCGCTTCGACGCGATCCAGGACATCACCGACGTCGACACATTCACCCTCGACGCGATCGAGCACTTCTTCGTCCACTACAAGGACCTCGAGCCGGGCAAGTTCGTCAAGGGCTCGACGTGGGAGAACCGCGAGGAGGCCGAGCGCATCGTGAACGAGTCGATCGAGCGCTTCAAGGCCGAGGGTCACTGACCCCGACGGACCGGCCTCGGCGGCACAGCGGCCCCGGTGCACCAGGACGACCTGATGCACCGGGGCCGCTTTGTGCCCTCAATCGGAACCCTCTGCAACGGGCACTGTTCCGTACGGGGTAAAACTGCAGGTCACAGGCGTGACCGGCACTCGGGACCTGCGCCGCCGGTTGTGAGCCTTATCACGCACTTCAAATGAGGTAAGCCTAACAAGCAGTGCTCGCGCGCGTGTGCAATCGTTCCGATATGCATCTCGATCACGTGTCTTTCGCAAGCGAACCGGATGGGTATCGCGCCACCGCTGATCGAATCTCGGCACAGCTGGGAATCGAGTACTACGACGGCGGGGTTCACCCCCGGTTCGGAACCCGCAACCTCATCTTCCCCCTGGAATCGGGCCACTACATCGAAGTGGTCGAAGCCCTCGAACACCCGGCTTCCCTCTCCACCCCCTACGGCCAGGCCGTGCGCGCCCGCAGTGAGCTCGGCGGTGGCTGGATGGGGTGGTGCGTGGGCGTCACGGACCTCGACGCCGTCGAGGACCGTCTCGAACGCAAGGCGGTGGACGGCAACCGCACTCCTCCGGACACCGGCGTGGAACTGCGCTGGAAGCAGATCGGGGTCAAGGGACTCATCGCGGATCCACAGCTGCCGTACTTCATCCACTGGATCTCCGCGAAGGACCAGCACCCCTCCGCACGCGGTACCGGGACGGGTGTCGAGATCGACGCCCTCCAGATCGCCGGCAACCGCGACCGCCTGCGCGAATGGCTCGGCACCGACGTACCGAAGCCCATTCCGGAGATCAACATCGATTGGACCGCTCCGCACGCCGCCCCCGGACTCATGGCCGTGACGCTCCGGACCCCGAACGGTCCCGTCACCCTCTGAGGGTCCCCGGCTCCTGCCGGTCCCCGACGACGCCCGAGGCGCCGCTCCCTGCTCAGGGGGCGGCG
>NZ_BAAANO010000019.1:0-4895 GCF_039529845.1 Brevibacterium samyangense | reverse complement strand
GGAGACGCGGGCCATGGTGGATTCGCTGACACACTAAAACTGTGCAACTCAGGTGCATTCACCGGCGTTTTTCGTGCCCGTGGCTACGCATGGGCAACAGGATCGATGCGTGCAACACAAAGAGACGCACCTCGGCCCGGGTGCGGCTGTTTGTGTTGGCGTGGTTGAAACAGTTGCAGCGGCGGGGCGTTACCGTTGCTGCCCTGAGTTTGGTCAGGGTGTGATCAGTCGGGCTTCCGCACCTGAGTTTGGTCAGGGTGTGATCAGTCGGGCTTCCGCACCGCTGTGACCAGGGGATTCTCTCTCGGCGGGTGCCGAGATCGTGGTTCCCCAAGTCGCCCGGTGCGAACGATGGCAGGCACGAACGTCGAGCGGCAATGTCGCTGGAACGCTGTGCGGCAACGTCGCGCGGAGGAGCGAACGGGATCGCGACCGCGAGCTTCCGGGCATCCTCGGTGCCTTTTCCTGCGGATAGGAAAATACTTAGAGCTCGCGCGGATAGGAGGGACAGGTCCGGGGGCGAATATTCCCCGCTGCTAGCATCTGTACCATGTCAGGCGCTTCGAGCTCGGCCGCTTGCGCGGCAGTGACCAGGACGTCCCGCTAGCGGCGGGACGTCCGGCACACAGCAACACCTCACCTGGAACGTCCAGCCGCTTCGTGATCAGACCGGAGCGGCCCTTCGTGCTGCTCGGAAACTCTTCAGAGCGACGGAGCAATTGATGCTTTCAGGCACTTCCACCACTTCATGCGGGATCGGTCCCGCCCCTGTGCGCGCATGGCTCGTGCTGTGCGCGATGTCGATGCTGCAGTTCTTCATCGCGGTCGACGTGACCGTGGTCAACATCGCGCTGCCCTCAATCGGCGCGGACCTCGGCGTCGGGGGACACTCCCTGACCTGGGTCGTGGTCGGCTACACCATCACCGGCGGAGGGCTGCTGATGCTCGGCGGTCGGCTCGGTGACCTTCTCGGCCGCCGCCGCACCCTCCTGGTCGGCACGAGCGTCTTCGGCGCGGCCTCCCTGCTGGCTGGCCTGGCCCCGTCCTTTCCGGTCCTGGTCGCGGCCCGCCTGCTCCAGGGCGCGGGCGAGGCTGTCGCGCTGCCCGCGGCGATGGCGACCATCGTGCTGCTCTTCCCCGAGGGGCCGCGCCGCTCACGGGCCCTGAGCGTGTGGGCGGCCGTGGCCAGCTGCGGCCTGGTTCTCGGGTTCGCCCTGTCAGGGATCATCACCGCCCACCTGGGCTGGCGCTGGGTTTTCCTGGTCTCGGTGCCCTTCATCCTGGTCGTGATCGTGGCCGCGCTGCTCCTGGTACCGGCCGACCGGCCCGCGTCCGGGGGACGGTGCCGCTTGGACCTTCCCGGTTCGCTCCTGCTGACCGCGTGCCCGCTGCTGTTCGTCTACGCCGCGGTCGAGGCGGGCGAGCCTGCCACCGGCCTGTGGGTCAGCGGGGTCGCGCTGGTGTGCGCGGTGCTGGCTGCTGCCGGGTTCGTGCGGGTCGAGTCGAGGTCGCCGAACCCGCTGGTCCCGCTGACCTTCTTCGCCGATCGGGCCCGGCTGCGGGCGAACCTGACGACGATGCTGCTCAGCGGTGCGTTGTCGACCTCGTTCCTGCTGTTCACGTTCTACCTGCAGGACAGGCTCGGTATCGGGCCTCTGGGGGCCGGCCTGACGATGCTGCCCCTGGCCGTGGCGCTGATCGTGGCCTCGGTGCTCGTGCCTCGGCTGCTGGGACACTGGGGCGCACGCGCCTGCGTGCTGGTCGGCCTGGCAGCGGCTGCCGGCGCGATGGGCGTGGTCGCGCTCGTGGCCGTCCTGGATGGTGGAGCGGTGTGGCTGCTCCCGGCGATGCTACTGATCGCAGCGGGCATGGGCTTCGGGCTCGTGGGTCTGCAGTACATCGCAGTCAGCGGCACCACCGAGGAGGACGCCGGGATCGCCTCCGGCGTCCAGCGAGCATCTGACCAGCTCGGCGGAGCAGCCGGGGTGGCCGTCTACGTCGGCCTCGGGTTCGCACCGGCCCTGCACTCCGGGGACCCGTTCGTGGTCGCTGCGGTGCTCGCCGTTATCGGGCTGGTCGTCGGTGCCGTGGTCATCTCCCGCTCGCCGTCCACCGCGGCGGGGCAGCCGCAGGTCGGGTAGCAGGACCGGGGCCGCCGCACCGCGCCCGGACGGGTACGGCGCGGCGGCCCCGCCCTTCTTCTCGACGACGACGATCACAAGACCACGTGCCCGTCCTGCCCGGCTTCATCGCCGACCCTCTGTGGGAACAGTTCCGAGCCCTGCTGCCCGAACGCAACATCAACCACCCTTTGAGGTGTCACCGCCCGCGCATCCCAGACCGGGTCGTCTTTGACAAGCTTCTGGCCCGCCTCGTCCTGGGAGGTACCTACCAGCAGCACGCCGATGAGACCTGCTCGGCGACCACGATGCGAGCCCGCCGGGACGAGTGGATCCGTGCCGGCGTGTTCGAGCGGCTCCACCACCTGGCGCTGGAAGCCTACGACCAGGCTGTCGGCCTCGACCTGGACAACCTCGTGGTCGACGGATGCATCGTCAAGACACCGTGCGGAGGAGAGAACACCGGCCGCAGCCCTGTCGACCGCGGCAAATTGGGTCTCAAGAGATCGGTGCTCGTGGACGGCGGCGGGATACCGATCGGATGGGTGCTGGCCGGGGCCAACAGGAACGACTCTCCGCTCCTGCGTCCGACGCTAGAGACCCTCGCCGTGGTCGGATTCAGGCTTCCTGAGGTCATCACGGTTCACCTGGATGCGGGCTATGACTCGGCTCGGACCCGGGATCTTCTCTCCGAGCTGGGCTGCACCCCGAACATCACTCCCAAGGGGGTATTCCTGCCTATCAACCACACTCGTCGATGGGTCGTCGAGCGGACCAACTCAAGGCACAACAGAGGGTTCTCGGCGCTGGCGAGGGTGACCGACCGGCAAGGGTGCGTGCAGAACGCCTGGGTGGCGCTGGCCAGCGCGATCATCATCATCCGCCGCCTGGTCCGGCAGTCCTGGAAGCGCTACCGGTGGGACTCTCGTCCTGCCCGGTGCCCCTGATCCATACGCCGTCCTATCCGCGCGAGCTCTTATCCACATTCTCTGCAGAATACAGCACAAGGCTATTGACGTGATTCATCAACGACTATAATCGAATTACGTTCTAATCCGGATCGTGAATCCCGGATCGTGGTTCTGGGTCTGGTCTTCCCCTTCCGATCACCGGCAGCGCTGCCCGTGATCATGTGTTCTCACTCGTCTTCTCCAGCTCTGTTGTTCACCTGTGTGCATGTTCCCGAAGGGGGTGCCTGTCATGGCGATCGAACCCGATGACACGTCGCCGTCCCACCGTGATGATTCAGGGCATGGGCCGGGCGGATCGTCGTTCGGCGGGTTCCCCGATACTGCTGATGGGCGTCTCGAGGCGTTCGATGCTTCCGGTCCTGCACGCCTGGCGACGGTGGCCGAAGCGCAGCAGGCGGAAGCGCGGGCGTTCTTTCACAAGCTCGAGGCCGTGGCCGGGTACGTGGTCTCCGAAGTCATCATCGAAACCACCGCACACGACACGGACGCACTGAAGAACGCGGTACCTCCGGCGGTGTTGCCGGAGTTCCTCCACAGTGAGTACGAGTCGATCGCAGCCACCCTACGCCGGTGGGGCGTGGAGGTCGCGCAGCGGGAAGCGGAGATCGCTGCCGAACGGGCTGCGCAGGAGCGTGCGCTGATGTGGGGCCGGCGCCCGGACACCGAACCGGACACCGGTTCTTCTGCCTCGACTTCTACCGACGCGGCGGAGAGTGAGTCCTCCACTGTATTGTCGGCGGGCGGATCGTCTGCCGGGGCCTCCGGAGCGGGTACCGGCACGGAGCCTCGGGGCGAGGAAGCTGGGGACGCCGAGCCTCGGGACGAGAAGCCCGGAGCGTCAGAGGGAGTCGACGGCCCGGTCCTGGTGCCCCTACCGGCACTGCGTCCGACTGCCGCGTTGGGGGACTGGGTGCGTGAGCACCTCACCCCCGAGCATCTGGTGAACCTGTCGGTGTTGCTGCGGAAGACGATTTTCCAGGCGTTCGGCTACTGCCGTGACGCACTCACGGTTGTTCACGGCCTCCCGAGGTTCTTCGCCCGTGCGAAAGCAGGCGAGTTCGGAGTCGATCACGTGCTTACCGCAGCGAGGATCGCGGGGCGTGTTCCGGCGGCATTGTTGTCGAAGGTCGACAACCATTTGGCGACGCGGCGGGCGGATGTCACTCCGGAGACGTTCCGGGTTGCGCTCAACAAACTCGTCCGGACGTTGGTGCCCAGGGAGGTGCGGGCGGCGAAGGCGTTCGAGGAACGCCGGGTGGATGTGGAGCATTACGGCAATGGCACCGGTGCGTTGATCCTCACCGGCCCGAGCCTGCTCATCGAGGCGTGCTTCCGACGTGTGGAGGCGTTGGCGCGCAGTGTGTTCTACCGCAAGCCGGTCGCGACTGGCGGTGCCGTGCCCGGTGTTGAGCTGGATGCAGTCACCGGCAATGGTGCTGTGGGTGGCGCGGCCTCTGCGGCGGCAGATGGTGCCGGTACCAGCGAGGGCACACCTGGAGGAGTCTCGGGCGAGCGGATCGAGTTGATCGATCATCGGAACATCGCACAGTTGATGTTCGACATCCTCTCCCTGTCACGCCCGCAGGTCACCACGCGTCGCATGCCGGCCACCCGGCACGAATCCGAGACCACGGACCTGGCCACGGGTGAGGGTGCGGAGGAGATCGTTCTCGAACTACCGGATGCCGGGGATTATCTGCGGAAGCAGGCGTCTGTGGTGGTGACGGTCCCGTTCCTGAGCCTCTTCGGGAACGGAAACGGAAACGGGAACGAGGGCGGAAGTCTTCCGGGAGTGTTCCCCGAC
>NZ_BAAANO010000018.1:120868-152768 GCF_039529845.1 Brevibacterium samyangense | reverse complement strand
TTCAAATCCTGAACGCACGTTCACTGTCTACGAAACCCGGGACTTGACATTGTTCCTCGCGCGCGTTGTCGGGTGGGTCCGGCGAACGAAGTTGCTCCGCCGCGGGCAGCGGGCCGAGGGTGTTTTCAGTCGGGTGGTTCGCCCGGGCCAGGACGCGATGTCCGCGTCCTTCACCGCAGTCGGCTATTCGATCGCGCTCACGGGCTCGGACGGCGCTGTCCATGAGGTCGAAGGTGAAGCGTACTTCCCGACGGGCTCGATCCCGAGGGTCGGTGAGCGCGTGCTCGCATGGTTCGACGAGGACGACCCGAGGCGGCACGTCATCCGCAGGGTGGGGCGCCGCGGCCCATCGGCGGAATGATCCGGAGGTGTGGCTCCGCGTTGCGTGCCCCGGAGGTTCCGATTCCGTCGGAGGTACGGAATGAGACCAGCGACACACGGCTTTTCTGCCGCATGCGGTGGAAGCGATAGTTCTGATCCGGTAAAGTATTACGAGTTGCCGCGGGGTGGAGCAGTTCGGTAGCTCGCCGGGCTCATAACCCGGAGGTCGTAGGTTCAAATCCTGCCCCCGCCACGAAATGAAGGGTCCCGATCGAGAAATCGACCGGGACCCTTCGCCATTCCCGGAGCGATTCGGGCCCGCATTGTGCATGCCCCAGAAACCTTCCCGCCCAGGTGAGCAGGCTTCCTCCTCTAGGATCCAGAACGGATGAGGAGGTTTCGTGATGACTGAAAAGAGCCAAGGGCGAACAGGTCAGGCACCAGAACGCAGGATTCGGCTTCGCTACCCCGGGCGGTGCATAGCGTGCGGAGCTGCGTTGGCCTCGGGAGACATGGCGCTCCATGATGCAGCTGCGAGGGGGGTCAAGTGCCTCTCGTGTGCCCCGCCTACTTCATCCGGTGAGACACCTGCGCGGTCCGATGTTCCAGGTGCCTCGGCCCGCCGCGAATACGAGCGGCGAAAGGCGGCGGACGAGTCGAAGCTTCGGCAGAATTGGGGGCGTCTCGGTGGGGTGGCGGTCGCGTTGGCCGGAGAACGGTCCACGACGACTTCATGGGCTCGAGGAGCTCGTGGTGAGGCCAAGCTCGGCGCGTATCTGGATCGCAAGGTCGGCTCCCAGGGAGCGGTCCTTCATGATCGCCGTATTCCGGGCAGTCGAGCGAACATCGATCACATCGTCGTCATGGCGGGGTCGGTCTGGGTCATAGACGCAAAACTCTACAAGGGCCGTCCTGAGAAACGGCGCGAGGGTGGGCTGCTCCGACCAAGGGAGGAAAAGCTGTATGTCGGCGGCAGGGATTGTTCGAAGTTGATTGCGGGGCTGGAAAAGCAGCTCGTGACGGTCGCGCACGTGATCGAGGAGAGTCGACTTGCGATCCCTGTCCGTGGCGCCCTCTGTTTCATCGATGCGGATTGGCCGGTCCTTGGTGGCGATCTCGAGTTCGGCGGTCTCCATGTTCGTTCACCTCGCAGCCTGCTCAGGTTGTTGCTCGCTGACGAGGTGAGACGAACCCTCGACGCCGGCGCCCACGCGCGTTACCGTGCGCCCATGTCCTCCACCCAGGAAACCTCGGTCGAAGAACTCGCGGATGCACGGCACTCCGCCGAACATGTTGAACCGCACCAGGACGAGGCGAGCGCAGGTCCCAAGGCGCGCACCGCCTCGGAGGTCGACACCTACGTCGGGATGCCGGTGCGGATCATGGGATCCGCCCTCCGCTGGTACGAGGCGTTCTTCGGCAGGCCGGCCGACGAGATCATCGAGGACGAGGCGCTCTGGCAACTCTCCACCCACACGTGGCTCTTCGTCACCGCGGACACCGCGCGGGCCGGCGGGGGACTGGTGACGCTCGGCGTCGGGAACCTCGACGAGTACCTCGCCCGGTGGGCTGCGGGGTCGCTGTCCCACGAGCCCGTCGAGACCTACGAGAACGGCGTCCGGCACGTGACGATCCTCGACCCCGACGGCAACAGCCTGTCCCTCGCCGAGGCGCCGCCCGCCGAGTCCTGAACCCCGGTACCGGCGGAGGTGCCGATCGGACTGCTGCCCCCGACCGATGGGTCCGCGCCGCCCGCGCGCCTCACCCGGGCCTGCGCGCGATCATCCGTCGTGGCGCAGCAGGCGCTGTGCGATCCGCACCCGTGCACCGTGGCGCCCCACGTGAGTGGCGAGTTCCTCGCCCGCCGCGAGCAGCTCCTCGTCGGTGAGCACGCCGAGCGCATCGAGGATGAAGAGGGCGCTCGTCGTGGAATCGGAGAGAGCAGTTCGTCGGCCCTGCCTCCAGTTCCACCGGCGGCACGTGACACCGGCGTCGTCGCGCCACACGACCTCGCCGACCTCGGGGTGTTCGAGGACGGGTTCACCCCTGTCGACCGTGTCGAAGGCCTCGTGCCCGGCGGCACGGACCAGGCGCGGAGGGCCGACGTACCGAGAGAGGTCCTCGCCTCCGAGCGGAACCCGGTGCTTGACCGAGACGGCGTTGTAGATATCCGTGAGGCGATTGACCCGGGGCAGTCCCGTCCCGGCGCGGCGGGTGAGCGCCTCGAGGCTGTTGCGTGTGCGCTGCGGTTTCGCGCCGAACGCGCGGTATGCGTCGCGCCATGCGGCGATGTGGGGCACATCGGTGACCGCAGTGGCGGCGAGAACCTCCCGAGCGGATGCCTCGGCCTCCGTGAGGAGCGCCTCGGTCGTCGCGTCGGACGCCCCGGGTTCGATGCCGTCGACCGCCAGGAGGAGTGCACGGTAGTCGGGGCGGAGGGAGAAGACCTCGGGTGCGACGCGGGCATCGGCGAGGAACGCTTCGAGGTCGGGGGAGGTGGTGGCCATGACGAACTCCGTTCGTGGTCGGGGAGTGTGAGGTCGCGGGGGTCGGTACTCAGGGGTGTGAACCGGTACCGACGTCCGGTTCGAAGACTGTGAGTGCGAATCTGCACGGGTGCTCGTCCGCGTTCGCATAGCGATGAGGGACGTCGCCGGGGAACCGGGCGGCGTCGCCGGGGGAGAGGTCGAAGGACTCGCTGCCGACGGTGAGGCGGAGGTGCCCGGAGATCACGTGGAGGAGTTCCGTGGTCCCCGCGGCATGTGCCTCACTCGTGTGGGCGTCGCCGGGTCCGAGGGTCCAGTCCCAGAGTTCGACGACGTCGGGCGGCCCGGTCCCGGCGACGAGAGTGCCGGTGCCTCCCGCCTCGCCGGTCCAGAGCACGGAGCCGGTGCCCGCCGGCGTGACGGAGACCGTGTCGGTGCGCGGTCCCTCGACAAGGGCGGGCAGGCCGACCCCGAGCGCATCGCTCAGACGCAGGAGGGTCGCGAGGCTCGGGTTCGCGGTGCCGTGTTCGATGTTGACGAGCATGCGTCGGCTGATCCCCGACGACTCGGCGAGTGCGTCGAGCGTCCACGCGCGCGCGATGCGGGTGGATCGTACGCGGGCGCCGATGGTGGAGGCGAGCTCTTCCGGTGTGGTCATGGAGTGCAGCATAGTGCACAAAAAGTGCACTGGTGTCGATTCTCTCCCTCGCTCCGGTCCCGGTCGCCTTGGCGCGGTACCCTCCCAGCATGGACAGCGCAGTGCTCGTGGAGACGGCGAAGGAGATCGGCCTCCAGTTCCCCGCGACCGAACTCACGCACCCCTTCGGCCCGGAGTGGGACGTGCTCAAGGTGAAGGGGAGGGTCTTCCTCCTCGCGACCGAGGTCACCGGCGAGCCGATGGTCACGGTGAAGGTCGAACCGCTCGACGGCGAGGGGCTGCGGATGCTGCATCCGGAGATCTCGCCCGGCTATCACATGAACAAGAAGCACTGGGTGAGCATCGTCGGAGGCGACACCGTCGACGAGAGTGCGCTCAGGGAGATCGTGCTCGACTCGTACTGCCTCGTCGTCGCGAAGCTCCCGAAGAAGGACAGGCCGGTGGACCCGGCGACCTTCGGTGGACGCGAGGAGTTCGAGAAGGTGCCGGAATGAAGGGCGGCACATCGATTTCTCGACACCCCCGGAGCTCGTGTAGCATTGACGAGTCCCACGGGGCACGGGGGTATGGCGCAGTTGGTAGCGCGTCTCCATGGCATGGAGAAGGTCAGGGGTTCGAATCCCCTTACCTCCACCGAACGAGAGGGCCCGGAACCATCAGGTTCCGGGCCCTTCGTCATGTCGCTCCACGGTCGGTCTGGCAGCCCTGGCAGCGTCATTCACTCGGAGACAACCCGCTTCGGCACTTCCGCGATGAGATGCTCGGCAAGCGTCCGGACGCGTGCCGACACGTGCTCGGACCGCGGACGCAAGAGGTAGACATCGGCGTCCACCGTCGGGAGGTCCGGCAGAACCCGCACCAATCTGCCCGATGCGAGGTGCTCCTGCACGTGCCACAGCGATCGCAGCATGATGCCCTTGCCCTCGAGGCACCACCGGACGACGACGTCCCCGTCGTTGCACCGGAGGTCTCCGTCGACGGTGACGGCTTCGACCTCGCCGTCGACCACGAATTCCCACCGATTGAAGTTCACGTCGTGCTGGTCCAGCAGCAGGCACCGGTGGTCGTGCAGGTCTCGGGGCTCCCGAGGCGCCCCGTGCCTGTGCAGATACGCCGGCGAGGCACAGATCACCCGCCGATTCGACACCAGTCTCTTGTACACGAGCGCCGAGTCCTTCAGGGTGCCCACGCTCATCATGAGGTCGAACGTGGCCGTCGAGAGGTCCACCGGCTCCGAGGACAACTCGAGGGCTTCGGCATCAACCGCGAGCTTTCGCGCACCGTCCGCCAACCTCCGGCCCTCCGGTGTGAGCGTGAGTGACCGTGGATCCCGGACCACCAGGTCGAAGCCGAGGTCGTTCTCGAGAGCCGAGAGTCGACGGCTCACGCCGGACACGGAGATGCCGAGGGTTCTCCCCGCCTCCGTGAGACTCCGTGACGCCGCCACCACGCCGAAGAACCGGAAGTCGTCCACCCGGGAGATCACAATCGACTCCTCCTCATCGAGAACTGCGGGCTTGCCGGACCAGCGTTGCACATCACGCAAAGTGTGCTTGCGCCGAAAGTCCTTGTGGGGGTTCTCCGCACCGCCGTAACGTCGCGTCGCAACCCGGGCACCGCCGCCCGGGGCTCCCACGGACCCGACGCATCCCCACCCAGCAGGAGACCCCGCCCATGGCACTTTCGATCGCAGTCATCCCCGGCGACGGGATCGGCAAGGAGGTCATGCCCCACGGGGTCGCCGCTGTGCAGAAGGCGGCAACAGCCGACGGCACCGACATCGCGTTCGAATGGTTCGACTTCGCGAGCGTCGCCCACTACCGGGAACACGGCACCATGCTCCCGGAGGACTGGCAGACGACGCTCGGTCGCTTCGACGCGATCTATTTCGGCGCCGTCGGCTGGCCCGACGAAGTCCCGGACCACGTCTCCCTGTGGGGGAGTCTGCTGCAGTTCCGCCGTGTCTTCGACCAGTACGTGAATATCCGACCGTGCCGGATCCTCCCGGGCATCGTCTCGCCCTTGCGCGACCGGGGTCCCGGCGACGTCGACTTCGTCGTCGTGCGGGAGAACACCGAGGGCGAGTACTCGAACGCCGGCGGTCGACTGTTCGACGGGACCGGGCGGGAGATGGCGATCCAGGAGACCGTCATGACCCGGACCGGTGTCGACCGTGTCATGGACTTCGCCTTCCGTACCGCGCAGAAGCGGCGCGGTCATCTCACCTCGGCGACGAAGAGCAACGGCATCTCCATCACCATGCCCTTCTGGGACGAACGCTTCGCCGCGAACTCCTCCCGCTATCCGGACGTCGAGGTCGACCAGTTCCACATCGACATCCTCACGGCTCATTTCGTCCAACGGCCGCACACCTTCGACGTCGTCGTCGCCTCGAACCTCTTCGGCGACATCCTGTCGGATCTCGGTCCCGCATGCACCGGCACCATCGGAGTGGCGCCGAGTGCCAACATCAATCCCGAAGGCCTTTTCCCCTCGTTGTTCGAACCGGTCCACGGCTCCGCCCCCGATATCGCGGGGAAGGGAATCGCGAACCCGATCGGGCAGATCTGGTCCGGTGCTCTCATGCTCGAGCACCTCGGTCTCCCGGCCGCTGCCCGCCGCATCACCGACGCCTTCGAAGGCGTCCTCGCCGACGCGGACGCCTCCGTCACGACCCCCCGACGTCGGGAGCACCGGCACAACCCACTCGTTCGCAGAGGCGATCATCTCCAGGATCTGACCCTCTGCTCGGCCCCGTTCAGGAGTTGCAATGGCGCAACACGACCTCACCCCACAGGCCACCACCCCGCAGAACACGCATGCCCAACACACGCGCACGGAAGCATCGAGCCTTCCGCCGGACGTCCCACCGCGAAGGCGCGGGTCCGGTCTCTCGAGGATCGCCGGTGTGCCGTGGCCCTACTTTCCTCGTCCTCCTTCTCATCGTCCTCGCTGCCGCCTATTTCGAGCTCCTGCCGACGAACATCGTGAGCGGTATGGCCCTCGCGATGCTCCTGGGGTTCGGCCTCAAGGCACTCGGCGACGCGATCCCGGTGTTCAACACCTTCGGCGGGGGAGCGCTCATGTGCATCCTCGGGCCCGCGCTCATCGTGTTCTCCGGGCTCATGCCCGAGTCGTTCGCGACGCTCGCCGACGACTTCTACAACGAGCTCGGATTCTCCGAATTCGTCGTCACCGGCCTCATCGTCGGATCCCTGCTCGGAATGGACCGCAGACTCCTCGTGAACGTCTGAGCGCGGTTCTTCGCGCCCGTCGCCGCGGGTGTCGTGACCGCACTCGCGGTCGGCGCACTCATCGGTCTCGTCACCGGATTCGGCGCCGGCAACGCGATGATGCTCGTCGTGGGCCCGATCATGGGCGGCGGAATGGCCGCGGGTGCCGTTCCGATGTCCGAGATCTACGCCTCGGCCACCGAGGCGACCCCGCCCGGTTCCTCGAACAACTCGCCCCTGCGGTGGTCGTCGGGAACATGACCTGCATCGTCGTCGCCGGGACTCTCAACGCCCTCGGCAAGGTCGTGAAGAAACCGTGGTTCAACGGCGAGGGCCGCATGCTGCGTCGCGGCGACTTCGACTACTCGAAGGCGTCGGACAAAGGACCCCTCACCGTTCGTGACCTCGGTGTAGGCCTCACGCTCACCGTCGGCGTGTACGTCATCGGCCAGGTCCTCGCAGAGATCGTCCCGGGGCTCCACGCGTACGTGTGGATCATCATCGTTGCGGCCCTCCTCAAGATCACGAACATCATCCCCGAACGCCTCAACCTCGGTGCGGAGCAGTGGTACGACTTCATCTCCGCTGTCTGGGTCCCGGCCGTACTCGTCTCCATCAGTGCAGGGATGATCGATTTCGATGCCGTCCTGCAGGTCGCGTCGGAGCCGGCCTACATGATCATCGTCGTCGTGACCGTCGTCGTCGCTGCGGCAGCCGCGGGCCTCGTCGCATGGCTCGTCGGGTTCTACTTCGTCGAGGGCTCCATCAGTGCGGGCCTCGGCATGGCGGATATGGGCGGATCCGGGGACGTCGCAGTCCTCGGCGCCTCCGATCGGATGGGACTCATGCCGTTCCTCCAGATCGCCTCCCGCCTCGGTGGTGCTCTCATGCTCATCCTCCTCTCGATCCTCGCGCCGCTCTTCCTCTGATCCATGACGTCCTCCGAAGGAGAACCCCCATGCCCCGCATCACCTCCGTCGAACCCCTTCACATCAACCGTTTCCTGTACGTGAAGGTCACGACCGACGACGGGCTCGTGGGCTTCGGGGAGTCGGGAGCCTGGGGTTCCAGGAAGCCGCGGCCGAGGTCGTCCGGTCCTTCGGCGAATACCTCGTCGGGCAGGATCCCCGGCGGATCACCCATCACTGGGAGTTCATGTACCGCGCTTTCCACTTCCGCGGGGCGGCCATCATGGGCGCACTGAGCGCCATCGACATCGCGCTGTGGGACCTCGCGGGCAAGCGCCTCGGCGTGCCGGTGCACGAACTGCTCGGAGGGGCGAGCAGGACCTCGGTACGTGTGTACACACACGTCACCGGGTCCTCGCTCGCGGACCTCATCGACGATTGCACCTCGGCGGTGCGCGCGGGGTACACCGCAGTCGGCCACCTGTCACCGTTCCTCGACGCGGATCGCTCCCGGCCCCAGCACGAGACGGGAACCCGCTACATCCGCAGTGCGGCGGACAACCTCCACCGCATTGCGGAGGCCACCGCCGGAGCAGTCGACCTCTGTGTCGAGCTCCACCGCCGTCTCACCCCTGCCGAGGCGATCCGGTTCGGCGATCAGGTCGTCGACTGCGACCCCCTCTTCCTCGAGGACCCCGTCCGCCCCGACAACCTCGACGCGATGGCCTCCGTGGCACAGCGCTCCCGCGTCCCCATCGCCACCGGCGAGCGCCTCCACACCGTCGAGGAGTTCCAGATGCTCCATTCCCGGGCACCCATTGCCTACACCCGCATCAGCGTGTGCCTCGCCGGCGGTATCACCGGCGCCATGCGGATCGCCGCAGTCGCACACGCCGTCGGGTCCCAGGTCGTGCCGCACAATCCGCTCTCGCCGCTGAGCACCGCAGCCTGCCTCCAGGTGGCGCTCGCCGTGCCGAACCTCGCGCTCATGGAACTGCCCGACCACGAGCGCATGCCCGCCACTGCGCTGTACACGGCCTCCGGGGACGCCCGCCAGGAGATCTCCCAGAAGGACATCGTGGTCGGCACGCCCGAGGCGGTCGAGGGATACGTTCCCCGGAGCCAGGCGCCCGGGCTGGGTGTTCACGTCGATGAGGCCGTGGCAGGCAAGTTCCCGCCCACGCGTGTCCCAGTGCTCACCCGCCTCCGCGTCGACGGGTCGGTCATCGACGAATGACGCGGCCGCGCCGGTCCGGAAGACGATTCACACGTCTCGGGAAGCGGATCACACATCGAGAAGGAGAGAACTGATGGCGAAGGTCGTGATCGTCGGTATGGGTGCAATGGGATCGGTCTATGCCGCTCTCATGCAGGACGCCGGCCACGAGGTCCACGGGGTGAGCCTCTTCGAGGACCATGTGGCGGCGGTGAGGGCACACGGGCTCCGTGTCGACGACGATCGACGGTCTCGGAACCGCCGACCTCGTGGTCATCGCGACGAAGGCGTTCGATGTCGAACGCGCAGCGCACGATGCGCGGCCCCTCGTCGGTTCCGGGACGATCGTCCAGTCGATCCAGAACGGTCTCGGATCGGCCGACCGGGTGGCCGGCGTGCTCGGCCCCGAACGATTGTCCGTCGGTGTCGTGGGCGGCTTCGGCGCCTTACTTCCCGAGCCGGGTGTTGCCCACCACAACGGTATGGAACTCGTCCGGTTCGGCTCGTACGGAACGTTGCCGGCGGCAGAGGTGGCTCGCGGCGCCGAGGTGTGGAGCACCTCGGGATTCGACGTCCGTCTGTTCGAGGACATCGACCGCATGGTGTGGGAGAAGTTCATCATGAACGTCACGTTCTCCGGCCCGGCGAGTCTCACGGGGCTCACGATCGGACAGATCCTTGACGATCCGGACGCGTGGCCGGTCGCCCGCGCGTGTGCTCTGGAGGCGATCGCGGTCGCCCAGGCCAGGGGAGTGGCACTCGAGGTCGGTGATCCCCTCGAACACATCCGGCACCTCGGCGGAGCCATCGGGAACGCGCGCCCCTCGATGCTCATCGACGTCCAGCACAGGCGGCGGTGCGAGATCGATGCGATCAACGGCGCCGTGGTGACCGCTGCAGCGGGCACCGGGGTGCCGACGCCCGTGAACGCCGCGGTCTCGTCCCTCGTGAGGGCCATGGAGCGCACCTATCTCTGAGGCCCGAGCCGTGAAGGCCCGCTCCTGCGCACGCATGTCACCGTCGCCTCCGCCGCGCCCGTGTCACCGACGAATATTCTTGACCGATCGGTCTTGAATGATCGGTCAAGAAAACGTACTCTCGTGTTATGGGCAGAATTCCCGAGTTCGACCGCAGTGCAGTCCTCTCCCGTGCCGCGCAGCAGTTCGCCGAGTACGGCTACGAGGGCACGTCGATGAGCCGCCTCGTCGAGGCCACCGGGCTCCAACGCGGCAGTATCTACGCCGCATTCGGCAGCAAGGCCGAACTCTTCCGCGAGAGCTTCACGGGCGTCGTCGACGCTCCGGGGCTACAGGCGGACCTCCTCACGGATCTCCTCACCGTCGCACTGCGAGAGCGCGCGGCGGTCGACGGGAAGGTGGCCGACGGTGCGGTCCGGGCCATCGCGCGCCTCGGTGAGGAACTCGCGCGCGGGGCCCACCGCAGCGGGTCCCCGCAGGAATCCTCCGCGCGATCGGGAACCCTCGTCGCCCACCGGCTGTTCGCCCGCCTGCTCGACCGCGCAGGCATCGCCGACCGCGTCGCCCGCACGCGCGGCGAGTGAGAAAGGAAACACCATGGCACGCACGACCATCACCGACGACACCCTCACTATCACGATGACCGGCCTCCGCCGGATCGGCACGTTCCGGAACGAGATCACGGTCCCGCTCGCCCATGTCCGAGGCGCCACGTGGGATCCCGGCATCTCCACCCGCTGGCCGGGCCTCCGGCAGGCGGGCACCTGGCCCGGGTACAAGCGCCTCGGCACGGACGTGCCCGGTCGCTACCTCGGGGGCACCTTCGTCCAGGACGGCGAACCGGTCTTCTGGGACGTGAAGGACCCGGAGAAGGCCGTCGTCATCACCCTCACCGACGAGGAGTTCGTCCGCGTCATCGTCGAGGTCGACGACCCGGAATCCGTCGTGCGGGAGATCGAGACCGCCCTCGCACACTGAGGCGCGACCCTCCTGCCTGTCTCAGAATGAGAAACGCATCACAGTGTGGAACGCGATCCGGGGGACAATCCAGGGCGCGCTTCTCACGGGAGAGCGTGAACGGACCAGAAGGAGACCCACGGATGAGCGCCTCGGCAACGGAGACGGGCCCCGTCACGGAAGCGGACGCGGTGGAACACACGACCACCACCCCACGCCAGATGCGGAAGATCGCCGCCGCGAGTGCGTTCGGCACCGGCATCGAGCTCTACGACTTCCTCATCTTCGGTCTCGCCGCCGGCCTCGTGTTTCCCCAGCTCTTCTTCCCGGAGTCCGAACCGGTCATCGGCGTCCTGCTGTCCTTCATGACCTTCGGTGCCGGGTTCGTCTCCCGTCCGCTCGGTGGCATCGTCTTCGGCCACTTTGGTGACCGGTTCTCCCGGAAGACGATGCTCGTCATCTCGCTCGTCGCCACCGGCGTCTGCACCGTCGCGATCGGTCTCCTCCCGACCTTCGCCTCCGTCGGGCTCCTCGCCCCCACCCTCCTCGTGGTCCTCCGCGTCCTCCAGGGCTTCTTCATGGGCGGCGAGCAGTCCGGCGCCTTCATCATGGTGACTGAACACGCGCCCCGGGGGCGCAAGGCCTTCTTCGGTGCCTTCGTCACCGCCGGGTCCCCGATCGGCAGCATCCTCGGCATCGGCGTCTTCAACCTCGTCGCGATCGCCACCGGCCCGGCCTTCCTCGAATGGGGATGGCGGATCCCCTTCCTCGCCTCCGCGATCCTCATCGCCATCGGCATCTACATCCGCCTCGACGTCGCCGAGAGCCCGGTCTTCAAGCGCCTCGCTGTCGAATCGGGCGCCGGCCCGAAGCTGCCGCTCGCACGGGTGTTCGCCACTGCGTTCCCGCTCCTCCTCGGCGGTGCGCTCGTGAACCTCGGCTTCAACGCGTTCATCTTCATCATCAACTCGTTCAGCACGAGTTACGGCACCGCCCAGCTCGGCCTCGAACGCACCGACATCCTCTTCGTGAGCCTCGTGGGCTCCGTCGGTCAGCTCATCGCCGTGTTCGTCGCAGGCGCCCTCGCCGATCGCTTCGGCATCTTCCGGGTCATGGTGTGCGGCGCCGTCTTCCAGGTGCTCTGGGCGTTCCCGTTCTTCCTCCTCTTCGACACCGCACAGCTGCCGCTCGTGTACCTCGCGTTCATCGTCGCGTACATCGGCGTGAGCTTCGTCTTCGGCCCCATGGCCGCCTTCTACGTGAGCCTCTTCGCGCCCGAGGTCCGCTACTCCGGCGTCGCGTTTTCCTACAACCTCGGCGCGGTGCTCGGCGGCGGCCTCTCGCCCACGATCGCCCAGGCGCTCCTCGCGCAGTCCGGCGGCAGCACCGGCATCTCCGGGTACATCGCCCTCGCGGGTGTGCTCTCGATCGTCGGCCTCCTCATCACCTCCCGCCAGGTGCGGAGGACGGAACTCGCCCTCAACCGTGCGTGAGTCCGCCGTGACCGGACTCCCGGCATCCCTCGCCGCTGCGCTCGACCGCGGGCCCGTCGTCCTCGACGGCGGGCTCGGCACACTTCTCGAGTCCCGCGGCAACGATGTGAGCTCCGACCTGTGGTCGGCGCAGCTCCTCTGGGACGATCCGGACGAGATCCGGGCCGCCCACGAGGAGTTCTTCACCGCCGGTGCCCAGATCGCCACCACCGCCTCCTACCAGGTGTCCTACCCGGGAGTGGCCGCCGTGGGCCGCACCCCCGCCGAGGCGGACCGCGCCCTCGCCGCATCCGTCCGCCTCGCGCAGGAGGCGCGGGAGGGTGCCGGGCTCACGCCCGACGAGGCGTGGATCGCCGCCTCGGTCGGGCCCTACGGTGCGTACCTCGCCGACGGCAGCGAGTACACGGGTGCCTACGGGCTGAGCACTCGTGAGCTGCGGGCGTGGCACCGGCCGCGCATGGAAGCACTGGCAGGATCCGGCGCCGACCTCCTCGCCCTCGAGACGGTCCCGTCCCTCGCCGAGGTCGCAGCGCTGTGCGCAGCCCTCGCGGACCTCGACGCCGGCATGCCCGCTTGGCTCAGCGTCACCGTGAAGGACGGGCGGCTGCGCAGCGGGGAGTCGCTGACGGACGCTTTCGCCCTCGCTGCGGACTGCCCGGACATCGTCGCCGTCGGCGTCAACTGTTGTGATGCCGTGGACGTGACGCCCGCTCTCCGCCTCGCCCGGACCGTCACCGATCTCCCGCTCGTCGCCTATCCGAACAGCGGCGAGGTCTGGGACGCACGGGCCCGCGCGTGGTCCGGGACCGGTGCTTCGCTCGCAGCGTACGTGGGGGAGTGGGCGGACCTCGGAGCCTCCCTCATCGGCGGATGCTGCCGGGTGACTCCCGCGGAGATCCGCCGGATCGCCTCGGCCCTCGCGGGCCGCTGGAATCCTTCCCAGCGGCGTCCGCCCGACGCCCAGCCGGCACTCGCCCCAGTACGAGAGCATCCACGGCGAAGGGAAGCGGATTCTCGGGCCTCGACATCCTCGTGCTGATGACGTACTGCGCGCACGACGGGCTGGGGACGGCGTGTGCGGGAGGAACCGTCATGACGAAGGATCGCGACTTCAAGAAACTCGTCCGTGCCCGCATGGAACGCACCGGCGAGAACTACACGACCGCGCGGCAGGCGCTGCTCGATTCTCCTGCCCCCACGAACGTTCGATCGGATGTTCCCACGGCTGCCGAGGCGACACCCACCCCCTCGACCGGGGCCGCGTCCCCAGCCTGGCGCACCACCCTCGATCCGCAGGCCGCCGCGTTCTACGACCGCACTGTCCGCGCGTTCTTCGACGACGCAGGCCGCCTCACCCGGATCCCGACGAAACGCCGCGCGAAGGTCGTCGTCCTCTTCGAGCTCCTCTCTCGCTTCGACCTCGACCGGACGTACACCGAACCGGAGGTGAACGCCGTCATCGGCGCCGTGCACGAGGACGTCGCGACCCTGCGGCGCGAACTCGTCGACTACAGGTGGATGGAACGACACGGAGGTTTGTACCGGCGCGCGACGGAGTGGCCGGTCCGGAGCGCCTCGGTCGCCCAGGAGGTCGAACCCTACGAGAGCGCCTGGTTCTCCTCCCTCGGCCTTCCTTGCCGGAATCGACCGTCCGCCCGGAGCCGTCCGCTCGGAGCCGTCCGCTCGGTCGGGAGTGACAGTCCTCCCGGAACCGTTCGCCCGGCCGGGAGTGAACGTTCGCCGCGACGTGACGGTCGAACTCGGTGATACTGAGGACATGCACATCACCGACGAGGACGTCGACACCTTCATCGCCTCCTCCGATCATGCCGACTCCCTCCGTACGCTCGATACGCTCATCCGGGCCTCACTGCCCACGGACACCGGGCGCGTCGTGTGGCGCGGGACGCTGTGGGGCGGCACCGAACAGGCGATCATCGGGTACGGGCGCGTCACCCAGCCGCGCTCGAACGGTGGGACCGTCGAGTGGTTCCTCGTCGGCCTCGCCCGCCAGAAGCGGAATTTCAGCCTCTACGTCAACGCCGTCGACGGCCGGCAGTACCTCGGGCAGAAGTACGCGGACCGGCTCGGGAAGGTGACGATCGGCGCGGCGAGCATCGGCTTCACCCGCATCGAGAACCTCGATCTCGAGACACTCCGCACCCTCCTCGCCGAGGCGGCGGCCTCCTCGGCGGCTCCCGAGGCTCCCGAGGCGTCCGTCCGGCCGGCGAGGCGCGGCACCTCAGCGGGGTCTGCGGACACCGGGGCCGGTGACGCCTCGGAACTCGAGGATCTCCTCGCCCGGGTGAAGCCGAGGAAACGCGTCCGCGACGCGCGTACGCTCCTCGACCTCTACGCCCGCGTCACCGGAGTGGAGCCCCGTGTGTGGAAGGGGATCGTGGCGTACGGGAGCTACCGGTACCGCTACGACTCCGGCCACGCGGGCGAGGCGCCGGCCGCCGGGTTCGCACCCCGCAGCAACGCCACCGCTCTCTATCTCTCCGACGGGGTGGGTGCCCATGCGGAACTCCTCGCCGATCTCGGGCCGCACGAGGCGAAGGTCGGGTGCGTGTCCATCAAGGACCTCGAGCTCGTCGACCTCGACGTCCTCGAACGCCTCGTCCGGAGTTCCTACGAGGCGCTCACCGGCGTCGACGTGTGGACCGGACGGGCCCGTGAGGGAGGAGCGGCGCCGGGCAACGGGGCGTGAACCCGGGCGTGGGGTGAGCCCGCCGCGGGGAACTCCGGGGAACGCTATTCCGCGATCTCCCACCGCACCTCGTCCGCCGTCTTGTCCGGCCGCAGTCCACGCCACACCGGATGCCGCAGGCGCCGGTCCCCGGTGAGCCCCGAGGCCGCGACCTCGGCGACGAGTTTCGGCGTCACCCAATGGGCATCACGACGGTCCGCCGGCGGCACGTCCGGTGCCGCGGGAGTCTTCCGCACCATTCGCCCGAGGCGCCCCGCGAGTTCCGCGAGCTCCTCCCCGTCGAATCCCGTGCCCACCCGTCCCGCGTACGTGAGCCCGTCCACCTCCGGGACCGCGAGCAACAGGGAACCGAACGTCGCCGCGCGCTCGCCCCTGCCGTCCCTCCACCCGATGACGACGACCTCCTGCGCATGAGCGTGCTTGAGCTTGACCCAACCCGAGGCGCGCCTGCCCGGGAGGTACCGCCCACCTGCACGTTTCGCGACGACGCCCTCGAGACCGAGTTCCTCACTCACCGCCAGGGCATCCGCGAGATCCGTTCCGAGGTCCTCCGGCACGTGGATCCGGCCACCGCGCCCTTCCCGGATGTCCCGCGACTTCTCCGCGAGCGCACGGAGGATCCCGCGGCGCTCCGTATAGGGCGTGTGGAGCAGGGATCCGTGTGCGGCCGTGTGGAGGATGTCGAAGACGAAGAGATCGACGGGGGCCTTCTCCGCCGCGGTCCGGATCTCGCGCTCGCCGGAGAGTCGGCCCCGGCGTTGCAGCCGGGAGAAGCTCGGCCGGTTCCGGGCGTCCAGACTCACGATCTCCCCGTCGACGACGGTGCCCGGGGGAAACGCCTGTGCGAGGTCCTCGAGTTCCGGGAACGTCCTGCGGAAGTCCTCCCCGCCGCGGCTCCGGAGAGCCCAGCCCTCGCCCACAGCGCCGATCGCCCGGTATCCGTCCCACTTCGCCTCGAACACCCAGTCGTCGCCGCGGACGTCGGACGGATCCCCTGCTGTCGCGAGCATCGGTGCGGGGAGTGGGTCCGGGACCGTGGCCGAGGCGCCGGAGGACGTGGACCTGGAGGTGCGGCGTACCTCCGCATTCGAACGTGTGTTCGATCGTTCCTCATTCCCGCTGCCCGCCCCGGTGTCCGTGGAGGCGCGAGCAGTGGTGCGTGAGGAGCCACGGCGGCTCCGGGGCTGTTTCTTCGTGAGTTGCACGAGCCACGACGCCGGGTCCTCGTCGTCGGTCCGGACGAACACGTACCGGCGGGGGACCCCACCGAGGCCGCCGTCGGGCCGACCGTCGAGAACGGCGATGACCTCGTCGTCCTCCCACTTCTCGATTTCGATCGTCCCGGAATCCCAGATCGTCACCTCGCCCGCACCGTACTCACCCTTCGGGATCGTGCCCTCGAAGGTCGCGTACTCGAGCGGATGGTCCTCGGTGCGCACCGCGAGGCGCCGGGTCCCCACCTCGAGCGGAGGCGCCTTGGGGACGGCCCAGGAGACGAGCACTCCGTGGTGCTCGAGGCGGGTGTCGAAGTGGAGGCGACGGGCGTGGTGTTCCTGGACGACGAAGATCGGCGTGTGGTCGGGCGCGTCCGAGGCGTCCGTCGGGGAGTCCTCGGGTACCGGTTCCGGGGTCTTCGCCGGATCGCGCTTCGCGCGGTACGTCGAGAGAGCATCCTCGGGAGGTGACGGGGCCTCCGGAGGGAGGGGCGCCTCGGCAGCGGAGGTGGTCCCCGAGGTATGCGCACCGAAGACCTCCCCGAACGGGTCGAGGCCGGCCTCGACCCGGGAGCGGACCGCGTGGATGTCGAGATGGTCGAGGTCCTCCCGGCCGATCTCCTCCCAGGTCCGGGGTGCGGCCACGAAGGGACGTGCACGCCCGCGCGGGGAGTACGGCGTCACCGTCGTCTTGCTCGCCGAGTTCTGGCTCCAGTCGAGAAGGACCTTCCCCGTGCGTTTCGCCTTCTTCATGTCGCTCACGACGAGGTCGGGCCGGTCGGCCTCGAGGGACCGCGCGAGTTCGTGTGCGACCTCGGAGACCTGCGTCGAGGAATACCTGCCGTCGAGCGCCGCGTACAGGTGGATGCCCTTCGAACCCGAGGTCACCGGCACCGACGGCAGCCCCATGTCGTCGAGGATCTCCCGGCACGCGAACGCGACCTCGACACATTCCGGAAGGCCCGCGCCCTCGCCCGGGTCGAGATCGAGCACGAGTCGGTCCGGGTTCTCCGGTGTGCCCTCGGGTCCGAACCGCCACTGCGGGGTGTGGAGTTCGAGGGCAGCGACCTGAGCGAACCAGGCGAGGACCGACGGGTCGTCGACGACCGGGTACGCGTTCGAGTGGTCGGAATGCTCGACGGTCCCCCGGGGCACCCACGACGGCGCCGAGTCCTCGAGGTCCTTCCGGAAGAACGACTGTGCGGGGTCGTCCGCGGTCCCCACGCCGTCCGGCCACCGCTTCCGCGTCACCGGACGGTGGGCCGCCGCGGCCATGAGCACCTCGGCGACGGCGAGGAAGTACCCGAGGACATCGCCCTTCGTCGTCCCGTCCTCGGGGTAGAGGATCTTGTCCTCGTTGCTCAGCGAGAGACGACGCCCGCCGAGCCTCACGGTGCGACGTCGTGCGGGACTCATGAGCACTCCCTCCCTCGGGCCCTCGTGGGCCTTCACTCTAGCCCTGGCCCTTCCTAGGATGGGAGAGGTCGACGACGATCGTTCCAACGCCCGCCCCGTGCGGGGGCCCGAGGAGGACGGCATGCGAGCACTGTGGTCCGGAGACGTGGCGTTCGGCCTCGTGAGCGTTCCGGTGAAGCTCTACTCGGCCACACGGGACCACGACGTCTCGCTCCACCAGGTCCACGACGCCGACGGCGGACGCATCCGGTACGAACGCCGCTGCGAGGTCTGCGAGAAGACGATCGACTACGAGGACATCGACAAGGCGTACGCCGACGGCGAGGACACCATCGTCCTGCGCGACGAGGAGATCGAGGCGCTCCCGGCGGACCGGGAACACGAGATCGAGGTCGTCCAGTTCGTCCCCGACGACCAGATCGACCCCCTGTCCCTCGAGAAGAGCTACTTCCTCGAACCGGCCTCGCGCTCGCCCAAGGCGTACGTCCTCCTGCGCCGGACGCTCGAATCCACCTCCCGCACGGCCGTCGTCCAGTTCGCCCTGCGGTCGAAGACCCGCCTCGGCGTGCTCCGCGTGCGCGGGAACACGATCGTCCTCCAGGCCATGCGCTGGGCCGACGAGGTGAGGGAGGCGGACTTCGAGGCGACGAAGAAGCCCCCGCGGATCAGCGCGAAGGAACTCGAGATGGCCGAAGCACTCGTCGAGCAGTACTCCGAGGACTTCGAACCGGAGAAGTACGTCGACGAATACCAGGAGCAACTGCGCACGCTCATCGAGGAGAAGATCGAGAAGGGTGAGGCGCTCGACACCGAGGCGACCTTCGGCTCCCCGGACGAGGACGAGGAGGACGGCGGGAACGTCGTCGACCTCATGGAGGCGCTCAAGCGCAGCGTCGACTCCCGGCGGGGGAACGGCAGTGGGAACACGAAGTCCGCCGGCACGTCCTCGGCGAGGAAGACCGGCGGGAGCACATCGTCCACGAAGAAGTCGGGCGGGAAAGCGTCTGCCACGAAGAAGTCCGACGCGAAGAAGTCCGACGCGAAGAAGTCCGACGGGAAGAAGTCCGCGGCGTCGAAGAAGAAGACCTCAGGGAAATCGGGGACACGCGGGGACTCCGCTGGGAAGAAGCCGCAGAAGAGGGAACGGAAGGCCAGCTAGTCTAAGGACATCCCAGGGCCGCGCCCGGCCCGCACTCCGGACCACAGGACGCGCATGACCGCCGCACCCCTCGACCCCCACGACGACATCGCCGTCGCCTTCAACCGCCTCCTCGAGGCCTGGGCGCACGGATTCGCCGCCCGACTCTCCGCTGAGGTGCCCTACGACCTCGGGGACACCGAGTACCGGATCATCTCCCTCTTCGCCCGTGCCGACGTCCTCGGCCCCAGCGAACTCGCCGCGCGCATCGGGATCGGCCTCCCGTCCATCAGCAAGGCCCTCGCGAAACTCCGCACCAAGGGCCTCGTCACCACGAGCCGCGATCCCCATGACGGCCGGGCTCTCCTCGTCCACCCTACCGAGGAGGGCCGACGGGTCGCGCTCGCCCTCCGCCGGGCGGGGGCCGACATGGCGCGGACACTCGTCGCCGACTGGGACGCCGCGGACGTCGAGGACCTGCGCCGGCTCATCATCGGCTTCGCCGAGGCCACGGAGAAGCTCGCCCGCAAGCTCTGATCGCAGCAGCCTCCCTCCTCCGGGAGGGTCACGCGGCCACGTCGTCCCGCCGGGGCACGAGGAACAGGGAGGCCGCGGGAGTGAGCGCCACGAGCGCGAACGCGAGCGGGTAGCCGACGACGGTGATGAGGGCGCCCATGCTCGGGCCGACCGCCGCAGCCATGAGGAACTGCCCGGTGTTCTGGATCCCGAGTGCCTTGCCCGACCACCCGGGCCCGGCGGCCTCCGCGATCGCGGTGAACTCGAGGCCGTTGTCCGCCGTGCTGATGAGCGTCGCGAAGACGAGTGCCACGAGCGTGAGCACGGCGACCCCGAGGAATCCCGCGGATCCGATGAGCAGCATCCCCACCACGCACAGCACCGCGACCGCCCGGATCACGGTCGTGCGGGACCCCACCCGGTCGCTGATCCCGCCGATGACGACGCGTCCGACCGCGCCGACGAGCTGCGCGGACGCGACCGCGATCCCCGCGTCCGCCCCCGACCATCCCTGGTCGGCGATGAGGAACACGAGTCCGAAGGTCGCGAGGGTGTACTGCGGCACCGTGAGGAGGACGGAGACCGCGTGGATCCGGAGGAGGAAGGACGACCGGCGGTACGGATTCCCGGAAACGTCGTCCGTGGCGCCGGCCGCCGCCCCCGGCGGAGGCGGGGCGGTGCCGGGAGCACCGGGCGCCTCGGCGGCGGATGCGGGAGGGGCGAGATCGCCGTCCTCGAGCGGAACGGCACGCGGGGCGCGAGGCGCATCGCGGATGAGCAGTGCGCAGGCGAGAGTGAGGGCCCCGAGCACGGCGGCGACGAGGAGGAAGGGGGCCGGAATCCCCGAGGTGCCCGCGAGCCCCGGCACCACGAGCGCGGCGACGGCCACGCCGAGCGGCTGCGACATCTGCCGGATCCCCATTGCGAGGCCGCGCCGCTCACGCGGGAACCATCCGACGACGAGGCGCCCGCTCGCCGAGTTCGTCCCTCCCGCAGCGGCCCCCGACAGACCGAGGACGAGTGCGAGCCACACGAAACCGGTCACCCAGGCCGCGAGGAGCGCGACGAGGACGCACGCACCCGTGCAGGCGGCGATCGCGACCCGCTCCCCGAACCGATCGGCGAAGGCTCCCCAGAGGACGAGGGTGAAACAGATGCCGACGCTCGGCGCAGCGGCGAGCATTCCCGCCTGCGCGAGCGGGACCCCCTGGGTGACGTGGAGGAGGGGGATGAGATACGCCGGCACGGTGATGAGGAACGTCGTCGAGGCGTGGGCGAGGACGCCGAGGGCGAGCATGAGCCAGGCGTGGGGGCGCGCCGGGGAGCGCGGACGGGTCGGGGAGTCGGTCACGTTCCGACCGTAGTGCGGGCATGGGTCGGCCCGTCGCCGCCGGTCACATGGCGGGCGACGGGCCGAGGTGCAGCTCAGGCGGTCGCGAGTCCGGTCTCCGGGAGGAGATCCGTGTTGAGCTCGGTGCCGTTCGCACGCGCGAGCTCCTCCTCGAGGGTCCGGACGCGGGGGATGATCTCCCGGCCGAAGTGCTCGACCTCCTCCTGGAAGTGCAGGTACCCGGTGAGGAGGAGGTTCACACCGATCTTCTTGAAGGCGACGATCCGCTCCGCGATCTCGTCGGGGGTCCCGATGAGTCCGGTCCTGAAACCGTCGTTGTACTGCACGAGGTCCTCGAAGCTCGACTCCGCCCACATGCCCCTGCCGTCCTTCGTCGAGGAGCCTGCTTCCTTCACCGAGTTCGCGAAGCCCTCGACGGCGGGCCGGTGTGCTTTCGCGACGATCTCGCGGAGCGTGTCCTCGGCTTCCTGCCGACTGTCACGGGCGATGACGAATCCGTTGAGACCGAACCGCGGTTTCGCCGGTGCGCGGCGCGGCTCCGCTGCGGCCGAGGCGAGCACGCCTGCGATGTTGTCCGGGAAGTCCTCGAGGGACTTGCCGTTCGAGAAGTACCAGTCGGCGACCCGACCGGCGGTCGCCTGGGCGGCAGTCGAGTTGCCGCCGAAGAAGATCTCCGGGTGTGCGCGATCCGGGATCTCGAGCGGCGGGGGACTGAGGGTGAAGTCGGTGATGTCGTAGTAGTTCCCGGACTGCGAGTAGTCCGTCTGCGTCCACAGTCCGCGGAGGGCGTCGATGAACTCCTCGGTGCGCACGTACCGCTCGTCGTGGTCGAGCCACGGCAGTCCGAAACCGGTGAACTCGTCCTTGAGCCACCCGGAGACGATGTTCACGGCGGACCGGCCACCGGAGACGTGGTCGGCGGTGATGACGAACTTCGCGAGCACGCCGGGATGCCACATCCCCGGGTGGACCGCGGAGATCACCGTGAGCCTCTCGGTCGCGCCGAGGAGAGCGAGCGAGAAGCTCGTGGCCTCGTGCTGCTTGTCCGCACCGTAACTCGCGGCGTACCGCGTCTGCGTGAGTGCGTACTCGAAACCGACGTTCTCGGCGATCCGCGCGAGCGTCCGGTTGTAGTCGAACGTCCAGTCGGTGCGCTGCTCGATCGTCGAGATCACGAGTCCGCCGGACACGTTCGGTACCCAGTACGCGAACTTCAACGGGGTCTCGAGGTCCGCGGCCGGGCTCACTGCGGTCGCCTGCAGGGGCGACGAGGTGGTAAGGGATTCGCTCATGGGGTCCTCCGATTCGTGAACGACGGGTCCGCACGAGTGTGTGACCTGCGCCTCGGAATCACCCCCGGCCGTGACGTACGGGTGACGCGGAACGCCACACGACGTCACATGCCGAGGTGGGGGAGGGTGTGCTCAGTCGCCGTCCGGGCCCTCGATCATCATGTTGTCGATGAGGCGCGCCGCCCCGACCCGTGCCGCGACGAGCGCGAGCCCCGGGACCCGGTCGGTCGGACGCAGCGTCGTGGGATCGACGACGAGGAGATGGTCGAGCTCGACGTCGTCCGTTGCATCGATGAGTGCACGCAGTTCGTCGAGTCCCCAGTCCTCACCCGCACGTGCCCGGTCGGCGAGGACGAGCAGCGCCCGCGACAGCACCGTTGCTGATTCCTTCTCCGCCTCGCTCAGCAGTTGATTGCGGCTCGAGAGGGCGAGCCCGCTCGGTTCCCGCTGCGTCTTCACGGGTCGCACCGTCACCGGGATCGAGAGGTCCGCGACCATGCGTTTGACGATCATGAGCTGTTGGGCGTCCTTCTCGCCGAAGTACGCGCGGAGATCCGCCCCCTTCGGCATGAAGATCTGGAACAGCTTGGCGACCACCGTCGCCATCCCGTCGAAGTGTCCCGGACGCGAGGCGCCCTCGAGTACCCGTCCCATCTCGCCGGAGGACACCCCGATCGCCGGGGCGTCCGGGAATCCCGGGTACATCTCCTCGACGCTCGGCGCGAACACGAGGTCGACGCCGCCGCGCTCGAAGATCTCCATGTCACCGGTGAGATCGCGCGGGTAGGTGTCGAAGTCCTCCTGTCGGTCGAACTGGAGGGGATTCACGAAGAGCGATGCGGCGACGACGGCGTTCTCGGCGACGGCCGCCTCCATGAGGGCGGTGTGGCCGGCGTGGAGTGCGCCCATCGTGGGGACGAGTCCGACGGACTCCGCGCCGCGTTCGGCCACCAGCCGGGCGAGCTCGACACGGAGTTCGTCGATGCCGTGCACGAACACTGTCCGGGTCCGCACGTCGCTCACTCCCCGCCCTCCGGAGCGCCGCTGCCGGCAGGCCCGGTCGCGGAGGGGTCGGTGACGACGAGGGTCTCGAGGAACGCACGCATCGCGCCGCGGAACGGTGCGGGTTTGCGGGTCTCCGTGTCGATCTGGACGACGACGGACTCGGCGCGCGACTTGAGCTCCCCGTCGACAAACAGCCCCTGCTCGACGACGAGCGAGGTGTTCCCGATGCGCTTGACGCGCGAGCCGATGTCGACGTTCGCCGGCCAGTGCGTCTCCCGGAGGTACTGGACGGTGATCTGGGCGATGACGAACTCGGAGTTCTCGGCCTCCGCGCCACCGGCCTCGCGGGCCTTCTCGATGAACTCGACCCGCCCGGTCTCGTAGAAGGTCGAGTAAACGGCGTTGTTCACATGACCCTGTTTGTCCGTGTCGGCGTAGCGCAACTTGTCGTAGGTGCGCAGGGGAAAATCTTCCAAACGTGCTTCTGCAGCCATGTCTCCATCTTGCCATTCGGGGGCGGCGGGGCGATCCCCGCTGTCCGGTGATGCACCTCGGCCCCGGTGCGCGAACGGGCGTGCACGCCGGGGCCGAGAACGGACGGGGAGGTCAGTACGCCTTGACGCGCTGTTCGACCTTGAGGTGGATGAGAGCGAAATCACCGTTCCGGGTCGCTGCGAACGCGGTGTCGAGGGCGGCCGGGATGTCCGCGTCGCGGTCGACGAGGATGCCGACGCCGCCGAATGCCTCGGCGAACTTCGCGAAGTCCGGGTTCGCGAGCTGCGTGCCGGAGATCCGGCCCGGGTAATCGCGTTCCTGGTGGGTGCGGATCGTGCCGTACTCGCCGTTGTCCATGACGATGACGAGCGGGGTGGCACCGTACTGCTTCGCGGTCGCGAGTTCCTGTCCGTTCATGAGGAACTCGCCGTCGCCGGCGATCGAGACGACCTGACGGCCCGGGTAGTTGAGTGAGGCGGCGACGGCCGAGGGGATCGAGTACCCCATCGATCCGTTGCGGGCCGAGAGCATCGAGGCGTAGGAGTTCGTCGGGAAGTAGCGGTGGGCCCAGTTCGTGTGCTCACCGGCACCGAAGGTCACCATCGCGTCCTCGTCGAGGCGTGCGACGAGGTTCGCCATCATCGTCGCCATCGTCGAGATGCCCTCGCCCGGTTCGGTGGACGGTGCGGTCGCGAACGCCACCTGATCGGCCCGGAGGCTGTTCGTCCACGTGCGCCATTCGTCGCGCACCGGCAGGTCCATCCGGATGAGGTCCCGGACGAAGACGTCCGGCTTCGCGACGATCTGGTGCGAGACCGGACCGGACCGACCGCGGAGGGTCGGATCGATGGTGACGAGGAAGTTCTTCTTGTCCCAGTTCTGCCGGGTCGTGAACCCGTCGGTGATGACGTCGCCGGGGACGGTCCCGATGAAGACGATGAGGTCCGACTTCTCGAGCAGCTCGTGGGTGAATGCCGGGCGCCCGTAACCGATGGGGCCGACGTACGACGGCGAGGAGAAGGGCACGGTGCCCTCGCACCGCCACTCGGCCGCGGCCGGCAGGTTGTGCGCCTCGAGCCACGCGGTGAAGCGTTCGGCTCCCTGCGTCGTCCAGTCGTTGCCGCCGTAGACGAAGAGCGGGCGCTCGGCCCCGAGGAGGGCGTCCTTGAGGGCCTTCCAGTCCGTCACCGTCATGCCGCCGTTGGCGATCGGGATGACCGGATGGAGCACGCCGTCGTTCGGCAGTTTGATGATGTCCTCGGGGAGGCCCACGACGACCGGGCCGGGGCGTCCGGAGACCGCGGCGAACATCGCCTCGGCGACGATCTCCGAGGCGCGCTCGGCGTGATCGAGCACCATGACACGCTTCGCGCCGGACTCGAACCACGCCTTCGGGTCGAACTCCTGGAACGCTTCCTTCTCGCGGTGCTCGAAGGGGATGAGGCCCACGAACAGGACCATCGCGGTCGAGTCCTGCCACGCGGTGTGGAGACCGACGTGCGCATTCGCGGCGCCGGGACCGCGGGTCACCATCGCCACCCCGGGGACCTCGTTCATCTTGCCGTCGGCCTCCGCCATGTAGGCGGCCCCGCCCTCGTGGCGGCAGACGACGGTCTCGATGTCGGAGTCGTGCAGGCCGTCGAGGACGTCGAGGTACGACTCTCCGGGGACCACGTACACGCGCTTCACCCCGTGCTGGGAGAGAGACTCCACGATCATGTGTCCGGCGGACACGGGCGTGTCGTTGATCTCCTGGGTCATCGTCTCACTTCCTCGTGATGTGTGTGCATCGACGGCCGATCGCACAGTGGGCGTGGTCACAGATTCTCACCGATCTCTCGCTGCTCCATGGGCGTCTATCCAAGATGCAAGACTAGGACCGAGGTCTCACCGGGAAGCCCCCGATCGTGAGACCTGCGTCATCGTTCGGAATCCTGTTCCGCCCTTCGGGTCGGTCCTCGACGTTACAGGACCATGACCCGAATCCCCAGGAAGGTACGTCCGTGAGTCCTCAGTCCTCCTCTTCGTCCCGTCGCCGCACGTGGTGGACCCTCACCGCGGTGGTCGCCGTCGCGCTGCTCATCGCCATCGGTGTGTTCATCCGGCTCGACCCGCGGCTGTGGACGACGCCCGAGGGCACCGCCGAGGCGGTCGCGCGGTCGTTCGAGGACGACACCGTGGGCGCTGCGCCCTGGGTGGACGCCGAGGCGGTCGACGGTGAGTACGCCGCCGTCACCGGGCCGTTGCGCTCGGTCGGCATGGACGCTCCGGCCGTCGTCACGGTGACGGGGGTGAGCGAGGCCGACGGTGGACGTGCGGAGGCGACCCTCGAATGGAAGTGGTACTCGCCGCGGAACGAGGGAGCGAGCGCCCCGGACTGGACGTACGAGAGCACCCTTCCGCTCGTGAAGCAGGACCTCAAGTGGCAGGCCGAGTTCGCTCAGGCGGTCGTCCACCCCTCCCTGCAGGACGCGGTGTTCGCGGTCGATCCGGTCGTCGCTGCGCGTGGCGAGATCCGGGCCCGGGACAATCGCGTCATCGTCGCCGACGCCACGGTCGTCGACGTCGGGATCGAGCCGGGGAGGATCGAGGACCTCGACGAGACCGTGGACGAGGTCGCCTCGCACCTCGACGTCGACGCCGCGGAACTGCGGACCCGTATCGAGGCCGCTCGACCCACCCACTTCGTCCCGGTCATCACTCTCCGCGAGCCGGACTACCGCGCCGTGGCGGAGGACATCCGCCCGATCCCCGGCACCGTGTTCCGGGAACGAACGCAGGCGCTGGCGTTCGACCGTGAGTTCGCCCGGTCCCTCATCGGTACCGTGGGCGAGGCGACGGCGGAGGACATCGAGAACGGCGGCGGCGCGGTGCTCGCCGGTGACGTCGTCGGACGCAGCGGGCTGCAGAAGGCCTTCGAGGCCGACCTCCGGGGGGAGGACGGATTCGCACTCCGCACCGTCCCGGAGTCGGGGGAGCCGGAGGAGGACGCGGAACCGCTCCTGCAGATCGACGCGAGCGCCGGTCCGGCCCTGCGCACGACTCTCGACATCGACATCCAGAGGGCCGCGGACGCCGCCGTCGACGCCGCGCCGAAACCCGCCTCGCTCGTGGCGATCGACCACACGACGGGGGAGATCGTCGCCGTCGCGGACGGTGGTGCCGGCGACGACGGCTACAACCGGGCGCTCCTCGGGACCTATGCGCCCGGATCCGTCTTCAAGGCGGCGTCGACCCTCGCGCTCCTGCGCAGTGGTCTGGCGCCCGAGGACTCCGTGCCGTGCCCGGAGACGACGACCGTGGAGGGCAAGGAGTTCCGCAATGCCGAGGGGCACGCGTTCGGGGACGTGCCGTTCCACGAGGACTTCGCCGAGTCGTGCAACACCGCGTTCGTGAACGAGGCCGACCGCGTGAGTGCGCAGGAGGTGCAGGAGGCCGCGCAGGACCTCGGGATGCTCGACAACACGATCGGGACGGATGCCGTCGCCGGCACCGTCGATCCGCATGCGGCCGGAGTCGACTTCGCCGCGATGATGATCGGGCAGGGCACGGTGACGGCGTCCCCGCTCGGCATCGCGACGATGAGCGCCTCGATCGCCGCCGGCCGCCCGGTCGACACCGTCCTCCTCCCGGACCACGTGTCCGCGGACGACGCTCCGGCGTCCTCACTGCGGCCGGAGGAGGCCGAGGTGCTGCAGGACCTCATGCGCGAGGTCGTCACCGACGGCACCGCGAACGCGCTCGCGGACGTACCCGGGGACCCCGTGTACGGCAAGACCGGTACTGCGGAGTACGGGTCCGAGGTACCGCCGCGCACCCATGCGTGGTTCACCGGGTGGCAGGGCGACCTTGCGTTCGCCGTCCTCGTCGAGGACGGCGGCTTCGGTTCGGAGACCGCGGTCCCCGTGGCGGAGGAGTTCCTGCGCGGTATTCCCCGCTGAGAGGGCTGGTCGGCGACAGGGCTCCACCCGGCCGGCAGCTCCGCGTGAACACCCTGTTAAAGCTTCCCGGGGGAGTGTTGCAGGCGTCGGTTCCCGTGATGCCGACCACATACAGTACCTCGCATGACAGTCACAGCCGCTTCGTCCTCGCTCCCCATGCCGCAGTCCGACGCCCTCGTCGAGATCTCGCACGTCGAGAAGTACTTCGGCGACTTCCACGCCCTCAAGGACATCGACCTCTCGATCAGCAGGGGTGAGGTCGTCGTCATCATCGGCCCCTCGGGGTCGGGGAAGTCGACCCTCTGCCGCACGATCAACCGGCTCGAGACGATCCAGTCCGGTGAGATCCGGGTCGACGGCGTGCCCCTGCCGGCCGAGGGGCAGGAACTCGCGCGCCTGCGGGCGGACGTCGGGATGGTCTTCCAGTCCTTCAACCTCTTCGCCCACATGTCGATCCTCGAGAACGTCACGCTCGGGCCCATCAAGGTCCGGGGGATGAAGAAGGCCGAGGCCGAGAAGCTCGCCATGGAGCTCCTCGACCGGGTGGGCATTGCGCATCAGGCGCAGAAGTTCCCCGCCCAGCTCTCCGGTGGCCAGCAGCAGCGCGTCGCGATCGCCCGGTCACTCGCGATGAAGCCGAAGGTCATGCTCTTCGACGAGCCGACCTCCGCGCTCGACCCCGAGATGATCAATGAGGTCCTCGACGTCATGGTCCAGCTGGCGAAGGAGGGGATGACGATGGTCGTCGTCACCCACGAGATGGGATTTGCGCGCAAAGCCGCCAATCGTGTGGTGTTCATGGCGGACGGTGAGATCGTGGAGACCGGCGACCCCGAGTCGTTCTTCACGAACCCGCAGTCCGCTCGCGCACAGGACTTCCTCTCGAAGATCCTCACGCACTGAGCGTCGGAGCACCGGCACCGCGCCCTCGATCCCCGAAAGGACCTCCTCCATGCACACTCGTCCCGTCGTGTACGTCCCCGAGGACATCGGCCCCGATGCGATCGAGGCATTGTCCGCGGACTGCACCGTGGTCGTGGGGTACGGGCCAGAGGCGGTCCCCTTCGATGAGGCGGCACCGACGCTCGAGGCGGTCGTGCTCCTCGGGTTCCCGTTCCCGGCCGGGCGGATCGCCGCCTGCCCCCGACTGCGGGTGATCGCGCGGGCCGGCGTCGGGTATGACGCGGTCGACGTCGAGGCGGCGACGGCGCGCGGCATCCCGGTGACGAACACCCCCGGGGCAAATGCGTCTTCCGTCGCCGAAGTCACGATCGGGCTGCTCATCTCCTGCTTCCACCGGATCCCGGAACTCGCTCCGGTGACGGACAAACGTGCCTCCCGGGCGTACCCCGGCAAGGAACTGCGGGACGCGGTGCTCGCGGTCGTCGGCGCCGGTGACATCGGGTGCGAGGTCGCCCGCATGGCCGCTGCCCTGGGTATGCGCCCGGTCCTCGCGGTGGCGCCCGGGTCCTCCGAGGCGCGGATCGGCAGGATCCGGGAGCGCGCCTCGGCGCTCGGCGCGGAGGTCATGGACCTCGCGGAAGCGGCGGAGATCTGCGACGCCCTCAGCGTCCACACGCCGCTCACCCCACAGACCCACCATCTGGTCGACGCCGACCTCCTGTCCCGCATGAAGCCCGATGCCGTCGTCCTCAACACTGCGCGTGGGGGAGTGGTCGACGACGCCGCGCTCTTCACGGCGGTGCAGGAGGGGCGCCTCGGCGGAGCGGGGCTCGACTGCACCGAGGTGGAGCCGGTGCCGGCGGACCACGAACTGCGGACGTTGCCGAACATCGTCGTGCTCCCGCACGTCGGCAGTCTCACCCATCAGACCCGCCGTCGGGTGGGCCTCTCCGCCGCGTGGGCGGTCCTCGACGCCCTCGCCGGGCGGGAACCGGAGCACGTCGTCAACCGGGAGGCGCTCGGGGCGGATCAGGCCCCTCTCGCCTCGGGTTACGGCCGTGTGACGGCGTTTGCCGAATCTCGACCGCAGGGAAATCCTGCGGTAACTCCGACGGTCAATGTGTGACACATCACATCCCTAGCCTGCTGGCAGGCCGGAATCCCCGGCAACCAGCGCCACCTAGGAGACACCATGAAACGCATGCACCTCGGCATCGCCGGAGCTTTCGTCGGGCTTCTCGCCCTCACCGCCTGCGGCCAGAGCGGCAGCCCCACCTCCGGCGGTGAGTCCGCTTCGGAGGCCGCCGAGTACACGATCGCCGAGGACGTGGCGATCGAGGGGAGCCCCACCTGGGACACCATCCAGGAGGCCGGGAAGATCCGCGTCGGGATGGCCTTCGATTCGCCCGGACTGTCCTACAAGGGCACCACCGACGAGGAACCCGCGGGGTACAACGTCGAGGTCGCGAAGGTGATCGCCGCCGGCCTCGGACTCACGGCCGACCAGATCGAGTACGTGGAGACCGTCACGGCGAACCGTGAGCCCTTCCTCCAGAACGGCCAGGTCGACATGGTCGTGTCGAGCTACACGATCAACGACGAACGCAAGCAGGTCGTCGACTTCGCCGGCCCGTACTTCACCGCCGGTCAGGACCTGCTCGTCGCCGAGGGTTCGGACATCACCGGCCCGGACTCGCTCGCGGGGAAGACCGTGTGCGCGACGGTCGGTTCGACGCCCGCCCAGAACATCACGGAGAACTACCCGGATACGGAACTCGTCACCTACGACGGCAACGCGAAGTGCTTCCAGGACCTCCAGAGCGGAAACATCGACGCCGTCACCACCGACGACATCGTGCTCCGCGGCTTCGCGGCTGCGAACGAGGGCTTCGAGGTCGTCGGTGAGACGTTCAGCGAAGAGCCCTACGGTGCCGGTGTGCCCAAGGGTGACGACGCATTCCGTTCCGCGGTGAACGACGCACTCGAGGAGGCCTCCGAGGACGGTAACGGCGATCTGCTCACGGCCTGGGAGGCCTCGTTCGGTTCCGCCGACGGCTACCAGGACCCCGCTGTCGACCGTTACTGATCCCCACCGCGCACGACGATCCGGCCGGGCCCTCACCCGGCCGGATCGTCCGGTGCGTTCCCCGAGAGGCACTCCATGACCACCACCGAAGTCCTCGTGAACTTCGCGCACGGAGTACTCGGAGCTCTCGAGCTCTTCGTGCTCTCCGCGATTTTCTCCCTCGTCCTCGGCGCCGTCCTCGCGGTCCTGCGGGTCTCGCCCATCCCCGTCTTCCGGGCGGTCGGCACCGTGTACGTCACCGTTGTGCGGAACACCCCGATGGTGCTCCTCATGTTCTTCTGCGTGTTCGGCCTGCCGTTCCTCGCCGTGCGATTCAGTGACACCGCTGCCGTGAATTCGTTCATCTACGCCGTCATCGCGCTCAGCCTCTACACTGCGGCGTTCGTGTGCGAGGTGTTCCGGTCCGGGATCTCGACGATCCCGGTCGGACAGTCCGAGGCCGCTCGCGCCATCGGCCTGAATTTCTTCCAGAGTCTGCAGTTCGTCATCCTCCCGCAGGCGATCCGCACGGTCGTCGCCCCACTCGCGAGCGTCCTCATCACGATGCTCAAGGGCACCTCGATCGCCTCGGCATTCAACAACCAGGAGATCATCTACGCGATGAAGAACGCGATCGAGAAGCGCGGTGACATCGTCATCCCGATCCTCCTCGGTACCGCGCTCGTGTACCTCCTGCTCAACCTGGCACTCGGCCGGGTCTTCTCCTACCTCGAACGGAAGGCGGTGATCCTCCGATGAGCACCCAGGCCGCTCTTGCCCACTTCGACGTGCCGGGTCCGCGTACCGTCCGCAACATCCGGATCCTCACGGTCGTCGGCATCATCGGTGTCCTCGCGCTCGCGGCGTTCGTCGTCTACCGGTTCTGGGTGACCGACCAGCTCGACCCCGCGAAATGGTCGCCGTTCACCTACGTGGACATCCAGGAGGCACTCCTCCTCGGTGTGTGGAGCACCGTGCAGGTCGCGGCGGTGTCCGCGGTCCTCACGCTCGCGATCGGGTTCACCTTCGGGATCCTCCAGCTCTCCCACCGGAAGTGGATCACGATCCCCGCGCGGTTCCTCGTCGAGGTGTTCCGCGGTGTCCCGGTCCTCCTCCTCATTTTCATCATGTTCTACCTCGGCCAGGGCACGCTCAGTTCCTTCTGGTCCGTGTGCCTCGGCGTGGCCGCGTACAACGGCATGGTCGTCGCGGAGATCGTCCGCGCCGGCATCCTCTCGGTCCCGAAGGGGCAGCGGGAGGCGGGCATGTCGATCGGTCTCGGCCGTGGTCAGGTGATGCGGGAGATCCTCCTGCCCCAGGCGCTCCGGGCGATGGCCCCGACCCTCGTGAGCCAGATGGTCGTCATGCTCAAGGACTCCGCGCTCGGCTACATGGTGAACTACACGGACCTGTTGTACGTCGTGAACAACATCGGCCGCGACTTCAACAACCTGCTGCCGACCTTCATCCTCGGCGCCGGGATCTACGTGTGCCTCAACCTCTGTATCTCGGGAATCGCGAAGCTCCTCGAGAAGCGCCAATCGCTCAAGGTGGCCGCGAAATAGCACGGCCGTCCATCCCGCGCACGGCGCAGCCGTGCGGAAC
>NZ_BAAANO010000018.1:86182-120847 GCF_039529845.1 Brevibacterium samyangense | reverse complement strand
TCCTCACCCGCGCGGCGCCTCGGCGTGCGGACGGGAGGTGGTGTCAGCCCTCGATCTCCTTGATCCCGAGTTCGATGCGGTCGAGTGCGAGAGCGAGCGATGCCATGTCGGTGGCGAACGAGAGCCTCAGCCGGCCCTCGCCGCCGGGTCCGTACTCGGCACCGGCGCGGAGGGAGACGCCGCGGGCGGCGAACTCGAGGCGCATGTCCTCCGAGGGCCGGTCCTGCGGGTACGAGAAGAAGGTGTAGAAGGCACCCTGCGGGATCGTGTGTTGCACGCCCGGGATCTGTGCGAGGCGTTCGGAGACGAAGTCACGGCGCTTGCGGAACGCATCGACCATGTCGGCGTAGGCGCCGGTACCCATGTGGAGGGCGGTGATCGCGGCGCGCTGGGCGGCGGAGTTCACCCCGGAGTTCATCGTCCGATGCATGAAGAGCAGGCCCGGGACGAGCTCCGAGGGCGCTGCCACGTATCCGAGGCGCCAGCCGGTCATCGCGTAGGTCTTCGAGAAGGTCTGCACGTACAGGGTGCGCTCGGCCAGGCCCGGTACCGCGAGCGCCGAGGTGAACGGAGCGTCGAAGGAGAACTTCTCGTACGCCTCGTCCGAGAGCAGCAGGGTGTCCGTGCCGTCGAGCACGGTGGCGAGGCGTTCGAGGTCGGCCTTCGGGAACACCGCTCCCGTAGGGTTCCCCGGGTTGCAGATGACGAGGAGACGCGCGCCCGGGAGCTTCTGCTCGAGGAGGTCGAAATCGAGTTGGTTGTCGACGGTGAGGGGGACGAAATCGACGACGCCGCCGGCGAGTTCGACGACATCGGCGTAGAGGGAGTACGTGGGCTCGGGCACGACGACGCGGTCGCCGGGGGAGAGGACCGCGAAGATCGCCGCCATGAGACCCGCCGAACCGCCGTGGGTGACGAGGACGTCCGCAGCGGTGAAGTCCACGGCGGAGGACTCCGAGAGCTGCGAGGCGAGAAGAGCGCGGAGCTCGGGATCGCCCTGGGGGTCGGGGTAGTGCGTGTACCCGGAGCGGAGAGCGTCGGCCATCGAGTCGATGATCCGGGCGGGGGTGTCGAAGTCCGGTTCGCCCTTCGAGACGTCGACGAGGTCGTCGACCGGCGGCACCGGCCGGCCCCGCAACGAGGTCGCGCGGATGTGTTCGATGGTCGTGTTCATGGCGAAGAGGCCCACGGATGTCTCCTGGTCGGGGATCGAGGTGAGGTGATGAGTGCGGTGTCACCCTATCGAAGGAACAATGACGGGCCTGTTACGGTTCCGGTAGTGCGCCGACGGCGCGGAACAGGCCGGCGAAGGAGCTGATCATGGCAGAGCCCACACTCGTGGCACACGACGTCGAGGTCGTGAACAACACCGACCACGAGCGTTTCGAACTGTGGATCCCGGGGGCCGAACGCCGGTTCGTCGGCTTCCTCGGATACCGCGCCATCGCCCCGGGCGTGTACGAGGTGCTCCACACCGTCATCGGTGAGGCCTACGGTCGGCAGGGTTACGCGCGCACGCTCGTGACGAAGTTCCTCGAGATCCTGCGGAGTCGGGGAGCACACATCGTGCCGACCTGCACGTACGTCCAGGACTACCTCGAGCGGTTCCCGCAGTACGACGACGTCGTGCAGCCGCGCCACTGAACCGACGCATCGGAGAACCTGCACGCAGCACGGAACCCCCGGGACGTCCTGTCCCGGGGGTTCCGTGTGTTCTCGATCTCCTGCGACGTCCCGTCGTGCCTGCCCGTTTCCCCGACGTTCAGGTCCGCACGTGAGTGCCGCGATGGAGGGGAGAGCGTGTCAGTCGATGACGCGGATGAAGGTCGCTCCCCGATCGGTCATCCAGCTGTACGACCGCTCGGAGGTGTTCGTGCGGGACGAGCCGGCGTCGATCATGTAGCCCTTGCGGTCGGAGACGATTCCGATGTGTCCGGGGACGTAGACGAGGTCGCCCGGTTTCGCCTCGGACTCGGAGATCCGGTAGCCCGCAGAGGCCTGGGCGGCGGAGTTGCGCGGCATGTCGATCCCGTGCTTGCCGAGGACGTGGGCGACGAAGCCGGAGCAGTCCCAGCCGCTCGGGCTCGTGCCGCCCCACACGTAGGGGACGCCGATGTACGAACGTGCCGTCGAGACGATGTCCTCGCGGAGGGACTCCTCGGAGGATTCGCCGACGATCTGCGTGCCGCCCTCGAAGGTCTGGCGGAAACGACCGTCGTCGAGGGTGATCATGGCGCCGGTCGGGTAACCCCAGGAACCGTTCTCGGAGCCCTGCGCCTGCCATTCCTGCAGCATGAGGCCGGTGATCGCGTGGGCGCCGGTGGAGGGGCTCCAGTGGATGTAACCGTTCTCGAAGTGCTGGTAGCAGCCGCCGTTCTTCAGGCCGCAGACCTGGGAGGCCTTCGGGTTCCCGAGGACCCCCGAGGCACCGTCGTTCCACAGCCACGAGGAGCGGATGGCGCCGTAGAGGCTGGCGGTCGTGCCGTCGTGCCAGCTCATCCACTCGCCGTTCTCGAACTCCTGCGTGCAGACGTCGTCGGTGCAGGATCGTTCGGCGACCGGGTAGCCGAGTGCGCTGTTCTCCGAGCCGGCGCGCGTCCAGGCGTCACCGATGAGTCCGTAGGTGGCATGGGCGCCGGTGGACTCCGACCAGTGGAGGTGGCCCTCCTCGAAGGTCTGGTAGCAGCCGCCGCCGGTGAGGCCGCAGTGGAGCACTCCGGTCGGGTAGCCGAGCGGGCTGTTCTCCGCTCCGAGTCCCTTCCAGGCGTCGTACATCGTGCCGCGGATGGCCCAGGTGCCGGAGGGCGAGGAGTAGATCGCGCCCTTCTCGAAGGTCTGGACGGCACCGCCGTCGGCGAGGCCGGACTGAACCCCGGACGTCGGGAGGCCGAGAGGCCCGGTCTCCCCGTCGAGGGCGTTCCACGCCGCGAGGTAGTCGCCGGTGACGGTGTGGCCGTTCCACGTCTTCGGCTCCGCGGGCTTCGGGGCCTCGGTGGTGGGGGCCGTCGTGGGCTCCGCCGGGGGAGCCGTGGTCCCGGTGGGGGTGGGCTTCGCCGACGGTGACGGCGGCGTCGAGGTCGCGGGCGCCTCGGGGGTCTTCGACGGAGTCGGAGTGGGCTTCGGTGCGGGTGCTTCGGTGGTGGGCTCCGCGGGTGAGGCGGTCGGTGCCTGGAGATCGATGGCGTGTCCGGACAGTGAGGCCGGTGCGGCATGTGCCGCGGTGCCCACGAACGTACTGACTCCGAGAGCCAGGACCAGGGCTGCTGCGGCGCGGTGTCGCGCCGCCGAGAAGGGCAGCTTGCGGGTATACATTTTTCCCCCTCCGCTCCAGGGAAGTCATAGGAGCGACGATGAATGAATGGCTGCACCGCGCAGCCGAATGGGGGAAGACGCTGCGCAGCGTCGTTCGGTGTTCCCGATCTTAGAGTGAAGTCACAGTTTTGTCACATATCAATGAAAACGTTACTCACCCTCGGGCGTGTCGGGACGTGCGAGCGCGGGGGGATTTGGTACCTGCACATGTCATGCGTGCTCGTGAATGACGAGAGCCCCGTTCCGAAGAACGAGGCTCTCGAATGATGCTCCCCCGACTGGGCTCGAACCAGTGACCCTTCGATTAACAGTCGAATGCTCTGCCAACTGAGCTACGGAGGAATATTGTGTTGTCGCTGCCCGGTGATTCCGATCGGGGAAACGCTGTGCTCGAAAGCTCTGCTCGAAAGCTCCGCGCTTTCCCCTCGACCTCGCCGGCCAACGAGGAAATACTCTAGCAAGGCTTTCGCTCCGGCATCAAATCGAGAACCGGAGACGTGCATCACAGAATGTCCCGGATGCGGTCGCATCGTTCCTGGTGGGGCCGGAAGCTCGGGCGAGGACCCGACACGGGTGGGGTTCACCCCCGGTGCCGGTGGAGGGCATCCCGACGGTCGCCTCGGGCCCACCGCCGGATTCCCTTCCGGCATGCGGTCGCGCGGGCGCGTCTCGGTAGACTGCGGGGGTGATTCTCGCGATCGTCCTGGCCGTCGTGTGTGCGGTGGCCCTGGCCTACGGGGCCATGCTGCAGCACCACGGTGTGAGCGCGGCCTCCGCTGCGGACACACGCTCCGCCGCGCGGTTCCGGCTCGCGCACGTCCGGTCGCTCCTGCGGTCCCCGGCCTGGGTGGGCGGACTCCTCGTCACCGGTCTCGGGATGGCCGCGAACATCATCGCTCTCGCGATCGCCCCGGTCATGGTGGTCCAACCCATCGGTGCGATCTCCCTCGTCGTCTCCATCCTCCTCGCCGTCCGGCACCGGAGTCTCGCGGTGAGCCGCCGGATGGTGATCGCCGTGGTGCTGTGCATCGGGGGAGTCGCGGCCTTCGTCCTCATCTCCGCGCTCAACGCCCGCGCCGAGGTCCAGGACGGCACGGAGGCACTCGTCGTCGGGTGGCTCGGCCTCGGTCTCGCGGTGGTCTGCGTCCTCGTGACGGGCCTGTGGCGACACCCTCCCCAACTGCTCCTCATCGCGGGCGCCGGGGTGCTCTTCGCCTGCGTGGCGACGAACATGCACATCGTGAGCTTCCAGTTCCTCTCCGGAGGGTTGCCCGCGGTCACCTGGTCGAACGTCGTCTCCCTCGTCGTGAGCGGGATCGTCGGATCCGTGTACGTGCAGTCCGCGTACGGGGCCGGCCCTCCGGAGATGGTCATCGCCGGCCTCACGGTCGTGGATCCGATCGTCGCGGTCGTGCTCGGTGCACTCGTCCTCGGGGAGGCTGCGGGGACCGCGTGGCCGCTCGTCGCTGCGATGGGTCTCACGGGAATCGTCGCCTGTGCGGGTGTCGTTGTATTGTCCCGATATCACCCCGACGTCACCGTTCGGGCCGGTCGGAACCACGAGTAGGAACGACAGGAAGGTACATGGCCCAGACGGACCGTCTCACCCTCTGCATCCCCGCCGAGACCTACCTCCCGGAGGTCAACGGAGCCGCCACGTTCGCGGCCCGGCTGGCGGAGGGACTCGCCCGGCGCGGGCACGAGGTGCATGTCATCGCCCCCTCGCCCACCGGCAACCCCGGGTACGCGAACGAGGACGGGGTGCATGTCCATCGGGTCCGGGCCCACCGGTGGTATCCGCATCCGACGTGGACGATCTGCTTCCCGTGGGAGACCCGGCCCGAGATGTCGCGACTGCTCGACGACATCCGACCCGATGTCGTCCACACGCAGGCCCATTTCGTCATCGGCCGGTTCGCGTTCTCCCTCGCCCACGCCCGCGGGATCCCCGTCGTCGCGACGAACCACTTCATGCCCGACAACGTGCGGCCGTACGTCCGGGCACCGAAGTCCCTCGTCGACGCCGGTGCCGCCGCCGCGTGGTGGGACCTCCGCCGGATCTTCGAAGCCGCCGATCACATCACCGTCCCCACCCAGCTCGCCGCCGATCTCCTCACGGAGAACGGCTTCCGTGCCCCGGTGCAGGCGGTGTCGTGCGGCATCGACCTCTCCCACTTCCGGGAATCCGCACCCGAGGCGCCGCACGGTTCCGGGGAGCAGGCCGCCGGAGGCCCGGCCGCCGGCGAGGCCCCTGAGCACGACCGTCCCACCGTCCTCTTCGTCGGCCGGCTCTCGAAGGAGAAGCACATCGAGGACATCGTCGGTGCCCTCGCGCTCACCGATCCGGCGCTCGACCTCCACCTCGAGGTCGTCGGGGCGGGGGACCAGGACACGCTCATCCGTGAGCGGGCCGCCGAACTCGGGGTCGCGGACCGCGTCCGTCTCCTCGGCAAGGTGAGTGCGGAGGATCTCGTCCGGGCGTATCACCGGGCGACGTTCTTCTGCATGCCCGGCACCGCGGAGCTGCAGAGCATCGCGACACTCGAGGCGCTGGCCTCGGGCACGCCCGTCGTCCTCGCCGACGCAGTGGCGCTGCCGCACCTGTGCCGGGACGGGGAGAACGGCTATCTCGTCGAACCGCGCAATACGGAGAAGTACGCGGAAGCGTTCACGAAGATCCTCACCGCATCCGACCAGGAGCGTGCGGCGATGGGGAGGGCGGCACGGGCCGTCGCCGCGACCCACGACATCGAATACACGCTCGACACCTTCGAGGGCATCTACCGCGAGGTCCTCGCACGCTGTCAGCGCTGAGCGGGTCCCTCACCGCTCGGTCCGCACCTCGGTCCGGGTGATTCCTCACCCCACGGGACGGAAGACGGTGGGTTCCCGCTGCATCCGTGCGAGGTCGAACTCCATGAGGGCGTGGTCGACGCCGGTCCACGGGCCGAACCCGAGTGAGCTGCCGATCCACGCCCACACGTCGAATCCCCGGTCCCGGAGTTCTGCGAGCGTGACCGCTCCGTCGCGTTTCGCCAGGCGGGCGCCGCTCGGACCGAGGACGAGGGGCACGTGCACGTACGCGGGGACCGCGAACCCGAGCAATCGGGTGAGGTGTGCCTGGCGGGGCGCGCTGGACGCGAGGTCATCGCCCCGGACGACCTCGTCGACGCCCGCGAGGCCGTCGTCGAGCACGGCGGCGAAGTTGTACGCGAAGACCCCGTCCCCGCGCCGCAGGACGAAGTCATCGACCGGTGCGGTCACCTCCCCGAGGACCCGGTCGTGGACGGTCTCGGAACGGCCGTCGGTCCGGAGCCGCAGCGCCGGAACCCGGCCCTGCGCGTGCAGGCGTGCGCGCTCGGTGGCGCGGGACGCCTCGGGCAGGTCCCGGCAGGTCCCCGGATAGGCGCCCGGGGGCATGTGCGGAGCGGTCGCGGCCTGCTGGATGTCCTTCCGCGAGCAGTAACACTCGTACACGAGGCCCTGCGCCGCGAGCAGGGCGAGGTGTTCCTCGTAGATCCCCGTCCGCGTGCTCTGCGACCACACGGGCGGATCGATGGTGATCCCCAGGGACTCGACATCGGATCGCTGTCGCTCGGCTGCGCCCGGCTGTACACGGTCGAGATCCTCGCTGCGCCACAGGAACCGCCGCCCGGACTGCGCGGCGCAGAGGAACGCGAGAACCGCCGTCCGCACGTTGCCCAGGTGGAGGTCTCCGCTCGGGCTGGGCGCGTAGCGGCCGGCGCCGGGGGTGATCCGTGGGGAGGGCATGCTCCGATTCTATGAGGGTCCCCGCGGAGGCCTCCGCGGGGACCGGTCCCGTTCCCGGCCCGTGTCGGGAGTCACCGGTGGGCGTGTTGGCAGGCTCACCTGCACGGGTGTAGGTATGGACGAGTGATGCAGACGGATGCGCCCGAGGCGATGACAGACACCCAGAAGAGAATTCTCCTCGTCGTCCTCGTTCCGTTGTTCATGTCCCTGTTGAGCGTGTCGATCGTGAATGTCGTCCTGCCGGCGCTCCAGGGGTCGCTCGGTGCGAGTACGACCGCTCTGCAGTGGGTGCTCACCGGGTACACGCTCTCCTTCGGCATGGTGCTCGTCGCTGCCGGCCGCGCCGGTGACCTCTTCGGCCCCGGGCGGATCTTCTTCGTCGGTCTCGTGCTGTTCGCCCTCGGTTCGCTCGGTGCCGGGCTCGCCCCCGATCCGTTGTTCCTCAACATCGCCCGCGTCGTCATGGGCTTCGGTTCCGGCCTGCTCAGCCCGCCGACGGTCGGGCTCATTCAGCAGTACTTCCGCGGTGGACAGCGGGCGCGGGCCTTCGGCGCCTTCGGTTCCGTCGTCGGGGTGTCCGTGGCGATCGGCCCGGTGCTCGGCGGTGTGTTCATCGCACTGCTCGGCGATGCATGGGGCTGGCGGGTCGCCTTCCTCGTGAACGTGCCGATCGCGATCGCGGCGATGATCACCGCCTTCGTGTGGTTCCCGCGCAGTGCCTGGTTCCCGTTCCCCTCGGAGACGCCGGGTGGACAGGCGGTGGCCCCGACGGCCGGAGCGACGGAGGCCGGGGCCGGAGGCACCGCGGGTGCGCGGGGCACCTCCGCGGGTTCCGGCGCCTCGGCGGCGGCATCGGGACGGAAGGCCCGACCCGACTTCGACCCGATCGGGACGGTGATCCTCGCCGCGGCGACCCTCGCGGTGATGATGCCGTTCCTCGAACGGAGCGCCGGGGCCTGGATTTACGCTCTGTTGCCCGTCGGTGTCGTCCTCGTCGTCGTCTGGGTGTGGTGGGAGAGCCGCTACAAGCGGCGGGGCGGTACACCCATGGTCGATCTCGTCCTCTTCCGTACCCGCTCGTTCGCGAACGGCGCGCTCCTCGTCGCCCTCTACTTCATGGGTGCGACGAGCATCTGGGTGATCCTCGCGCTCTACATGCAGAGCGGTCACGGCATGTCGGCCCTCGCGGTCGGTCTGATCGGACTGCCCTCGGCGATCGCTTCGGCGGTCTCCGCGATGGCCTCCGGGCGGTACGTCATGCGGATCGGCAGGCCGCTCGTCCTCCTCGGGGTCGTCGTCGCGGTCCTCGGGATGGCCTCGAGCATCCTCGTCATCGTGCTCTTCGAACACGGACGCGCGAGCATCTGGTGGTTGCTCCTCACCCTCACATTCATCGGGCTCGCCCAGGGCATGGTCATCAGCCCGAACCAGACCCTCACCCTCGTGAAGGTCCCGATCGCCTATGCGGGCTCCGCCGGCGGCATCATGCAGACGGGGCAGCGGGTCGGGACCGCGATCGGGATCGCGGTGATCTCCGCGCTCTTCTTCGTCGTCCAGGGGCACGCCGGTTGGGGAGCCGGCATCGTGTACGCCTATGTCGCGGTGGCCGCGATCATGGTCCTCGCCGGGATCGTCGGTTTCGTCGACTGGCGGCAGGGCAGGCGAGCGGACCACTGACCGTCGTTCCGGCGCGTCCCGGGGACGGTCCCCGGTGTACTGCCGGTGGTGTAAGGGCGTGAAATGGTCCTGCACGCTCGGTGAAACCGCCCTGGCACCGGGTGGAAACCTCGGTATGTTGGTCTGGAACACAGGTGTCCACGGCCGTTCCGTGGTCCCCGGAGGCTCGCCAGGAGGATTCCATGACCGAGACGACAGACCCCCGTTCGACGTCCGGCGCGGACACGGGCTCCGGTGCGGGTGGCGCGACGGGTGACCGGGGCGCACTTCCGCCCTGGGCCGCGGTCGTCCTCGACATGGACGGCGTCGTCACGGACACCGCGTCCGTGCACGCCCAGGCGTGGAAGCTCCTCTTCGACGAGTTCCTCGCGGACCCCGAGGTCGAGCTCGGGCCGAACGTCGATCTGAGCCCCTTCGAGCTGCCGAGCGACTACCGGCGCTACGTCGACGGCCGCCCGCGTGAGGACGGGGTCCGGACCTTCCTCACCGCGCGCGGGATCTTCCTGCCCGAGGGCGACGACGACGATCCACCGGGTGCGCACACCGTCCACGGTCTCGCCCTGCGCAAGAACACGTACTTCACCGAGATCGTCGAACGCGAGGGCGTCACGGTGTTCCCCGGCACGGTGGGTCTCATCCGCCGGCTGCGGCGCGGTGGGATCCCGACCGGGCTCGTGACCTCGAGCCGGAACGCGCACGAGATCCTCGACCGTGCCGCCATCACCGATCTCTTCGACGTCGTCGTCGACGGCAGTTACGCCCGGGAGCACGGACTTCCGGGCAAACCGGACCCTGCGACCTTCCTCGAGGCCGCCAGACTCCTCGGCAGCGAGCCCGCGGACGTCGCAGTCCTCGAGGACGCCTCGTCCGGGGTCCAGGCAGCCCGGACCGGGGGCTTCGGTCTCGTCGTCGGTATCGCGCGAGAGGCCAACCGCACCGAACTCGAGGCAGCCGGCGCCCACCTCGTCGTCGGCGACGCCACCGAGCTCGACCTCGGTGACGTGCGTGACGATCCCTGGGAACTCGCCTTCGAGGGGTTCGACCCGCAGCACGAGGGGCGCCGGGAGGCCCTCACGACACTCGCGAACGGGTACATGTCGGTCCGCGGTGCCGCCCCCGAAGCGCCCATCGGTTCGGGCCACTACCCGGGCTCGTACATGGCCGGGGTGTTCAATCGCCTCACCTCGCACGTGAACGGGCGGGACATCGAACACGAGTCGATGGTGAACCTGCCCCGATGGGCCCTGTGCGACATCCGTTTCGACGACGGCCGGTGGTGGTCCGACGGCGGATTCCGGGTCGTCTCGGAGAGCCGGACCCTGAGCTTCGCGAACGGGGTGCTCACGCGCACGGCGGAGATCGTCGATCCGGCGGACCGCCGGTTGCGGATCACCCAGCAGCGCCTCGTGTCGATGGACAAGCACCACGTCGCCGCGATGCTCACGGAGATCACCCCGATCGGGTACTCGGGGATGCTCCACGTCCGCACCGGTGTCGACATGGACGTCGTCAACGACAACGTCGCCGAGTACGAACAGCTCGCGAAGGACCACATCGAGAAACGCGCTGCGCTCGTGCGGCCCGACGGCACCCTCGTCGTCGAGGTGGAGACGACGCAGAGCCATGTGCGCATCGGGATCGCCCAGCACTCCTCGCTCACCCAGGAGCCCACCCACCAGGCGGCGCCCTACGTCTACGACGCCTCCCACGCGTACTCGGTGAGCACGGTCGAGGAGGACCGGGCGATCTACCGCGAGTTCGCGGTGCCCGTCGAGAGCGGGTACTCGATCAGCGTCGACACGACCACCGCGATAGTGAACTCGCGCGACTCCGCGATCACCTCGGTCCGGGAGGGCGTGGCCCGCCAGATCGAGTGGCTGCCCGAGGTCGGGTTCCACGCCCTGCTCGGGGGACACGCCTCGGCGGTGCAGCGCCTGTGGGAACGCTTCGACGTGGCCGTCGATGCGGACGCACAGACCCAGCTCATCATCCATCTCCACACCTTCCACCTGCTCCAGTCGCTGTCCCCGCACACCGTGTACGTCGATGCGGGAACCCCTGCGCGGGGCCTGCACGGCGAGGGGTACCGGGGGCACATCTTCTGGGACGAACTGTTCGTCCTGCCCCTGCTCAACCTCCGCCTGCCGGAGATCTCCAAGGCCCTCCTGCTGTACCGGTGGCGGCGGCTCGACTCCGCGCGGCACAACGCGCGGCTCGCCGGACACCGGGGGGCGATGTTCCCGTGGCAGTCCGGATCGGACGGGCGCGAGGAGACGCCCATCGAGCTGTACAACCCGCGCTCCCGGCGGTGGATGCCGGACAATTCGCGACGGCAGTTCCACGTCGGTCTGTCGATCGCGTACAACGCCTGGCAGCACTACCGCGCGACCGCGGACACGAGCTGGCTCGCCGGTCCCGGCGGTGAACTCCTCATCGAGGTCGTGCGTCTGTTCGCCTCGTTGTCGACCTACGACGCGACGATGGACCGGTTCCACATCCGGAACGTCATGGGCCCGGACGAGTTCCACGACGGTTACCCCGGTACCCCCGGGTCGGGGATCGACGACAACGCGTACACGAACGTGCTCACGGCATGGGTGTGCCGACACGCGGTCGAGATCTTCCGGGTGCTGTCCTCGCACGAGGCCGAGGACCTCATCTTCCGGCTCGGCATCCAGCCGGCGGAGATCACCCACTGGGGGCGGCTGGCCGCACGGCTGTACGTCCCGTTCAACTCCGACGGGGTGATCTCCCAGTTCGAGGGGTACGACGAGCTCCGGGAGCTCGACTGGGCCCGTTACCGCCGCACCTACGGCAACATCGGCCGGATGGACCTCATCATGGAGTCCGAGGGCGATTCGACGAACGAGTACAAGCTCTCGAAACAGGCCGACGTGAATATGCTCTTCTTCCTCCTCGGCCCCGAGGGGGTCGTGAAGGAGCTGCGGCGCCTCGGCTACGAGTTCACCCAGGACCAGGTCGAACGCACGATCGAGTACTACGTGCAGCGGTCGACGAACGGTTCGACGCTCTCGAACGTCGTGAATGCCGGGGTGCTCGCGTCGATCGGACGCGAGGAGGCGTGGGATGCGTGGCAGAACGCGCTCGTCGCCGACATCAACGACACCCAGTGGGGCACCACGCAGGAGGGGATCCACCTCGGTGCGATGGCGGGAACGGTCGATGTCATCATCCGCGCCTTCGCCGGCGTCGTGCTCCGGTTCGACAAGATCGAGTTCCGCCCCCGGGTCCCCGAACGGATCGGGTCCGTCCGGTTCCGGGTGCTCTTCCAGGAACACCTCATCGAGGTCCGGGTCGATCGGACGGAGATCGTCCTGCGCTCCCGCTCGCACGAGACGAACCGGGTGAAGGTGCAGGTGTTCGAGGAGCAGCGGTACCTCGAGGGCGGTGCCATGCTCACCTTCCCGTTGCCCGCACCGGAGTCACCGGTGGAGTTCGGGACGCACACGGCCGACGGGAATGAGGCCGAGGCCGGCCCCGAGGACCCCGCGACGGACCCGTCCGACAACCGCGGAGTGTGACCTCTGCCGGACCCGGACGCGGACCGATGTGAAAGACTGGTCCCGACCACCGGACACGGACCTGCAGGAGGAATCCGGAGATGACGACGGATACCGACCCGACCGCGGGCGTCGACCTCGAGAGACTCGTGCGCAACGGGCTCGTGGAGACGTACTTCGCGCCCGTCGTCGATCTCGCCACCGGTGGTCCCGCGGGATTCCGTGTCGAGCACGCGAATCGGGAGGAGCACTTCCCGGGCCCGGACTCGGTCGCGCGGCTGCGTCACGTCCTCCGGGAGTCACCGACGTCGGGTGATCTCGACGCCTCACTCCGGGCTCTCGGTCTGCGCGCCGCCGAGGCGCTCGGCATCGAGGGTCGCACGCGACTGTTCCTCACGGCGGAGCCGGAGTCCCTCGTCACCCTCGAGGACCGGACGGACGATCCGGAACGGTCGATCATCCTGCAACTCGACCCCTCGACCATCCGGGAATCGCCGGCGACGGTCCTGCGCTCGGTCCGGCAGGCGCGCGCACTCGGGTGGGGGATCGGCATCAAGTCCGTCGGTCCGGACCTCGCGACCGCAGCCTTCCTCCCGCTCATCAACCCATCGGTCGTCGCCCTCGACAAGGCAGTGCTCGACATCAAGGATCCGGCACTCCTCGCCGAGCTCATCCGGATCCTCCACGCCCACACCGAGCGGACCGGCGCCGTCATCCTCGCGGAGGGGGTGCGGGACGACGACGATCTCGTGACCGTTCGCGCACTCGGTGCCCGCCTCGTCACCGGTCCGATGTTCGGGGAGGCGACGCCGCACCCGGAGCCGTCGGACCCGCCGCGGGAGGACGCCCTCGCCGATCACTTCACGCGCAATCTGCCCGTGCAGGGAACGCCGTTCTCGAACTCGCAGGGCCTCAAGCGTGATCCCCTCGTCATGGACGAGGAGATGCTCCGCGCACAGCTCGCCTCGCTCGGGGACCGGGCGCTCGACGCGGGCCGCTCGGCCATCGCGATCGGGGTGTTCGCGTGCCTCGAGCAGCTGTCGGAGTCGACCTACGACAGGTTCGTCCGGCTGCGGGACTCCGCCGGGTTCACCGCACTGTTCTCGGGGGAGTGGCAGTCGAGCCCGATCGACGGCGTGCGTTCGGGGCCGCTCGACGCCTCGGACCCCCTGCGCGACGAGTACGCGATGATCGTCGTCGGGCCCGACTGGTCGGCGATGGTCGCGGCGGACCGCCGGGTGGACCTCGGGCCGGACGGCCGGACCGAGTTCGACGTCTACGTGACGACGGAGCGCTACACCGTCGTGGACGCCGCGCGCAGCGTCCTCACCCGCATCAGCGACTGAGCCCTCCTGTCCCGATTCGGGCGTCGGGACGGTGCCGGAACGGCCGCGGCGCCTCGGCTGTGAATCCTGTCCCGCACCTCCCAGCGGGGTCGGGTCAGCCTCGCAGGTCGACCCCGGTGCGGTCGCGGAGGTCCTCGAGTGTGTTGTCGCCGAAGAGCTCACGGACGTGGAAGGCGCCGTCGGCCACGTCGAAGATGCCGTGGTCGGTGTAGACACGGTTCACGCACCCGACACCGGTGAGGGGGTACGTGCAGGCGTCGACGAGTTTGCTCTCGCCCTTCTTCGTGAAGAGGTCCGTCATGACGAAGACCTGCTTCGCACCGGTGGCGAGGTCCATCGCACCACCGACGGCGGGGATCGCACCGGGAGCTCCCGTGGACCAGTTCGCGAGGTCGCCGGTCGCGGAGACCTGGAACGCCCCGAGCACACAGACGTCGAGGTGGCCACCCCGCATCATCGCGAAGGAATCGGCGTGGTGGAAGTAGGCCGCTCCGGCGGGGGCGACGACGGGCTGCTTACCGGCATTGATGAGATCCGGATCGATCCGGTCGGGGGACTCCGGGGCACCGCCCATCCCGAGCATGCCGTTCTCGGTGTGGAGGACGATCTCCTTGTCGCCGATGTGGTCCGCGACGAGGGTGGGCGCCCCGATGCCGAGGTTGACGTAGGCGCCCTCGGGGATGTCGGCCGCGATGAGCGCGGCGAGCGCGGGACGGTCGATGCGGGTGCTCATCGGGCGGTCTCCTCGGTGGTGCCGGCGGTGGATGCGGTGTCCGCGAGAGGGCGGCCCTCGATGTCGACGCCGCCGATGAAGGAACCGTCGGTGTCGAGCCACGGCCGGCGTCCGACGGCGACGATGCGATCGGTGAAGATGCCGGGCGTGACGACCGCCTCGGGGTCGAGTGCACCGAGTTCGACGATCTCGTCGACCTGGACGACGGTGGTCGTGGCGGCGGTCGCCATGACGGGGCCGAAGTTCCGGGCCGTCTCCCGGTAGACGACGTTGCCCCAGCGGTCGGCCTCGAGCCCGCTCACGAGGGCGAAGTCGGCGCGGATGGGGAACTCGAGCGCGTAGTCGCGGCCGTCGATGGTGCGGATCTCCTTGCCCGCGGCGAGCTCGGTCCCGACGCCGGTGCGGGAGTAGAAACCGCCGATCCCGGCACCGGCTGCGCGGATCCGTTCGGCGAGGTTGCCCTGGGGGACGAGTTCGAGCTCGATCTGCCCGGACCGGTAGAGCTCGTCGAACACCCAGGAGTCGGACTGGCGGGGGAAGGAACAGATGATCTTCCGGACGCGCTTCTGCGCGAGGAGGGCGGCGAGCCCGGTGTCCCCGTTGCCGGCGTTGTTGTTGACGATGGTGAGGTCCTGGGCGCCCTGGTCGATGAGGGCGTCGATGAGGTCGACGGGCTGGCCGGCACGGCCGAATCCGCCGATCATGACGGTGTCGCCGTCGGAGATGCCGGCGACGGCATCCTCGACGGTAGCGACGGTCTTGTCGATCATGTGAGTGGGGTCTCCTCGGCCGGGTACCCGTTCACATTAGTCGTCGTCCCGAAACGGGACCAGTATCGAGGGCGTCTCGCGGATTCCGCAACATCCGGCGTTCGGTGTCGTCGATCGTGCGGAGAAAGGGCCGGGAACCGCACGAACGGCGACAATCAGGGTGGTGTACGTACTTCCGGCCGCGGAAGCAGCCGCTCGAACTGCCCCAACCTCCGAGGTTCCGACGAGGTGCACGCCGGCCCGACCGTCACCCGCGGCAGCGGTGTCGGCTGCGCGAAGCTCCTTCGACCACCTCGGATCGCGAACGGGTGCGATTGCCGCTGTTGAGGTCGCGATTGACAGTGGGGTTTCCGCGAGAAAGCGCGGACAATCGCAATCTCACCCGGCTCACCTCGCGGAATCGCGATCGATGCACGGCCCGGCTCATGCGGGGACGAGGATTGCGAAGACGGGCCGGGCCGGGCCGCCTGTGGGTGGGATCCTGTTGTCAACTGTGCGATCCGGCACGATCCAGCGGCCTGAGATCGTGCCGAAGTGCGCATCTGATTCCCTCCACCGAGGGTCACATGGGGGAACGGCGCGGAAAACCGTCGCGAGGACGGCCACGGGAATCGGCAAGGCCGGGGCCGCCGGACCCGGTGACATGCCCGGGCTGTACACCGTTCGGCCTGTCACTCACGATCATCCGCACAGGAAGAAGTCCCGAGGCACCGTCGGAACGATGTCTCGGGACTTCACGCTCGTGCCCCCGGTGGGGCTTGAACCCACGACCCAAGGATTATGAGGCTAATCGTAATGAGGATAAGAACCCTGAAAACAAGCGGTTCTAACGGCATCGTGGCCGGTCTCGGTTATACCAAAGTCATACCGACCCTCCGAATGCCTCCGTCATTCCATCGGTGAACGAGTCGAGATCGTCCTCGAATAGGTGCGCGTAGACGCGCATCGTGAATCCCGGATCGGAGTGTCCGAGTTGCCGCTGGATCACGTGCGGGGTCGCACCCTGAGCGGCTGCGATCGAGGCATAAGTATGCCTGAGGTCGTGGTTCCGGAAGGCATCGGAGAAGTCCCGGTCGTCCCGTCGGAGGGTATACGGGCGGTCGGCATCCTCGAGGGCGAGCGCCGCCCTCGTGTCCGGGTCGGCTACTCCCGTCGGTTCGATGTCGTGGTCTCGCTGCCATGCGGCGAGCGCCTTCTCCGTCTCCGGGCCGAACCAAGCGAGCCCCTCGTCGTGTTCCATGATGCCGAGCGCGGACTGTAGCCGCGCGACGGCGGACGAGGCGAGCATGACGGCGGGGATCGTGTGCCGTTTCGTGAAATTGGAATGGTCGAGGGGGAACCAATACAGGCCGGGGTCGCCGTCCCGTTTCCAATTGGGCCGGCGAGACTTCTCCGGCTTGGTCGTGAACAGGTGATCCTCCGGTTCCTTGCCGACGGTGCGCGCCGTGGCAATGTCCACGGCTTGTTGTGTCAGGGCGATGACTCGTCCCTTGCCGTTCTTCGGTGCCTTCACTCGTCCGGCGACTCGTGAGCGCGCGACCGTGGCGCGCTTGCGGTGGAGGCTGATGTCCTTCACCTTCAACTCTGCAAGCTCTCCGATCCTGAGGCCGGTCATGCCGGCGAACAGGAACACGTCGGAGACGTTCGGGTCGGCACACTGTGCGAGCCGCCCGAGCTGACGGGCGGTGATGGGTATCTGACGTTTGCCGTCGGTTCCCGTCGGAATGCCGTCGTAGTCGTCAATGGGATTGCGTGGCATCCATCCGCGTTTCACTGCCCAACGGAGCATCCGTGAGGCTTGTCGGAGCGCCTTGGCGCGTGCCCTCGGTTGCACGCGGCCCCCGCGTTGGTTGGTGTCTGCGGTCATCTTCGATTGCCACTGTTCGATCGTGCGGGCGTTCACCCTCTCGAGGAGGTGGAGGCCGATGTACGGCGATACGCCGTTCTTGTGGATCGACTTGTAGTCCCTGAGGGTCGTGTAGGCGACGCCGGTGCGGTTAGTGCCGCCGGCGGTTTCGAGGTACTCGACCCAATCGGCGAAAAGCTCATCGACGTTCTTAGCCTTCGCGGCCTTGGCGTCATAGGTGACGCCGGCGCGTTTCTGTTCTCGGTACTGGTCCCAGAATGCTTGCGCATCGGACTTCTTCTGAAACTTCTTCTGTGCCCGACGACCGTCGGGAGTCATGTAGTGGACTTTCCATGCTGCGGTGCCCGGCTTGTAGGTGGGGCTCTTCCTGAGGTCAACGACTGCCATGCGACCAATGGTATGCCGGTATAACGAGTTGTTACCCCGGCGGTCCGCTAGACCAAGAACTTTTCCTGTGGACAGAATGTCCCGTGTGCCCTGTGTTCGCGGGGTAGTTAAGTCCCTCGTCCCTGTGGACAAGGGCAATCGATTGGCATCGTCTCCCCGCAATTACACTGGTGCAACACACCATCTAGGGGTAGCCTGTACTACGTACACAGCTCCTCGTGGTACATTGCCCCGCCTTGAGTGGCGTAGGGCTTCACGGTGTTTCTGTGTCGATGCCTCCTCCTGACATGCACGCGGCGACCTGAGGGCCGGTCTGGGGTCGGGAGTCGAGGAGATAGATGGCGGCGCTGCCGCCTGTCCTTGTCACTCTCACGAGAAAGAACACCACTATGCCCAATTCACCTACGGCCCTCACTCCCTCCGTCGTCGATGAACACGCCGCTGCCGAGTACATCGGCGTTTCCGTCGGGTGGCTGCGGAACAATCGGCGTTCCGCCGTGACGCCGCCGTTCCTCAAGTACGGCGGAAAGCTCGTCCGGTATCGAGTCGCGGACCTCGACCGCTGGATCGACGCACAGCTCGTCACCGCGTGAGCGGCGAGCTGAACGAGCCGCTGCCGAGGATGATCGTTCACCCTCCAACCGAGGAACACACCGAGCGCGCGAACGCGCTTTGGATCGAGACGGGCGTGCCGCTCGTGGAGTATCACGTCCCCGCTGCAATCGGTGATGCACTCCGACGGGTCGAGGGCATGAACGTCTCCCCGATGCGCACCCTCTCCGAGGTGCGCGGAGAGTATTTCGGGCTCGTCAATGCCACGGACCACGACCTGACACCGGCACAGCTGCGGACGCTGAGCGTCCTCGTGTTCTCTCTGTCCTCGTTGGACGAGGAGACGGGGGAGTCTCTCGTCATCACGGCGACGGTCGAGGCAATGGCCAATGCGATCGGGAAGAACGAGCGGAGCACCCAAAAGGACATCGCCGCACTTCGCGAGGCTGGATTCCTCACCGCCGTTCGATACGGCGGCCTCGAGGGAAGTCTCCACGTTGCGACGACATGGAGCTTCACGACTCCGCTCCTGGGAGAGTCGTTCGACCTCGAGCACGCGGTGCTCTCGTGGTTCCATCACCGCGACGTCACCGCTGGGCGTGAGTACCGGCGGGATGTTCTCGAAACCCTCCGAGCTGCCGGCGCGCACGATCCGATCGTGCCGGCGCGGTTCCCTGAGGACGTCACGACCGAGGTCGAGGCTGCGGCCTTCGCATCCCGACTGTGGGAAGTGAACAAGCCGATCCGCATCGTCGGAACCCCCGACGAGTACCTCGACCTCTGAGGCGAACACGAGGCGATTCCTTCGGGGTGGCCGGCGCGTCCGGCCGCCCCGAGGGGGAGGGTGTCCTTCTTGGACGTACTTCTATATAGACCTCTTACGAGGCTCCCTCGAGGTCGCCTATACCCAATGGAGAAGAGATCGAGGGGGTTGTTCAAACCCCCGAGGAGGTCGCTCTGAGGCTCCCTCCTCCGTCGAGGTCTCACCGATGACGGCGGCGCGTGAACGCCGCCCCTTCACCCTTAACGCCGTCGGCACCTCCGACGGCCTTCTACGCCCGATAAACGGCGCTCCAGCTGAGCGCCTTACTCACTGCTGCCAAGCGACCCCCGACGAGGGGTCGCGGGAAGGAAACAATGACCACTGAAACACTCACTGCGCCGGCGCTGCCGTCGCACCTCAAGAAGTGTTCCCACTGTGCCGAGGTGAAGTCCGTCGAGGACTTCTCCACTGACAAGGGGTCACGAGACGGCCTGTACTCCTGGTGCCGTCGATGCGACGGCGAGCGCAAGCGCGATCGCAACGCACGGAACCCAATGCACCGATGGGCACAGGACTATCGCAAGCGCGCTCGCAAAGGCGGGTGGCTCGTCCTCGAGGACCATCCCAACAGCGTCCCGTCGAACTACCTTGCCGCTCGTCAGGGCGGAACGTGTCTCGCTCGCGGCTGCTACGAGTACCTCGAGTTGGAACTCGACCACCGCATCCCGGTCTCGTGGGGAGGACGTCACGTCCTGGGGAACATCCAACTCCTGTGCCGTGAGCATCACCGGGAGAAGACGAACGCCGAACGTGAGTACCTCCGCCGGAACTCCGAGGCGCTGCCACTCCTTGCCGTGGCACACCGCCACGAGTGGCGTGAGGCTCCCTCCTCCGAGGAGGCGAGCGCCTGATGCCCATCTCTCGACTTCTCGACCGTGGCACCGAGACGGCGACCTTCTACGCCGTCGAGGAACAACGCGACGATCGCGGGAACCGTGTTCTCGTTCCCGTCGGTCCCGGTGTGGAACACCGCGTGACCGTGGCCGAGGCTCCCCGAGCCAAGGCTGAGACGCACGGACAGCTCACCTACGAACTCCTCCGCATCACCCTGAGGGCGAGCGCTGCGACGTCCTCGTGGGACGTCCTCCGACTCCGGGGGTCGTGGTGGGAACTCCACGAGCCGCCGGTGAACGCTGTCGGTCTCCACCACACCGGGCACCAAAGCCTCGTGATCCGGAAGGCACCTGTCGCCTTCGTGGAAGGGGTCGAGTGACAACGCCGCTCGTGCATGAAAGCGGGTGGCGACGGCAGTCGAATCGACGCCGAGGGAACAACCTCGAGACCGCCGTCGCACAGCTCGTCCCCGGCTCCTTCGGGGTCGCCGTGCTCAACGGCGAGACCGTCCACCACATCCTCACCATTGCCCAAGCGACTCGCTTGGCGAACAAGCTCATCGACGCGGCTGAGGCCGCCGAACAAAGGATCAGTGCATGACCAGCATTTCAACCCTCAAGAAGAACCACGACAAGGCCCTCGCTGCGGTCGAGGCGATCCGCGCTGAAATCGCGGACGCCGAGTCCAAGGTACGGGAAGCCTCCGGGGTGTACGACGCGCTGCGCGCTCGCCTCCGCTCCGGTGACACCTCCGTGACGCCGGCGGACCTTGCCGCCGGTGCCAAGGCCCTCGAGCACGCTGAACTTCTCACCGAGGGAATCGGCGCTCGCCTCCGTGAGGCCGAGGCCGAACGCCTCCGTACGGCGACACTCCTCACTCGAGCCGAGATCGAGGCCGAGGGGCTCCGAGGACACGTCACGGTCGAGGAACGCCTCGCGGCCCTGGCTGAGAAGGTCACCGAGGAACTCGAGTCGATCGTCGCCGGCAACGAGGACCGACGGACCTACGTCGGTTCCCTCGTCGAGCGGTTCCACGGACTCCCGGTCGCAGACCAGCGCACCGGGAAGGGCGATCCCGGTTTCGGTGTGGTCATCACTGCCGCCGGCGAGAAGTACAACCTTCGCCACGGAATCGACATCGACGGGGTGTCGATGGAACAGCCCGAGCACATCTCCGAGGCGACCCTCCGAGGACGCCTCGAGAACCTCCTCGTCAACATCGCCGCACGGAAGGACGCCTGACACATGACGACCGCAACCCTGAGCCACACCGCCGAGCATCTCCTCGACAAGATCACGAACACCCCCGGCGTTCTCGCCGTGGTCGTCCACGACGGCGACGACTCGGACCACTCCACGCCCGAGGCGGGAACCGTCGTCGTCCGTGGCCTCACCACTGAGGAGATGGACTCGTTCGAGGTCGTGCGCGCTCGCCTTCACATCTACGGCGAGCACGCTCTCACTGCTGCAATCTTCGATCGATTCCCGGTGCCGTCACACCTCGCCACGATCCACCGCCGTAAGGTCGTCGGCCCCCGCCACGACCGGCGGACCGTGTGGGAGACGGACGACCGTTGGAAGTACTCGGATGAGGAACTCCGAGAACTCCTCGACGCCGGCGACGCCGAGGTGAACCGACCCAATCCGGCGCTTGTCCGGAACGGTCGCATCCTCACTCCCGCCGTCCGACCGCTGGACGGATGGAACCGTCCTCGTTCGTCTTCGCTCACCGAGTGCGCACCCCGTCGGAGCTTCACGACGGACACCGGCCTTCGAGTGTCCGTGCTCTCCGTCGAGGTCGCATCCCGTCCTCTGGACTCGTTCGGGCAGTGACCGCCTGATGTGACGATCCGCTGACGTGACCGCCGGCCCCGGCTCCTCATCGCGAGGGGTCGGGGCTGCGTCGTCCTCCCGGGCGTGCTTCGGAGACGGTCGGGGCGCTGAGGCTCCGATCGGCGCGCTCATGCCTCAAACCCCGGAATCGAACGCCTGTACTATGTGGGCATCCTACAATCGAGACGCGATTAGCGCACGTGTCAAATTGGGGAACCGAACAAAGTGCTACGGAATACGTACGACTGTCTTCTCAAGGCGACTGCGCCCGCCGCGGGCACCCCGCCGGCGAGCCTACAGATTGGACATTCCGCTGGACTCGTGGTAACGGTGCGTGCTTCGATGCACGCATGGCACATATCGAACTGAGTGAACACACCTTCACGACCTCCGTCCTCGAGGCGATCGAGGGCGCACCACACTTCACGATGCATTGGCACGGCGTCGAGGTGACGACGCCTGACGACTTCCCTCTGTTCGCGTCGGCATGGCGAGCCGCGCTCGCCTCCTTCGATCCCTCATTGCCGTTCGATATGGAATCCCTGTGCGATCGAGTCGAGGCGTTCGACAGACTCCATGGGGAACTCGAGGCGTCCGACGACGACGGTCGTCCGCTCTACTGACTCCCTTGGTGTGGTCGCGTTTACGGCCCTGTGAGGCCGTGGAGCCGCCGAGATGAGCCCGTGCCCGTCTCGCCTAGGTTCGTCCGTTGTGGGCGATCCTCGAGCGCCTGAGGGGTACCCCGGTCACCCCCTCGCGTGGTCCGGCAGGACCAGCGCGTCTATGCGGCTCGGTACGCCCCTGGGTTTTAAAGTCGATGGAATCGGCCCCTCAAGCGCCGTTCTGCCCCTAGATCACGGGGAAGTGCCCTCGAAATACGGGGTCGGAATCGTATGGTTTATGCGCACGTTTGCGCATATTTGAGCCTCGTCAGAAAAGTCCCAGACCCCGGCGAGATCCGGCGCGCATAGACGCGCTGGTCCCTCTCGAGTGCCTCGAGGGGGTGATGGGGGAGGGGTGCGTTATACCGATCGGTATAACCGGCCCCGGTGCCGGCTCGTGGCCGGCGTGCCCCGTGATTCCGGGGGTGCCGGCGATCCTGCGGTTATACCCCGGTTATACCGACTCCCGAAAACACCGGGAAAAACCGGGACATTGAGCGGTGATCGGTCACCCTCCGAGGTACTCCTCGAGGACACGAAAAGGGCCGCTCACCCGCATAAATGCTGGTCAAGCGGCCCTTCCCTTGCTCGTGCCCCCGGTGGGGCTTGAACCCACGACCCAAGGATTATGAGTCCTCTGCTCTGACCGGCTGAGCTACAGGGGCGAGCGCAGAAATCCTAGCAGGTGAGCACCGGTGCATTCGCCGGTACTCCGACTTCCGGCACGATCCGACGGGGGACTCGCCCCTCCGTCGTCACTGCTCGAACGCGTCACCGCCCTCGCCGGTGATCTCCTCGAGGTCCGCGAGCGTTATCCGGCGGACGACCGAGCCGTTCTCGAAACGGTTCCGATCGTGATTGACGTACACGATGGACCCGACGAAGCGGTCGAAAGCGGCAGCCTTCTCGCGGGGCGCCGCGATGACGAGCTGGAAGCCGAGCGCCTTGAACGCATTGAGGGCACGCGCCGTGAAGTCGCTGTCGGACTTGACGAAGCCCTCGTCAAGGACGATCGGGGCGTACGTCGGCGGTGCGTCGTGGCCCTCGCCGAGGCGCATCCGTAGTGCCGCACCGAGCACGAACGCAATGAGCTCCTGACCCTCACCACCACTCATACCGGCAACGCCGTCGAGTGGGATGCGATCCCCGTTCGGGCGGGTCTGCACCGCGCGGAACTCCATGTTCTCGCGGGCATCGAACACGCGTGCACGCCACAGGTGCGCGTCGCGGTCGTCGCCGAGGAGGTTCTCGAGGGACTTCCGGAGCGTGAGGAAGTTCTTCTCGACCTCGGCCTCGTCGGTGGTGGGCCGGGCGAGGGTGTCGGGGGACCCGTACTTCTTCACGATGTCGCGGAACTCGCGGCGTTCGCGCGTCGGCTTCCGATCGACCTCGATCGAGAGGATCGAATCCCCGCGGAAGCTGATGTTCCGCAGGACGCTGTTGATCGGTTCGAGTGCTTGGACGATGTCGCGTTCATCGGAGTCGATCTGCATGAGCAGACCGCTGAACCCGGTCATGAGATCCTTGCTCGCGCCGCGGATCCATTTCGCCTTCGCGCGCGGGACGTCGTCCCGGCGGAGCCGTTCGTAGACCTCGAGCATCGCGTCGAGCGACTCGATCGTGCCGTCGGTCTCCCGGGCGGCGGCCGCGCCGAGCTGCCGGTACCGCTGGAGGATCGCCTCGATCCGGGCTTTCCGGGTGCCGGTCTCCGCGAGGTGCAGCGCGATCTGGTCCCGGACCGAGTCCCGGGCGGTCCCGAGGCTCGCGGCCACTGCGCGTTTCGAGGCGTCGGCCGGTGCCCGGAACTCCGTCTCCTCGACCATCGACGCGAGGTCCGCCGGCAGTTCGGCACCGTCCACGGCGTCGTGCGCGGCGTCCTGGACGTCGACGAGTGCACCCCACTGGGTCTCCGCGTTCGTCACGCGGTCCTCGAGGACACCGATGTGCTTCGTGAGTTCGTCACGACGCGCGGAGAGGGACTTCTTCTGGGCCTTGAGCTCGTCGACCGCGGGATCCGCCGAGGCGGCGAGCTGTGCCGAGAGCTCCTCGGCGACCTTCCGGGCCCCGGCGACGTCGAGTCCCCCGGACTCGAGATCCGCCCGTTCGAGGCGCTCCGGCAGATCCGTGAGGGCCCGCACCCGGCGGTTCGCGGCGGCGATCCGGGCGTCGAGCTGCTTCGCCCGTGCCTCCGCCTGCGCGAGGGCCTCCTTCTGCGACTCGAGTTCGGATTCGAGCGCTCCGACGAGCGAGCGGTTGTCCCAACCGAGCCACGGGTACCGCTGGCGGCGGTCGTCCTTCGTGTACCGGCCGCGGGCACCCGACCGCAGGCCCTCGATCGTGATCGCTCCTGCGGCCCACTTCGGGGGGTCCGTCGAGAGCTCCTTCGCGGAGTCCACCCGGAGGTAGTTGGCCGTCCGGACGAGTTCGCCGGAGACCCACCCGGCGAAGGGGTGGTCCGCGAACTCGAGGAGTTCGGCGAGCGATCCGGCAGGAGCGGTCTCGACCGGTGCGCCCGACTCGGCCTCGACGAAGGTGAGGGATCCGCGCATATCCGTCGCGTTCACGTGCTCACGCACGGCGGGGAGGTGCTCCCGGGGTACGAGAAGTGTCCGCGCGAGGGGCAGGACGACACTCACGACCGCCTTCGACCATGCGCGGTCGGCCTCCCGTACGCGCAGGAGTTCGCCGGCGTACACGAGCGTGCCCGGGGCCAGGCCGAGCGACTTCTCGATCGAGGTGCGCCGCGCTTCCGCGTCGTCCGGAATGGCGCTCTGCCGGGTCTGGAGGCCGGAGACCTCCTTCGCTGCGGCCTCGACCGCGCGCCGCAGTTCCCACACCTTCGCGGTGTCCTCGGCCTGCTCCGCACGCAGCCCCTCGAGGTCCTCCTCGGTGCGGGCGAGCAACTCGTCGAGCGCGGAGACCGTCTTGCGGAGACCGGCCGAACCCGCGGGCAGCTCGAGATCCAACGCCGCGAGTGCCGCGGAGAGTTCCTCCGCGAGTCGTTCGCGGTCGTGAAGGGTCTTGCGGGCCGCGTCGAGGCGCAGCCGCAGGTTCTCCTCGGCGAGCCCGCCGCCGACGCCCTCGAGCCGGATCGAGACGTTCTCGTACTCCCGCTCGACCGAGGCGAGCTCGTCCTGGAGCTCGGCCCGCCGGCCGGTCATCTCGGTGATCCGCCCCCGGACCTCGCTGATGCGTTCCTCGGCCCAGTCGATGAGCTTCCGGCCGTGCCAGATGTCGATGGGGGAGACCTCGCCCGAGGGATCGAGCAGCTGGGCCTTCGCCTGCCCCTTCGCATGCGCCGAGCGATACTCCTCGGCGAGTTGCGGGAGCTCCTGGAGGATCTCGGCCCGGCGGCGGGCGGACTCGAACTCGTCGTAGAACCGGGCCGCGTTCGTGAAGCTCTGCGCGGTGTCGTCCCAGATCCGCAGCGCCTCGGGCTCGGTGAGGACGAAGGTCTTGAAGAACTCGTCGATCGGCTCGAGGTCGCGCGAGGACTGGGCGCGCCGCAGGAGGGTGAAGGCATGGCGCTGCGAGTCCTCGTTCACACCCATGTGGAGGACGCTGCGCATCTTCGCGTGGACGCGGGCCTGGGACCCGTCGACGATGTCCCCGCGTTCGACGTCGATGAGACGCTGGAGCGACGACTTCGAGATCGGGGAGGACCCACGGACGGCGTCGAGGCCGGCGATCGCCGCGAGATCGAAGTCGTCGTGGACGAACCCGTACACCGTGTTCGCGGCGAGGGAGTCCCGGTCGAGCACGTGCGGTGCGACCCACATGAGTCGGAACACCGTCACCGAGGCGCCACGTCCGTTCGTGAACGTCACCGCGGTCCCGCTGGCGAACGGCCCGTCCTCGGGAGGGCGCACGTAGGTGTTCGTCGTCGCCCGGCTGCCCGGGGAGGACTCCCGCCGTTCCGAGTAGCCGCGGGCATACGTGTAGACGGTGCGTTCGGACCGCTTCCGGCCGTCGTCGCGCGCCGCCACGTTGAACTGCTGCGGGTTGGGGAAGAGGACCGACGACAGGGCGTCGACGAGGGTCGACTTACCGCGGCCGGACGGTCCCGCGATCGCCAGACCGTCACGGGTGAACGGGATGACGTGGAGGTCCCGGTAGTTGCCCCAGTTGAGCACCTGCACCCGGCTGATCCGGTACTGGTAGTCCGCGCTGCCGTCGTGCACCTGGAGCGGCAGTGTGTCCTGATCGGAGGCCACCTCGTAGTCGATCGTGTCCGTCACTGTGCGTCCTCCGTCTCAGGGGTGCTGATGTCGTCGCCGGTGGACTCCGCACCGGCGATGGGCGTGATCCGGGTCGTCGGGTCCTCGGACGGATCCTCCGTCGCGGACTCGGCGTCCTCCTCGGCCGCTTCCGGGTCCTCGGCGGCCGCGGCCTTCTCGAAGTACGCGGTGATCGCCCTCAACTCGTCCGCCCCGATGAGCGGCACGACGGCCGGAGAGACCCGATAGATGCCCGCGACATCGGGTTCCTCGGTGAGGAGCCCGAGGCCGATGACGGCGTTGATCGCCTGATCGACGCGCTGCTCGAACCGTTTGTCGTCCTGGTCGCCCGTGCTGCGGGCGGGACGGAGCACCTCGAGGAGCTGTTCGCGGCTCATCTCGACGCGCCCGTCGGCACCGCCGGCGGGGGAGTCGTACTCCTGGCGCAGATGCACGAGCACGAGCGTGGCCTCCCGGGACAGCGGTTTCTCCCGGCGCAGCATGCGCGGGGCCGATTCCTCCGGGAACTGGCGCTTGAAGGCGACCTCGTACTCCTCGTCGACGACGAGATCGAGGAAGAGATCGGCGAGGCGCTCCTCGATCTCCTCGCGGAACACCATGAGCGCGTCCCAGGTCTTCCGGTCGTTCTCCCGCGTGATGAAGCGGCTGCGCAGGAGTTTCGCGAGTGCGCGGCGTGCCCGCATGTCGAGCCCGGACCCCCGGGCGATCGATTCCGTCCCCTCCGCGGCGGCGTCGCCGTGCGGACCGAGGGCGTCGTGTCCCCGGGTGTCGTCGGACCGGTCGGGGTCCTCGTGTCCGGCGGTGGGGCGGGACCCGGCGGGCACCTCGGCGGTCATGCGTTCTCCTTCGACGGGACGGGAGCGGTGAAAGCGGTGAGAGGGATCTGCCAGCGGGTCGCGGTGCCGGCCGCGTCGAGGAGTTCGACGATCTCGAACTCGGTCGCTGCGGTGCTTCCGTGCTCGACCGCGAGGTCGATGAGGGAGATCGCGGTCCCGAGGCGGCGGTTGTCCGGTGGCATCGCCTCGAGCACCTGCGCACCCGTGGCCCTGCCGTTCTCCTCGAGAAGCGCGTTCACGTGCCGGCGGACGGCGCGGTGGCCGGTGCCGGCGGCGAGGCGGAGTGCGTCGACGTCCGAGCGACTGAGACCGGTGGTGTGCGGGCGCACCGCCACGGAGACCTTCGCGGGGCCCTCGTCCTCCCACAGGCGGATCTGCGACATGTCCTCGATCTCGATCGTGCCGATCCCGAGCAGTTCGGTCGGGACCGTGCGGTGGCCCGGCGCCTTCGCCGCCCAGGTGGCTCCTGCGGACATCGCGCGTTGTGCGAGTGCGTTGATGTGCTTGTTGCGGTTGAGGCTCGACCGGGTGACGACGCGCCGGAGGAACTCCTTCCACCGCATGCGCTCCTGGTCGACCTCGTGACGCGAACGGTTGAGCGTCGAGACGATGTTGCGGAACTCCTCGCGTTCGGCGGCGCTCATGTGTTCACGGGCGAAGGGCTGTTCGAGCACGTGATCGATCGCCGCGTTGAGCTTGCGTGCGCGATCGTGTGTGAGGAGCTCGGTGAAGGAGTCGTAGGCCGCGCCCTCGGCCGTCGACGAGAAGGACTCGTTCTTGTCGAGGTAGTCCTCGAGGAGTTCGGCCTTCGGGGGAGTGTCGTTCCATGCCCGGCGCGCGGCCGCCTTGTGGCTCTCGGCGATCTTCGCCTGGAGGGACCTGAAGTCCGCAGGCAGGGTCCGGCTGAGGATCTGGATCTCCCGGAGGTGCCCGCGGAGGTCGGAGGTGGAGGCCTCGCGGGAACGGCCGGTCTCGAGGCCCCGCTTCTCCGACTCGAGTTCGGCGATGCGCGCGTCGATGCGGGCGATGCGTCCCTGTCGGTCGGGATCGGCGGCGGCGGCGAGCGTCTCGATCGCGAACTCGATCGAGGCGACACGGGCGCTGCCGACCGCTGACTCGCCGCCTGCGAGTTCACGGACGAACTGCAGAGCGCGGAGTGACGACGAGGACAGCCGGTAGTACGTGCGTTCGTCCTTGACGAGGGACTCGATCCACCGGTCACCGAGCCACTTGCGGCAGTGCTCGGCGGGAGTCCGGTCGCTGCGGGGGACATCGGGGTGCTCGAGGGTCTCGGCGACGCGCACGTGGAACTCGTCGGCGCTCACGGTGCCGAAGGGCTCGAGGTGTCGGGCGAAGAGCGGGATCACCCAGCCGCGCGAGGTGGCGGTGAGCAGGCCCATGGTCGGGTGCTGGTGGTCCTTCCCGAGAAGGTCCTCGATCTGCTCGACCGAAACCGCCATGTCGATCCCTCCTGCTGCGAACGTGAACGACGTATCAGCCTACCAACGCACCACGGGCCCGGGCACACCGGAGGCGATGGTGTGCCCGGGCCCGAAGGGCGCGGTGGAGAGTCGTCCCCGACGGAGACCTCGGTGCTCAGCCGACCTTGGTCAGCCAGCGTACCGGTGCGCCCTCGCCCGCGTGGCGGAACGACTCGAGTTCGTCGTCCCACGCACGACCGAGAGCACGGTCGAGCTCCGCCGTGAGTTCCGTGGCGTTCCCGGCGGTGCGTTCCATCACTGCCCGGATGACGTCCTCGGAGACGACGATGTTGCCGTGCACATCAGTGACGGCGTGGTAGATCCCGAGGGACGGGGTGTGGCTCCACCGGCCACCGTCGAACCCCGCAGAGGGTTCCTCCGTCACCTCGTAGCGCACGTTGTCCCATCCGCGCAGGGCGGATGCGATACGGGCGCCCGACCCCGGGGACGCCTGCCAGCAGATCTCCGCCCTCACGAGGCCGGGGGCTGCGGGCTGGGGAGTCCAGTCGAACTTCGCCTGCGCTCCGACGGCCCCGCCGGCTGCCCACTCGATGTGAGGGCACAGCGCACGGGGTGCGGAGTGGACGAAGAGAACGCCACGGGTCATATTCATGTTTGCCTCCTTGGTAGTCCGGATCCGTCTTCCCCAACGTTCCGAACAGGAGTGCTGCGGTCATTCTATGCGAGCAGGCGCACATGTAAAGCACGCGGGCCCGATCCCCACCAGGGGGTCCGGGCCCGCGAGCGCGGCGGTGTCCGACCGGAGGTCAGTACGACTTCATGGCGACGACGGCGTTGTGGCCACCGAAACCGAAGGAGTTCGTGAGCGCGCCGATCTGTCCGTCCGGCAGTGCGACCGGGGTGTCCCGCGCGATGGTGAGCGAGATCTCCGGATCGAGGTTCTCGATGTTGATCGTCGGCGGAGCGGTCCGCTCGCGGAGGGCGAGAACGGTGAGGACGGCCTCGACCGCGCCCGCGCCACCGAGGAGGTGCCCGGTCATCGACTTCGTCGCGGAGACGACGGCCTCGGAGGTGTACTCGCCGAGAACCTTGTTGATGGCGCGCGACTCCGGGATGTCCCCGACGGGGGTCGAGGTCGCGTGTGCGTTGATGTGCTTGACGTCCGCTGCGGTGAGTCCGGCGGAATCGAGAGCCGCCTGCATGGCACGGATCGAGCCGGCGCCCTCGGGTTCGCCGGCCGTGATGTGGTAGGCGTCGTTCGAGATGCCCCAGCCACCGATCTCCGCGTAGATCTTCGCACCGCGGGCCTTCGCGTGCTCCTCGGACTCGAGGACCAGCGTGCCGGCGCCCTCACCCATGACGAAGCCGTCACGGTCGAGGTCGTAGGGCCGGGAGGCGGTCTCCGGGGAGTCGGTGCGGCGCGAGAGCGCGCGCATCGAGGAGAAGGCGGCCAGCGTGATCGGATGGATCGCGGCCTCCGCGCCACCGGTGATGACGACATCGGCGCGACCGGAACGGATGACGTCGAAGGCGTTGCCGAGGCTCTCGGTGGACGAGGCGCAGGCCGACACGAGGGTCTGCACGGCAGCGCGTGCCTTGAACTCCATCCCGACCGCCGCGGCGGGGCCGTTCGGCATAAGCATCGGAACGGTGAGCGGCATGACGCTGCGCGCGGACTTCTCCTCACGCAGCGTGTCCCAGGCGTTGAGGAGCGTCCACACACCGCCGATCCCGGTGGCCCAGGAGACGGCGAGGCGCTCGGGCTCGATCTCCGGGCTGCCGGCATCCGACCATGCCTCGCGCGAGGCGATGAGAGCGAGTCGGCTGGCCGGATCGAGGCGCTTGGCCTCGACCTTCTTGAGGTTCTCGTCGACCACCGCGGGGTCGACGGTGGCGGCGAAGTCGACCGGGATGTCGTACTGCTCGGCCCAGTCGTTGTCGAGGGTGTGTGCACCCGGGGTGCCCGCGAGGGCGGCCTGCCACGTCTGCGCGGCCGTGTTGCCGATGGGGGTGACGGCACCGACACCGGTGACGACAACTTTGGAAGTCATTGTGTGAAACCTCGTCGAATCGTGTGTGGGGCGAACGGGGCGACGGCCGGCCGGTCACCGATCGGGTGCTGCCGACCGGCCGTCGTCCGTGAGGGGCGTCAGGCCTGCTCGGCCTTGACGATGTAGTCCACCGCGTCCTGGACGGTGATGAGGTCCTTGACGTCGTCGTCCGGGATCTTGACGCCGAACTTCTTCTCGGCGTTGACGACGATGGTCATCATCGAGATCGAGTCGATGTCGAGGTCGTCGGTGAAGGACTTGCCGGCCTCCACGGCCTCGACGGCCAGTCCGGTCTCCTCGTTGACGATCTCAGCAAGTCCGGCGAGGACTTCGGCTTCGGTGAATGCCATTTCTTCCTTCTTTCTCGGTGTGCCCACGAGTGGGTCGGGCCCGTCCGTGGGTGGTTCGTGGAACGTGATTCGACGAATGTCCCGCCGAAAATCCTATTGCATGGTGCGCGACCGGCCGAGGCGCCACGTCGGTAGGTGTGGTGACGTCGGTAGGTGTGGTGACGTCGGTAGGTGTGGTGACGTCGGTGGGCGTGGTGCCGTCCGTGGATCCGGTGACGGCACTGTGTTCCGCATCAGGGCAGCACGACGACCTGGGCTCCGTAGACGAGCCCGGCGCCGAATCCGATCTGCAGCGCGAGCGTGCCGTGAAGATCCGGGTTCTCCCGCAGCAGCCGTTCGGTGGCGAGGGGGATCGACGCGGCCGAGGTGTTGCCGTTGTCGGCGATGTCCTGCGCAATGGCGACCGACTCCGGCAGTTTCAGCTGCTTCGCGAGTTCGTCGATGATCCGCATGTTCGCCTGGTGCGGGACGAACGCCCCGAGGTCCTCCGCAGTGACCCCCGCGGCCTCGAGTGCTTCCTTCGCGACCTCGGCCATCTCCCACACTGCCCAGCGGAAGACGCTGGGACCGTCCTGCCGCAGCGTCGGGAAGGGCGCCTCGGGGTCGGTCTTGAAGTCGAGGAACGAGTTCGTCATCCGGATCGTCTCCCAGTTCTCGCCCTTCGACCCCCACACGCTCTTCCCGATGCCGGGGGTGTCGGAGGCGGAGACGACGACGGCGCCCGCGCCGTCACCGAGGAGGAAGGAGATCGAACGGTCCGTCGGGTCGACGAAGTCGGAGAGCTTCTCCGCACCGATGACGAGGACGTTGTCCATCGTGCCGGAACGCACGAGTGCGTCCGCCTGCGCGATGCCGTAGCAGTACCCCGCGCATGCGGCGGAGATGTCCCAGGCGGGAACGGGGCCGGTGCCGAGGCGCGCGGACAGGGCTGCGGCGGCCGACGGGGTCGGGGTGCCGAAGGTCACGGTCGCGATGATGATGCCCCCGATGTCCTGGGGCTTGAGTCCGGCGTTCGCGATCGCCTCGTTCGCGGCCTCCTCGGACATCTCGAGGACACCGACGTCCGCCCCCGCCCGGTGGCGGGTGACGATGCCGGTGCGCTGCCGGATCCACTCGTCGGAGGAATCGATGGGTTCGACGAGGTCGTCGTTCGTGACGACGAGTTCGGAGCGGTACCCGCCGATCCCGGCGATGCGTGAGAACCGTCCGGTCTCGGCAGTGGTGAGTGTGGCCATGGAAGACTTCCTCCTGATCAGTTCCGAGTGTGTGCGGCGACGAACTCGCGTGCTGCGTCGAGGTCCCCGGCGGACTTGAGGGCGAAGGTCTCCACGCCCTTCATGCCGCGCTTCGCCAGCCCGGTGAGCGTACCCCCGGGGACGAGTTCGAGCAGACCGGTGACGCCCTGCGAGAGGAGTTCCTCCTGGCACAGGTCCCAGCGGACCGGATGCGTGACCTGGTGGACGAGGGTGTCGACGTACTCGCGTCCCGAGGTGACGGCCTTCCCGTCGCGGTTGGACAGGATCGTGATGTCCGGATCCGCCGGTGAGAGACCCGCCGCGAGTGCGGCGAGCGGATCCGTCGCGGGTGCCATGTAATCGGTGTGGAACGCGCCGGCGACGGCGAGCGGGATGACCCGGGCGCGTTCGGGGGCGTTCTCCTTGAGGGCGTCGATCCCCTCGAGGGAACCGGCGGCGACGGTCTGACCGCCCCCGTTGACGTTCGCGGGGGAGAGGCCGGCCTCGGTGATCCGGGCGAGGACCTCCTCGGGGTCACCGCCGACGACGGCGGCCATGCCGGTCGGCGTGGCGGCAGCGGCTTCGGCCATCCCCGTCGCACGGACCTTCACGAACTCCATCGCCTCGGCGGCGGTGAGGATGCCGGCGATCTGTGCGGCACCGATCTCGCCGACCGAATGGCCCGCGACGACCTGGGGCGCAGGAAGGTCGCGCACGAGTTCGCGGTACGCGGCGATGGCACTCGCGACGAGCAGCGGCTGGGCGAGGGCGGTGTCCGTGATGGTGTCGTCGTCCGATTCCGTGCCGTGCAGGCGGAGATCGAGATCGGCGGCCGCCGAGAGCTCCTCGATCGAGGCGGCGAACCCGGGGAGTTCGAGCCACGAGGAGAGGAAACCGGATTTCTGTGCGCCCTGACCGGGGCACGCAATGACGAGCATCGGTGGTGTTCTTCCTATCGTCGGATGCGCCGGGCCGGAAGAGCCCGGACGCGGCTGGGGGACGGGGAGATCGTCAACAACCTACGACAACCCCGGGGACACGTGTGAGGAATTGTGGAGCTCCGACAACTGCCCCGCCTGGGACAGTCGTCCGTACACCAAGGCGATCCGCACCTCGAAACCGGCCCGTGCCTCCGTCGGATCGACTCCGATGAGGTCGGTGATCTTCCGCAGTCGGTAGCGCACGGTGTTGGGGTGCACCTCGAGGCTCTTCGCGGTGGTCTCGAGCGATCCGCCGAACTCGAGGTACGCGGACACGGTGTCGAGCAGTTGCCCGTTCCCCGCGCACAGCGGCTCGTAGAACCGGGAGACGAGCTCACTCACGGCACGGCGGTCCCCGGCGATCGCCCGTTCGGGCAGCAGGTCCGTCGCGTGGACGGGGCGGGGGGTGGCAGGACGCGCGATCGCGGTGCGCAGGGCCCACACCGCGGCGGTGGCACTCGCACCGGCCTCGGCGAGGGAGGAGACCTCGGGCCCGATCACGACGTCCGAGGGACCGAAGTGGTGGGAGAGCGAGGCAGCGGCGGCGTCGATGTCCGAGGTGCCTCCGAGGACGATGAGGAGCCGGTCCTCGTGGATCCCGACGAGAGCGTCCTCGGCCCATTTCTGCGCCGCCCGGCGGATGTCGTCGATCGACCGGCTGGCGGTCCGCCGCGGAGCCCGGCCGACGAGGACGTGCACGGAGCCGTCGGTCCGCCACCCGATCGCGGCGGCCCGCCCTGCGAGATCCTCGACCGAGTCGCCACGCACGAGTGCGTCGACGACCATCGCCTCGAGGCGGGCGTCCCAGGAGCCCCGGGCCTCCGCGGCCTTCGCGTAGACGTCCGCGGCGGCGAAGGCGATCTCGCGGGAGTACACGAGCACGGCCTCCTTGAGCTCCGCCTGCTCACCGGGTTTCGCGAGGTCGCCCACCCGTTCCTCGACGACCTGCACGACGACGCGCAACAACTGGAGGGTGTGCTGGAGGGAGACCGAACGGACGAGCTCACGCGGTGCCGAGTTGAAGATCTCCGTGACGACGCGCAGTGGCGCCTGGGGGTCCCGATACCAGTCGATGAACGAGGTGATGCCGGAGTTCGCGAGGAGGACGACCCAGCCGCGGTCCCCGGAGTTCATCTGGCGGAACCACGGCAACTGGGATTCGAGGCGTTGGAGCGTGAGCTTCGACAGCATCGCCTGACCGGCCTTGAGCCGTCGGCTCGTCTCGACCCGGCCCGCGTTGCGGTCGCCGGAGGTGGTGCGGCGGGATCCGGCACCGGCTGCAGCGCCGGGAGTGCCGGACGTGCCCGGAGAGGTCGGCCGGGTTCCGGCGGTCGTATCGGTGGAGGACGGCATGATCGCCACTGTAGTCGCCTTTCGTACAAATCATTTGTTGCGACACGACAATCGGCGAATGCGCCGAGGCGCCGCGGAGGTGAGGAGTGTTCC
>NZ_BAAANO010000018.1:66956-86176 GCF_039529845.1 Brevibacterium samyangense | reverse complement strand
GATCTCCTCACCCGCGCGGCGCCTCGGCGGGTTGGACCGGTGCGTGCGGCGGCGTCAGGCGCCGGCGCCCTCGGTCGAGCCCGTGTCGCCCTCGCGCGGGTCGTCCAGGTGGTACTTCTTCGACGCCTCGGCGGCGAGGGAGGCGTCGACGACGCCGAGGTCCGCGAGGCTGATGAGGGTCTGCACGACGACGGAGGCCGCGTCGATGAGGAAGTACCGGCGGGCCGCCGGGCGGGTGTCGGAGATCGCGTAGCCGTCGGCGCCGAGCGAGGTGAAGTGACCCGGCACGTACTGACGGATCATGTCCGGCACCGTGCGGGTGTAGTCGCTCGTCGCGATGACCGGGCCCTCGGTCTCCGCGAGCTTCGCGGTGACGAAGGGCACGCGCGCCTCGGCCGCGGGATCGAGCAGGCGCTCGTCGTCGCAGGTGAGGCCGTCGCGTCGGAGCTCCTGCCACGAGGTGACCGACCACACATCGGCGCTCACGCCCCAGTCCTCGGCGAGCATCTCCTGCGCCTGGAGGATCCACGGCACCGCGACGCCGGAGGCGAGCAACTGTGCCTTGGGGCCACCGTTCTCCGGCCCGTCCTTGAGCTTGTAGATGCCCTTGAGCACACCCTCGACGTCGAGGCCCTCGGGCTCGGCCGGCTGGAGGATCGGCTCGTTGTACATCGTGATGTAGTAGCTCACATCGGGATCGCGGCCGTCCTCCGGGTCGTACATCCGGTGGATGCCGTCCCGGACGATGTGGGCGATCTCGTAGGCGTAGGCGGGGTCGTACGACACGATCGAGGGGTAGGTCGAGGACAGCACGTGGGAGTGGCCGTCGCCGTGCTGGAGGCCCTCCGCCACGAGCGTGGTGCGGCCGGCGGTCGCACCGAGGATGAACCCGCGGCCGAGCTGGTCGCCGGCTGCCCAGAAACCGTCACCGGAACGCTGGAACCCGAACATCGAGTAGAAGATGTAGAACGGGATCATCGGCTCGCCGTGGGTCGCGTAGGACGTGCTCACCGCGGTGTACGCCGCGGTCGAACCCGCCTCGTTGATGCCCATGTGGAGGAGCTGACCGTCCGTCGCCTCCTTGTAGGCGAGGAACAGGTCACGGTCGACGGAGATGTAGTTCTGCCCGTGCGGGTTGTAGATCTTCGCGGTCGGGAAGAACGAGTCCATGCCGAAGGTGCGTGCCTCGTCCGGGATGATCGGGACGATCCGCTTGCCGAACTCCTTGTCGCGCATCATGTCCTTGAGGATGCGGACGAAGGCCATCGTCGTGGCGATCTTCTGCTTGCCGGAACCGCGCTTGCCGACCTCGAAGTCCTTCTCCGCGGGGAGCTGGATCGCGGTGTGCGTCGATCGACGCTCGGGGGAGAAGCCGCCGAGCTCGCGGCGCCGCTCGAGGAGGTACTTGATCTCGGGCGCATCGAAGCCCGGGTGGAAGTACGGCGGGAGCTTCGGGTTCTCCTCGAGCTCCTTGTCGGAGATCGGGATCTGGAAGTGGTCGCGGGCGAGCTTGAGGTCCTCGACGCCCATCTTCTTCATCTGGTGCGTCGCATTGCGGGCCTCGAAGGTCGGGCCGAGGGAGTAACCCTTGACCGTCTTCACGAGGATCGCCGTGGGCTGCCCGGTGTGTGCGAGAGCGGCCTTGTACGCCGCGTACACCTTGCGGTAGTCGTGCCCGCCGCGCTTGAGCTGCCAGATCTGCTCGTCGGTGTAGTTCTCCACCATCGCCTTCGTCCGCGGGTCCCGACCGAAGAAGTTGTCGCGCACGAAGCCACCGGACTCACCCTTGTAGGTCTGGTAGTCGCCGTCCGGGGTGGCGTTCATGAGGTTGACGAGCGCACCGTCGCGGTCCTTCGCGAGGAGGGCGTCCCACTCGCGGCCCCAGATCACCTTGATGACGTTCCAGCCGGCACCGCGGAAGAACGCCTCGAGCTCCTGGATGATCTTGCCGTTGCCGCGCACCGGTCCGTCGAGGCGCTGGAGGTTGCAGTTGACGACGAAGGTGAGGTTGTCGAGTTCCTCGTTCGCCGCGTACTGGAGCATGCCCCGGCTCTCCGGCTCGTCCATCTCGCCGTCGCCGAGGAAGGCCCAGGTGTGCTGCTGCGAGGTGTCCTTGATCCCACGGTTGTGGAGGTACTTGTCGAACTGCGCCTGCGCGATCGCGTTCATCGGGCCGAGGCCCATCGACACCGTCGGGTGCTCCCAGAAGTCCTGGAGGTGGCGCGGGTGCGGGTACGAGGGGAGGCCGTAGGGCTTCCCGTCGACGTAGTGGGAGGCCTGCTGGCGGAATCCGTCGAGCTGCTCCGCGGAGAGTCGGCCCTCGAGGAACGCGCGGGCGTACATACCGGGGGAGGCGTGTCCCTGGTAGAAGATGTGGTCACCGCCGCCGGGGTGGTCCTTGCCGCGGAAGAAGTGGTTGAGGCCGACCTCGTAGAGGGTGGCCGCGGAGGCGTAGGTCGAGATGTGACCGCCGACCTCGATGCCCGGGCGCTGGGCGCGGTGCACCATGACCGCGGCGTTCCACCGCAGCCAGCTGCGGTACCGGCGTTCGATGCTCTCGTCACCGGGGAACCAGGGTTCGTCCTCGGGCCCGATGGTGTTGACGTAGTCCGTCGTGGTGAGGGAGGGGACTCCGACGTTCTGCTGGCGTGCCCGCTCGAGGAGGCGCAGCATGACGTACCGCGCACGGGTCCGTCCGCCCTCGTCGACGAGCGCATCCAGAGAAGCCAGCCATTCCTGGGTCTCCTCCGGGTCGATATCGGGGACCTGGCTCGGGAGGCCGTTGAGAATAGGTCCGCGTGAGTTGTCCACTGTTCAAGTCCTCTCGGTGAGGCGACACGCTGCATCCGGTCGCCTTGGGGACAAAGCCCGGGGTCGGGCCCGTTTCGGATAGTCCTCAGCCTAGAACAGAACCGACCTCCTGGTGGAGGCCGTCCGTGTGGCGCATCTCTCCCGACTCCCGGTCCGGCCGGGATTGTGAAATCCACGTGACGGCCGGGAGAACCCCGGCGCGTATTTGGCCGACATGCCCTGTGACGTGGACAATATCGCTATGAGTACAACTCCTTCCGAAAGGACTCTGCACAGCTCCGACGCACTGGGCTTCACCTCCGGTACGTACATCCAGGAGATCGGCTACGACGACGACGTGGACTTCGACCTCCGCGATGCGATCGCCGCGGTGACCGGCGAGGAAATGGCCGACGACGACGTCGACGACGTGTTCGATGCGGTCGTCATGTGGTGGCGGTCGGACGATCCCGACCTCGCGGACGCGATCGTCGACGCACAGTCCACCCTCAAGGAAGGTGGCATCGTCTGGCTCCTCACGCCAAAGGCCGGACGCCCGGGACACATCGAGACGGCGGACATCTCGCAGGCCGCGCCCACCGCGGGAATGCACGTGACGCGTACCGTGAGCGCGGCGCCGGACTGGGCGGGCTTCCGTCTCGTGGGGAAGAAGAACTACAGCTGATGACTCCGGCGGTCGGGGCCGGGGCGCGGGGAGCGTCCCGGCCGGTTCCGGGTGATCGTGCCCCGGACTTCGATCTCGAGTCCCACCTCGGCGAGGAGGTCCGACTGCCGGTCCTCCTCGTGGACGGGCCGGTCCTCCTCGTCTTCTATCCCTTCGCCTTCTCGCCCGTGTGCGGGAACGAGATCGCGGCCCTCGTCCGGGACCACGGGCGGTTCGCCGAGGCGGGCGTCCGGGTGGTGGGGATCTCCACCGACACGAAGTACTCCCTCGCCGCCTGGGCCCGGGAGCTCGAGGTCCCGTTCCCTCTCCTGTCCGACTTCTGGCCCCACGGGGCGGTCGCCTCGGCATACGGTGTGTTCGACGCCGCGCGCGGCATGGCCGGCCGAGGTGCCTTCCTCGTGAACCGGGAAGGCATCGTCGTGGATGCCGTCGTCGCGGGTCCCGCGCAGGCGCGGGACTTCCGCCGGTTCCTGCCGCCCGACGGCACCGCGACGGAGACCTTCTCCGCCCGGCCCTCGTCCGAACGGCCCTGACCACTTCACCGAGACCCACGCTTCACCGACGAAAGAGAGCGCACCGTGGCGACCATCTTCACCCGCATCATCGACGGCGAGATACCCGGCACCTTCGTGTACGAGGACGACCGGGTCGTCGCCTTCCTCGACATCGAACCGATGACCGACGGGCACGTGCTCGTGGTCCCCCGGGAGGAGATCGAGCACTGGATCGACATGCCCGAGGACCTCACGGCGCACGTGATACACGTGGCCCAGCGGATCGGGAAGGCCCAGAAGGCCGCCTTCGACTGCCCGAAGGTCGGTGTGCTCATCCAGGGTTACGAGGTGCCGCACGTCCACGTCCACGTGTGGCCGACCTACGGGCTCGCCGATTTCGACCCGCGGAACAAGGGCCCGATGGCGGATCCTGCGGTCCTGCAGGCGAATGCCGAGAAGATCGTGGGAGCTCTCTCCTGAGAATCTGAGCCCCGAAGGGTGACGTGTGCTCCGAATCACTCCAAGGCTGCCTCAAAGAGCCCTGAACGGGCGGCGCTCTCCCTGTTTCGAGGAGCACACATGGCAACGCGCACGATGTCGAAGAAGATCAAGGCGCTGCTCGCCGGAGGACTCGTCCTCGGCGTCGGCGGGACCGTCGTTCTCGCGGCGTGGACGGACTCGGAGTTCTCCGAGGGCATCTTCAGCGCCGGTTCCCTCAACCTCGAGGGTTCCGGCGACGGAACGACCTATGCGGATCAGGACACGGTGGACGGGGCGCTGCAGCTCACGTTCTCCGATCTGTTCGACAACCTCGCGCCCGAGGACACGACGTACGCCGCGTACTGGCTCCGCCTCGACGCACCGACGACGACCGATGCCACCCTCACGCCGACCTCGGTGACGGCGACCGACATCACCGAGACGAACGCGGATGCGATCTCGTGGACGCTCACCCAGGTCGACAGCGGCGACTGCGAGGCCGGAACCGCGGTCGGCACCGTCGTCGCGAGTGGCTCCACGCTCGACGAACTCACCGGTGCGACGACGCTCGACCTCACGGCGAATGCGGCGGGTACACCGGGTACCGCCGTTCCGCTGTGCTTCGCCGTCACGGCGGGTGCCGAAGGCACCTTCGAACAGGCGGGGCAGACCTCCGCCGTGTGGCAGTTCGACGCGACGAGTGTCTGAGCCGGCCCGCGGAAGGCGATTCCGATGGGACAGCACAGTGCCGAAGTGCCGCGCGCGCGAAGAAGGCCGCGGCCGTGGTTCCTCCGGCTGCGCGCGCTGCTCGCCGGGGGACTCGTGCACGGTTCCGGCGCGGGTCTCACCCTCGCGTCGTGGCCCGACTCGGAGTATTCGCAGGGAAACTTCCAGGCGTCCGTGTTCGCCGTCGAGGGGAACACCGGCAGCGGGTGGGCACAACACGACTCGGCGGGTTCGGCGGCGACGATGTCGTTCACGAACCGCTCCCAGATGTCGCCGAACTCGAACGCCTACGGGTACATCGACCTGCGGACGACGAGCGGAAGCACCATCGGGGGCACCGTGACCCTGTCGTCGATCGCGAACACGAACGCGACGATGGCAGCACAGATGGAGTACCGACTCGTCGTCACCACGACGACCACGACGTGCAGTAGCGCGAGTTACCCGTCCACGTGGACGGCGATGACGGCCTCGGCGTCGATCAGCGCCCCGCTCGACATGGCGGCCCGGACCACCCAGCGGGTGTGCGCGAACGTGCGGATCAAGCCCGATGCGCCGAGTTCGCTCCAGGGGGCGACGAACACGACGACGTGGACGTTCACCGGGACGTCGAGCAGTTGACGGGACACGGGGGAGTGCAGGTGGGGCGATGCGCGGATTCCTGAGGCGCCTCGGCGACGGGGCGCTCACGCTCGCGGCCGCGCGCGGAGTGGTCTGCATCGTGCTTGTCGCTCTGTCGTTCTTCTTCGACGTATCGGTCCTCATGTTCAAGACCGGACCGATGGAGCCGACCATCCGTACCGGCGCCGTCGCGATCGCCCACGAGATCCCTGCCGAGGACATCGAGGTCGGAGACGTCGTGTCGGTGACCCGTCCCGGTCAGTTGCCGGTGACGCACCGGGTGCTCTCCGTGTCGGAACCGGATACCGACGCCCCGTCGGGCGCGCGCACGATCGAGATGAAGGGCGACGCGAACGAGGCGCCCGATCCCGCGCCGTACGTCGTCACCGAGGTCGACAGGGTGGTGTTCGACATCCCGTACCTCGCACGAGTGGTCGCCGCGCTCGGCAATCCCTCCGTACTCGCCGCGATCACTCTCGCCGCAGCGGCGCTCGTCACCTGGGCGTTCTGGACGAAGGACGAACGGGAGGACTCGGAGGACGACCACGAGGACGCAGGTGATCCCGGCGCCGATGATGCGGAGGTCGTGCGAACCGAGGGGCAAGCCGGGGTCGACGCTGAACGGGGCGGCGCGTCGGAAGGCGCCCGTGCGGCTCGAGCCGTCCTCGTCGTGGCACTCGGTACGGGAACCGCCCTGGCCGCGGCCGTCGGTGGGTCCGGCGCGGAACCGGTGCATGCGGCGCAGCTCGGTCCCGATTCCGCGCCCGAGCACCACACGACGCATTTCCGTGGAGACCATCTCCACCTCATGACGATTGCCGACCCCGGAGCGATCGACAGGATGGCCGTCGAGGACGCGGAGTTCTGGCAGGTCGGTGTATGGGCCGACTCGGACGAGGTCGTCGGCACCGTCGACACCTCGCTCGTGGCGTCGGGCCACTCGGATATGGGACTCGACGTCACGGTGCGCGGGTGTACGGAACCATGGGAGCACGAGACGTGTGCGGGAACGGAGGTCTCGGTCCGTCAACCCGGGCATGTGGTAAACGGCAGTGCGGTACCACTGCTCGACGGGATCCCGACGGACGAGGAGCGATGGTTCCTCTTCGAAGTGCACATCCCGCGGCATGTCGGGCCCGACGCCGGTGACGCTCTCGCGCTCCGTGTCGTCGCCGAAGGCCTGGGGGAGTACGTGACAGGCGGTCCGACGACACCGACTCCCACGGTTCCGGTGCCGACCTCCTCGATGCCTCCCGTGCACTCGCACCCGGGAGACGGAGAACCGGGCGCCCCGGATCCCGCTGCCACGGTGTCGCCCGGAGCCGGCGGGGATCACCCGGACGGCGGCCGCGGGCCGGCCGAGGGTACCGCCTCCGCCGCGGGTGAGCTCCCGTACACGGGGGCCGAGGCACTCCGGGTGCTGGGACCCGCGCTCGGTGCGATCGGTGTCGGATTACTGCTGGCGTTCCTCGCCGGGGTGAGGAGGAGACGATGACACGTCCCACTCCTCGTCGAGCCCGGCCGCGTACGACGTGGACCCGACGTGCGCGGCTCGCGGTGGCTGTCTGCGCGGCGGCAGTTCTCCTCGGCACCGGGGCACTCGCGGGGGCGACGCGGACCACGGATGCGTACTGGGTGAACCCCGAGTACGCGAGCGGGACCGTCACCGCCGGGCGGGTGCTGCCCGCGACGAATCCGACGTGCATCAAGCCGCTCCTCGGGAATCTCACCTTCGAATGGTCCCATCCCTCCGGCGGGCTCACGCGGACCGGATACCGGTGGGAGGTGCGGCAGCCCAGCCTGCTGGGTCTCCTCGAGACGACGGCGAGCGGCACACTCGGGGCGAACGCGACGAGCATCTCTCCCTCGGTGAATCTCACTGCGCTCGGGCAGGGGGAGTTCCGGCTGTACGCGGTTCACCGCGCGCCCGGTGCGAGCGTGGACTGGGAGTCCGTGGCGCTCGTCGACACCTTCGTCGCGGTCTCCGCGCTCGTCGTCACCTGTTGAGCCCGGAACCGACGCGGCAACGGATTCGAGGAGGGAAAGCGAAACGGTTTCCGATCCGCGGGACGGCAAACGAATCGATTGACCTGGGCAAATCTCTTTGCGAGACGCGACGGCATGAGAAAGGCCCGGAACATCGATGATGTTCCGGGCCATTCGGCTGGTCGGGATAGCGGGATTCGAACCCACGGCCTCCTCGTCCCGAACGAGGCGCGCTACCAAGCTGCGCCATATCCCGTGACCAAGCGGTTATTCGCTTGATGTTCGCCGTTCCTCGCGTGCTCGGCTCGTCGCGGCAACAGGAAATATATAACCACAGTTGAGCCTCGCTCGCCAATCGAGAGTGCCGATTTCGGGTGAAAGTGAGGGGTGTCACTCCATGTTCCGAATGCGACTCCCGGAATCGTGCGGAACGAGCGCCGGAAGTCGCATTGCGGGCCGCGGCGCTGGTCTGACCTGGGACGACGTGTGCGCGGGGCGGATCCGGCGACCGTGGTGGGAGAATGTCGGTGTACCGTCGCGGACGGGGCCGGGCGGTCCCGTCCGGGCCGTGCGACGATCGGACCGGAGGGGGTGGACACATGGCACGGGCACTGGACAAACAGGTCATCGCCGATGCTGCGCTCCAGGTCCTCGCCGAGTTCGGTCTCGGTGACCTCTCGATGCGCAGGCTCGCCCGTGAACTCGGTGTCGGTGCCTCCGCCCTCTACTGGCACGTGGAGAACAAACAGGAACTGCTCGGACTCGTCGGCCAAAGGTTCGCCCGACTCGTCGACGAACGGTGCCCGGCCTCCGCACGCCCGGACCCGCGCCTCGTGTGCGTAGCCCTGCGGGACGTGCTCCGCGGGTTCCGCGACGGCGCGGAGATCCACGTCACCGCCTACGCGCTGCTCGGTGACGCGGTGGTGCCCGAGGCCCTTCGCGCCCCGGGGGACCTCCCGGCCCCTCGTGTGCGGGCGCTCATGGCGTTCGTGCTGGGCCACGTCCAGCTCGAACAGACGAGAGAACTGCTCGGCGTCCGTGCACCCGGTGACGCGGACGACGAGGATTTCCTCTCCGGCCTCGACATCGTGCTCGGCCCAGTGCCGGTCGCCGAGTGAGCGACCGCGCACCGAGCCGGCCCGCGCGGGAGCGCGATCAGTGTTCGTGCACGCCGCTGAACTTGAAACCGAGGCGCCCGTGGGTGACGCCCCCACCGGCCCGGATGGCGGTGGCGACCCAGGCGGCCTCCGCGAGTTCGGTCTCCGTCGCACCAGCTTTCACCGCGTTGTTGCTGTGCCCGTCGATGCAGTAGACGCACTGCGTCGTGACGCCGACGGCGAACGCGATGAGTTCGCGGTACTTGAGGGGGATCTCCCGCCCCTCCTTCGCGAACACGGCGGCGTCGAAATCGGTGAATGCCTTGAGGATGTCGGGCGTCGTCTCCTGGTAGGCGGCGCCGTAGGTCTTGTCGAGCTTGCGATCCATGAACTCGGTCATGCGTACTCCTCGGGGGACGAAGGGATGCAGCTCCGGCGGTACTCCGCCGGCGGTCGCGCGCGCCGCGAGTGCGGCGTGATCCCACTCTGTCACCGAACGACGGGATGTGTGCCCGCCCGTGTCACACTCCCAGGATCCGTTCGAGGACGCGGACGACCCCGTGCTCGGTGTTCGCCGGAGCACGATGCGCTGCGGCGGCGAGGATATCGGGATGGGCATTGGCCATGGCGTACGTGTGGGGCGTGCAGGAGAACATCTCACGGTCGTTGAGGTAGTCACCGAAGACCACCGTCTCCTCGGGTGCGACGCCGAGGCGGTCCTGGAGCGCCCGTAGGGCGGCACCTTTGTGCACTCCCGCCGCCATGACATCGATCCAGTGCTGTCCGGACACGACCGTCTGTGCGTCCGCCGCGAAGGATCCGGCGGGGGAGACGTGGAGTCGGCGCGCGACCTCGGCCGCCGATTCCGCATCGTTCACCGCGACCTTGACGACCGGGTCGGGACCGGCGGCCATCACCTCGGTGAGCGAGTCGACGACCTCGAGCGAGGCGTAGTACGGGCGCACCCGGGTGAGGAACGCGTCGTCTCTTCGTGCGACGTAGGCGACGCGCGGACAGCAGAGCACCACGCCGAGGTCGCGGTCGGCCACCTCGGGGCCGGTGAAGAACGCGAGTGCCTCTGTCACGAGGTCGGCCCCGAGCGGTGAGACCGACACCGTACGCCCGTGCGCGACGACGTGCGTACCGTTGTCGGCGATGAAGGCGAGCGGGCCGGGGACGCGCGTGAAATCGCGCTCGAGCGTCGCGAATTGCCGTCCGCTCGCGGGAACGAAGGTGATGCCCCTCTCCGCCATGACGTCGAGGAGCGGCCAGAGACCGTCGGGCACGTTTCCGTTGCCATCGAGAAGGGTGCCGTCCATGTCCGTGACCACGAGTCGGATGTCAGCCATGGCCCCATCATGCCGTGTACACGACGAAGGCCCGGAACCGTGACGGTTCCGGGCCTTCGTCGTGCATGCTCGACGCGCACTCCGCACGCCGACCGTGGTGGACCCAGAGGGACTCGAACCCCCGACCCTCTCGGTGTAAACGAGATGCTCTAGCCAACTGAGCTATAGGTCCGAAAAGCAGCGGGTCCAAGTATGCCACAGCCGGAATGCTGGGACGGAACCGGAGGCCGGGGTGTCGGTCCGGCGCCCGGTCGTCCGGAGGTCGAGGTGGTGTCCGGCTCAGGTGAGATACGGGCTGGCCGGTTTCCCGATGTAGGCGACACGGTCCGCCATGACCCGGAAGGCACCCGCGACTGCGGAGAGCACGGCGAGTGCCTCGAGCGTCATCGCGAGTTCGATCCACCCGAGTCCGAGCGGAATGAGGAAGAGTGTGACGATCGCCGCGAGAGTGAGGTACACGGACGCGGTGAAGAAACGGGAACCGATCATCGGAACCACCATCCTTTCGTGATGCTGGAACGATACGCCGGTCACACCGGATCGGACCTGTGAAGTCTCTGTGCGTCCTGGCGCCTCGTCCGGAAGAACCAGTGCCGAGGCGCCCCGTCGGAAGGCGCGGTGTTCAGGTATTCTGCGCGGCGCCTCGGGAGGGCATGCGCGGTTCCTCACCGAGGAAGCCCTCGTCACTGCCCGAGGCGGGGGTCGCCGGCTCCTCGACGGTCCCGCGCCACAGTGCGATCCACCGCATGAGGTGGTAGAGGACGATCGCCGCGATCGACCCGAGTGCGATCCCGGAGAAGGTGAGGCCGAACGGCTGCCACGTGTAGTCGGCGATCGCGACGATGAGGGCGATCGCCGCCGTGTTGAGATTGATGGGGTTCGAGAAGTCGACCTTGTTCTGCACCCAGATCTTCACGCCGAGCATGCCGATCATGCCGTAGAGGACCGTCGCGGCACCGCCGAGGACGCCCTCGGGGATCGTCGCGAGGGCGACGCCGACCTTCGGCATGAGGCTGAGTGCGAGCGCGATGAGCGCGGCGATGATGTAGGCGAGGGTCGAGTACACGCGGGTCGCGGCCATGACGCCGATGTTCTCCGCGTAGGTCGTCGTGCCGGAACCGCCGCCGGAGCCCGCGAGCGCGGTCGACAGGCCGTCGGCGAGAAGCGCCCGACCGGTGAGCGGGTTGAGGTCCCGCCCGGTCATCGCGGACACCGACTTCACATGACCGATGTTCTCGGCGACGAGGACGAGGACGACGGGGAGGAACAGCGGGAGGACCGCGAGGTCGAACGCCGGGGCGTGGAACGAGGGCAGGCCCACGGTGGGTGCCTCGGCGATGCCGGAGAAGTCGACCTCACCGCGCAGCAGAGCGGTGACGTACCCGACCGCCACCCCCACGAGGATCGAGAGGCGACCGATGATGCCCTTGAAGAGCACCGCGACGAGGACGATCGTCATGATCGTGACGAACGCGGTGACGGGTGCGACCTGCACCCAGCCCCACGCAGCCGGAGCGAGATTGAAACCGATGAGGGCGACGATCGCGCCGGTGACGACCGGCGGCATCGTCACCTCGATCCACCGGGTGCCCACGAGGTGGACGACGAGGCCGATGAGTGCGAGGAGGACGCCGACGGCGACGATGCCGCCCTGGGCGAATGCCATCCGCTCGGCGTCGATCGGGACTCCGGCGGTCGCGTCGTACAGCGTCACCGCGCCGATCGGGGCGAGGAGGCCGAAGGACGAGCCGAGGTAGGACGGGAGCCGGCCTCCCGTGATCGCGATGAAGAGCAGGGTGCCGACCGCGGTGAAGAAGAGGGTCGTGGTGGGCGGGAACCCGGTGATGATGGGGACGAGGAAGGTCGCGCCGAACATCGCGACGAGGTGCTGCGCGCCGATGCCGATCATCCGGCCCCAGCTCAGCCGCTCGTCGGGCTGGACGACCTCACCGGGAGCGACCGTGCGGCCGTCCCCGTGGAGTTTCCAGAACGGTGCCCGTGGTTCCGCAGCGGTCATCGACATCTCCCTGTTCGAGGCCGGTCCCCGTTCGCGACAGGCGCACTGCGGGCAATTCTACGGAAGTTCCCAGGTCCGGCCACAACCTCGGCCCGTCGCTCTCCTACGCGTCCCGGAGCCGCCGCTTGAGGATCTTCCCCGACGAGTTCTTGGGCAGTTCCGGCACGAAGGTCACCGACTTCGGGACCTTGAACGGCGCGAGGCGGGACTTCACATGGGCGATGACGGCATCGGCCGTGAGTTCCTGCGGGGCGTCGGGCTTGCTGACGACGAAGGCCGAGATCGCCTCGATCCACTTCTCGTCCGGGACCCCCACGACGGCGACCTCCGCGACCTCGGGCATCTCGAAGATCGCGTCCTCGACCTGGCGGCTCGCGACGAGCACGCCGCCGGTGTTGATGACGTCCTTGACCCGGTCGATGACCTCGATGAACCCGTTCTCGTCCTGCTTCACGAGGTCGCCCGAGTGGAACCAGCCGCCCCGGAAGGCCTCCTCGGTCGCCTCGGGCTTGTTCCAGTAGCCCTCGCACAACTGAGGTGAGCGATAGAGGATCTCCCCGAGCTCACCGGGGGCCACGTCGTTGTCGGCCGCGTCGACGACGCGGGTCTCGACGAAGAGGCAGGGCCGGCCCGCCGACCCGACGTGGTCGGCGTGTTCCTCCGGCCGCAGCACGGTGCACAGTGGGCCCATCTCCGACTGTCCGAAGCAGTTGTAGAACCCGAGCTCGGGCAGTTTCTCCTGCAGGGTCCGGAGCACGGGGCCGGGCATGATCGACGCACCGTAGTACGCCTTCCGCAGGCTCGAGAGATCGCGGGTGCCGAAGTCGGGATGATTCACGATGCCCACCCAGACCGTGGGGGCGGCGAAGAACGTGTCGATCCGGTGGGCCTCGATGAGCTCGAGCAGCTCGGGGATCACGGGCGCGGGCACGATGATGTTGTAGGCGCCCTTGATGAGGGCCGGCATGAGGAGGACGTGCATCTGCGCGGAGTGGTAGAGCGGAAGTGCGTGGACCTGGCGATCGGTCTCCGCGAAGTCGAGCGCATCGAGGCAGCTGAGGTACTCGTGGACGAGCGCTCGGTGGGTCATGATCGCACCCTTCGGCGCCGATGTGGTGCCGGAGGTGTAGAGCAACTGGGCGATGTCCGAGTCCGCGACCGTGAACTCCTCGTTGCCCTGCGGCGGGACCTCCGCCTCGGCGACGGGGAGGAGGTCGTCGAACAGCAGTCGCTGCACCGTGGCACCGGCCGCGGTCTCCTCGACGAAGTGCGCCATGTCCGCGTCCGCGACGACGAGTTTCGCGCCCGTGTCCTCGAGGATGTACTGGAGCTCGTCGTTCCTGAGCTGGTAGTTCACGGGCACGTGGACGAGGCCGGCCCGCGCGGCGCCGAGGAAGAGAAGGACGTAGAGGTCGGAGTTCCTGCCGTAGGCGGCGACCCGATCGCCCGGAGCGAGGCCGAGCGACAGGAGGTGTCGGGCGATCGCGGTGATCGCGGAATCGAACCGGGCATAGGTCCACTCGCGGCCGGCGTGGACGACGGCGGTCCGGTGGGGCACACGTCCGGCGGTGCGGCGGACGAGGTCGGGAACGGTGCTGCTTCGCGTCGTTGAGAGAACAGTCATGGTGGAAATGTAACCGTGATCGGGTTCACAGTGAATCCGCGTTCACCACCGCGCGCGGGACGAGGGTGTCCGGCGTACTACCGTGAACCCATGACTCACCCCACCGTTTCCGATGTCGTCCGTGCCTGCGATGCCCTGTGGCCGCCGGAGTATGCGGAGTCCTGGGACACCGTCGGCCTCGCCGTCGGCGACCCCACCGCCGAGGTGCGGCGCATCCTCGTGGCCCTCGACCCGGTCGACGCCGACCTCGACGAGGCGATCGCCGGCGGCTACGACTTCCTCCTCACCCACCACCCGCTGCTCCTGCGCGGAGTGACGAGTGTCCACGCCGGTACGCTCAAGGGTGGCGCCGTCCATGCCCTCGTCCGCGCCGGTGTCGCGGCCTTCAATGCGCACACGAATGCGGACTCGGCCGTCGGGGGAGTGAGCGATGCTCTCGCCGACGTGCTCGATCTGCAGGACCGGCGGCCCCTGGTCGGGACGCCGGGTGCGCCGGAGGGGACCGGCCTCGGCCGGGTGACGACGGTGCCGGCCGGCGCCTCGGCGACCGTCCTCTCCGTCGCCCGGACCCTCGCCGCCGAGCTTCCGCCCACGATCACCGGTGTGCGCATCGCAGGCGACCCCGAGGCGCCCGTCAGCACCGTGGCCGTCCTCGGCGGCGCCGGGGACTCGCTCTTCGACGCGGTGCGTGCGTCCGGCGCCGAGGTGTACGTGACCTCGGACCTCCGGCACCACCCGGCGACCGAGGCGCGCGACACCGCCGCGCGCGGGAACGGCACTCCGCACCTCATCGACATCTCCCACTGGGCGGCCGAGTCCCTGTGGCTGGAACCCGCGGCGGATGCGCTCTCGGCAGCTCTCGACGCGAACGGGTTCGACGTCGGGATCGAGGTGTCGCGTACCGTGAGCGATGCCTGGACGGTGCGCATCGACCAGGGAACGGAACGCACGGACTTCACAGGGGGAGCGGGACGGGAATGAGCGGCACGGTACTCGACACGGACGGACACACCGCACTGCTCGCCTGGATCGATCTGAGCGCACGGTTGCGCCGGAACGCGGCGGACGCGGGGCAGAAGGATCTGCTCGAACGCCTTCGCGCACTCGCCGGGGAGCACAAGGCCCGCACTGCCGCCATCGAACGGTCCGAGGCGGAGCGGGAAGCCGCCGGAGTGCGAGCCGCTGCGGTGCAGGGGGACCTCGATGCCCGCGGCGCGCGGATCACGGAGATGGAGGCCGCGCTCCACTCCGGTGAAGGACTCACCTCGAAGGACCTCGTCGCCCTGCAGGCGGACATCGCCGTTGCGCGCGAGAAACTCGAGGCCCTCGAGGAGGAGGAACTCGGCGTCATGGAGGAGATCGAGACCCTCGAGGCGTCGATCACCGAAGCGAGGTCCGCACTCGCCGAGGTGGCCTCCCGCGGCAGGGAACTCCAGGCGGAGCGGACGCGCACCGCCGAACGGCTCACGCAGGAGGCCGAGGCGTTCCGGACCGAACGCGGTGCGGTGGAGTCCCGCATCCCGGAGCCCCTCGTCGCACGGCTGCGGCGGAGGGAGGCCGAAGGAAGCATTCCGGCCGCCGAGCTGCGGGGCGGAGCCTGCGGTGCCTGTGGGGAGATGTTGAGCGCGGTGCAGGCGGATGCCGTCCGCGGTGCGGCTCCGGGGACCGTGTTCGAGTGCGAGACCTGCGAAGCGGTGCTCGTCACCACGGTGTGAGGGGCACCGTGGGCCGACGGCGCGAGTGCGGGCGGTACCTGAACCTCAGCCGGCGAGCACGATGTCGAGAGATCCGGGCTTCCGGCCGGCGGGCCGGGTGATCTCGGTGTGCCACCGTTCCGATGCCCGCGCGAGGAGCTCCTCGAAGGAGGCCGGCAGTGCGCGATCGTCGCGGAGCAGGTGCCCGACGAGTTCACCGCGGGTGTGTTTCGCGTTGTGGGAGACGACGGACCGCTTTCCGTTCTTCTCGGTGAAGACATTCACGACGAGCGTGCGCCCAGGGTCGCCGGGCCACGATCGACGGTAGTCCGCCGAGCGGCAGTCGACGAGGAGTTCGCCGTCGAAAGCGGAGTCGAGCACGGGCGAGAGCCGCTTCCTCCACCACGTCGCCAAGGGACCGAGGTCCGCGAGTTTCGTCTTCATCGCGAGGCGGTACGCGGGGATCGGGTCGAACGCGCCGACGATGCCGAAGAGTGCCGAGCTCACGAACACCGAGTCGAGCTTCGCTCGGGTCTCCACGGAGTCCGGGAGGCCCGCGACGTCGAGGGCGGAGTAGAGAACTCCTGTGTACGTCTCGAGAGCGGGAGCGCACGGGATCTCGGTCAGGTGGGTGTTCCGCTCGACGTCCGCACCCAGGCTCGCTCCGACGCCGAGGGCGGAGAGCGCGTCCTCGCCGGCCGACACCTCGGCGAGGCGGCCGAGGACCGTGCGCCTGGCCTCCGCGAGTTCCGGGAAGTGCAGATCCGCGAGATCGAGCAGGGGTCCGGACGTGGCGGGGGTCTTGCCCTCGGAGGGCGGCAGCAGAACGATCACGGACCACCATCCTATCGGCGCGATGCCGCCCGGACGTGTGCAGGATCGGCGATGTGATGCGGCTGACGTGGGGGAACGTCGGAGGCGTCCGGCGGGCGCACGTAGAATGGAGCGTGAGGACAGGTCGTCGGACGGTTACGGCAGTCGTATGGCTGACGAGGAACGTCCGGGCTCCGCAGAGCACGATGGTGGGTAACGCCCACCCGGGGTGACCCGCGGGACAGTGCCACAGAGAACAGACCGCCACCGGGCCGTGCGCCCGGGGGTAAGGGTGAAACGGTGGTGTAAGAGACCACCAGGGTTCCGGGTGACCGGAATCGCTCGGTAAACCCCATCGGGAGCAAGATCGGACAGACAGTGCTCGAGGGCTGCTCGCCCGAGCTGTCGGGTGGATCGCTCGAGAGTGCCGGCAACGGTACTCCTAGATAGATGACCGTCGGACGGGACCCGGGTGACCGGCCCGTTCACAGAACCCGGCGTACAGGCGGCCTGTCCTCACCTCTCGGCGCCGCCCCCGCACCCCGTCAGTTCTTCTTCACCTTCGCCTTGCCACCGTTCGCCGCGAGGTAGGCAGCGCCGACCATCCCGGCGTCGTTGAACAGCTCGGCCGGAATGATCGGGGCCGTGAGATCGAGCAGCGGCAGGAACTGTTCGTGACTCTTCGACACCCCGCCCCCGACGATGAAGACGTCCGGGTTGAGAAGCCGTTCGAGCATCGAGTAGTACTGCTGCAGGCGTGTCGCCCATTCCTCGTAGCTCAGCCCCTCGCGGACCTTCACCGATTCCGCAGCCTGGGTCTCCGCATCGGCCCCGTTCATCTCGATGTGCCCGAGCTCGGTGAACGGGAGGAGATGGGCATTCACGAACACCGCCGTGCCGATGCCGGTGCCGAGCGTCGTCATGACGGCGACCTTCTTGCGGTAGCCCCGGCCGGCCCCGAAGGACATCTCCGCGAGACCGGCGGCGTCCGCGTCGTTGATGACGTGGCAGGAACGACCGGTCGCCGACTCCACCGCCTCGATGAGGTGTTCGCCGATCCAGCTGGGGTCGAGGTTCGGGGCGAAGGAGACGATGCCCTCCTTGACGACGCCGGGGAACGCGACGCCGAGCGCGAGGCCCTCGAGTTCGCCCGCCTCGGCGACGACACCCTTGGCGACGGCCTTCTCCTCGAGCATGCCGAGCGCCTCGACGAGTGCGGCGACGACCGCCTCGGGTGTGGCCGGCTTCGGGGTGAGGACCCGGACGCGCTTGAAGGCCGGGCGGGCGGTGGCGAGGTCGACGAGACCGACCTTGATGCCGGTGCCACCGATGTCGATTCCGATTCCGTAGTCCATGCGCAGGTCCTCTCGCGTGACGGGAGCGGTCGGCCCACGGGCGGGGCCGCGCGGCTCAGGCCCGGACGGGGCCGTGGTAGATGGATGCCGTGGGGTCCGGCAGGGTCAGGATATCCGCGCCGTCCTCCGTGACGACGAGCGTGTGCTCGAACTGGGCCGAGCGCTTGCGGTCCTTCGTCACGATCGTCCAGTCGTCGTCCCACTCCTCGAAGTCCGGGGTGCCGAGGTTGAGCATCGGTTCGATCGTGAAGACCATGCCGACCTCCATGACCTCGTTGTGGGCCGGGGCGGCGTCGTAGTGGGGGACGATGAGACCGGAATGGAACTCACGGCCCACGCCGTGGCCGGTGAACTCGCGGACGACGCCGTAACCGAACCGGTTCGCGTACTTCTCGATCACCCGTCCGATGACGTTGATCTCGCGGCCCGGGCGGACGGCCTTGATCCCGCGCATCGTGGCCTCGTAGGTGCGTTCGACGAGCAGGCGGGACTCCTCGTCCGGTTCGCCCACGTAGAAGGTGTAGTTCGTGTCGCCGTGCATCCCGTTCTTGTACGCCGTGATGTCGAGGTTGACGATGTCGCCCTCCTGCAGCACCGTGCTGTCCGGGATCCCGTGGCAGATCACCTCGTTCACGGAGGTGCAGATCGACTTCGCGAATCCGCGGTACCCGAGGGTCGAGGGGTACGCGCCGTGATCGAGCAGGAACTCGTGCCCGATCCGGTCGAGCTCATCGGTGGTGACGCCGGGCGCGATCGCCTTCCCGACCTCCTCCATCGCGTTCGCCGCGATCCGACCGGACTCGCGGATGCGTTCGATCTCCTCCGGGGTGTACATATCGCCGCCGCGGCCCTCGTCGGGGACCGCGCGGCCCACGTACTCGGGGCGTTCGATGGAGTCGGGAACGGGGAGAACGGGAGAAACCTTGCCCTTGACGAGGGTGCCGATCGGCGCGTGAACAGTCATGATGTCCCCGATTCTAGTCCGCGGCGGGCGCGTGGGTGCGGAGAATCGGGAACAGTCCTCCGGGGGTGGTGACCCGCCACACCCTAGAATCCTTGCGGACGAGACCGAACGCAGTCGACGCATCGAGGACGTGAACCGTGGTGGAGCCCGTGCCCGCACTCACCGGCCTGGAGGACGTGGTCCGGCAGGCGAGCACGCCGCAGCAGATCGCCGACCACGTGCTCGCGGCGATCGCCGCCGGGGCCTTGCCCGAGGGGGCCGCACTGCCACCCGAGCGGGACCTCGCGATGGGCCTCCAGGTCTCCCGCTCGAGCGTCCGGGCGGCCCTCGACCGCCTGCAACGCGGTGGCTTCATCGTCCGTCGTCGCGGCCGCGGCGGCGGGACGTTCATCGCGCGGACCGACTCGGCCGCGTTCCGGGAGGTGCGCGGTCGCCTCGACGAGTTCAATCAGTCCCGCAGACATCTCCTCGACGCCCGTGCGGTCGTGCAGAACCGGGCCGCGCACCTCGCGGCTTCCCGGCGGA
>NZ_BAAANO010000018.1:64845-66903 GCF_039529845.1 Brevibacterium samyangense | reverse complement strand
GCCCTCGCCTCGGTGTACGCCGCCCGTCCCACCGCGACCGAGGCGCGGGTCGCCGATGCTCGCCTCCACCACGCCATCGCCGCCGCCACCCACAATCCGGAGATCGAGCGCCTGTGCCTCGACCTCGACACCCGGATCAACGCCGGGTTCCGGCACGATCCCTTCTCCGAGGCGCTCTTCCGCAGGGCCGTCGTCGATCACGCCGCGATCGTCGGGGCGATCGCGGACGGTGACGCCGAGGCCGCGGGGCGCCTGTGCGAGGACCATTTCCGGGCCACGACGATGTCCCCGCCCGACGGAACGCGCTGACACCGTCCACCAGCGGAAACACCGCGGCTCGTCACCGCGGCGTGTGATCCCCGAGACACATGGACGTACTAGAGTGTGCGGAAAGTGCCGAACGACCACGAGGAGGCATGCCGTGAACGCGGAGGAGAACCCGGGATCCGGACCGTCGGGCGACGCGCCCGCGGGGGAGAAGTTCTGGTTCAACACCAAGACCCGGCAGGTCGAACGCGGTCGTCAGAGCGCATGGGACAACCGTATGGGCCCCTACGACACGGAGGAGGAGGCGCGCCACGCTCTCGACGCGGCCGCCGAACGCTCCGCGGAATGGGACGCCGATGACTGGAACACGTGAATAAGGGAGTGGGGCATTCGATGGTCTCCATGAGCAGGCAGCAGGAGTACGTCCTCCGCACGATCGAGGACCGGGACGTGCGGTTCATCCGCCTGTGGTTCTCCGACGTCCTCGGACGTCTCAAATCCGTCGCGATCGTCCCGGCGGAACTCGAGGGTGCCTTCGGTGAGGGAATCGGGTTCGACGGGTCCTCGATCGAGGGCTTCAGCCGGGTGTTCGAATCGGACATGGTGCTCCGGCCGGACCCGACGACCTTCAGCCTGCTGCCCTGGCGCGGCGAGAAGGAACCGACCGCGCGCATGCTGTGCGATGTGTACGACCCGGACGGAAATCCCGCCGCGGTCGACCCCCGCGCGGTGCTCAAGCGCGCGATGGACCGGGCAGCCGACAAGGGATTCACCTTCTACGTGCACCCCGAGATCGAGTTCTACCTCTTCGAATCGGGCGAACTCGACGGTGGGCAACCGGTTCCCGTCGACTCCGCCGGGTACTTCGACCACGTGAACGGCGGTACCGCGAACGACTTCCGGCGCACCGCCGTGCAGACCCTCGAGGCGATGGGGATCTCCGTCGAGTTCTCCCACCACGAGGCCGGCCCGGGCCAGAACGAGATCGACCTGCGGTACGCGGACGGTCTCGCGATGGCCGACAACGTCATGACGTTCCGGACCGTCGTCAAGGAGGTCGCGATCCAGCAGGGCGTCTTCGCCTCCTTCATGCCGAAACCGCTCGCCGACCAGCCGGGCAACGGGATGCACACCCACGTGTCGCTCTTCGAGGGGGAGAACAATGCGTTCTACGACCCCTCGGCGAAGTACGGACTCTCCCTCATCGGTCGCCAGTTCGTCGCCGGTCTCCTCGAGCACACCCCGGAGATCTGCGCCGTCACGAACCAGTACGTGAATTCGTACAAGCGCATCTGGACCGGTCACGAGGCCCCGAGCTACATCTGCTGGGGCCACCGCAACCGCTCGGCCCTCGTGCGCGTGCCCCAGTACAAGTCGGGCAAGTCGTCCTCGGCGCGCGTCGAGTACCGCGGTATCGACTCGGCGGCCAACCCGTATCTCTCCTACGCGCTCATCCTCGCGGCCGGGCTCAAGGGCATCGAGGAGGGTTACGAACTGCCCGAGGAGGCCGAGGACAACGTCTGGGAGCTCTCCGACCTCGAACGTCGGGCGATGGGCATCACCGCTCTGCCGACGAGCCTCGACGACGCCCTCGAGCTCATGGAGAACAGCGAGCTCGTCGCGGAGACCCTCGGTGAGGACGTCTTCGACTACTTCCTCCGTGACAAGCGTCGGGAGTGGCAGGACTACCGTGCTCAGGTGACGCCCTTCGAACTAAGCCGTCACTTCAGTTCCCTCTGAGTCCTGCGGTGAATACTCCGTTCGGCCGACGGACCTCCCGCCCGCCCGGGC
>NZ_BAAANO010000018.1:13107-64819 GCF_039529845.1 Brevibacterium samyangense | reverse complement strand
GCCCGTCGGTGGTGCCCTGCCCACACCCCGTGCGGTGCCGGTCTTCGTCGACGAGGCACGGTCCCGCAGGTTCCTCCGGCAGGCGGTCGACGCGGTCGGTATCGAGGCCCTGTTCGACACCTCGCGGCTGCGCTGGTTCGCCCGGGCCGCGGATCCGGACGCGGCCGCCCTCCGGGTCCTCCGGGTGGCGGAGTCCCAGGCGGCCGGGGGGCGACGGGACCGGGTCGCCGAGCTGTGCGACGCGGATCCCGAGTTCCTCGGACGGCTCGTCGCCGTGGTCGGTGCCTCCGAGGCCTTGTGCGAACACCTCGAACGGAACCCCTCCTCGCTCGATCTCCTCGCCGTGGCCCCCGAGGCCGACCACCTCCTGCTCGGCACCCCGGACGCCGCGCCCGCGTCGCTGCGGGAGAACCTGCTGCGCGCCGTCGGTGCGGATCCCGACAGTGCCGCGCCCGTCGCGTCGCTCACCGGCGGATCCGGGGTGCAGACCCTGCGGTGGGCGTACCGTGACCTGCTCCTGCGGGTCACCGCGGATGACGTCCTCCATTCGGAGCCCACGGCGGTCGTCGGGGATGTCACGGCGGCACTCTCCGACATGGCCGCTGCCGTGCTCGACGCCGGGCTCGCGGTCGCCCGGGCCGAGGTCGCGGACGCCGGAACCGTGCGACTCGCGGTCATCGGCATGGGGAAGTGCGGTGCGCGCGAACTCAACTACGTGAGCGATGTCGACGTCGTGTACTGCTGGGCACCGGTCTCGGGTGACCCCACTCCGGAGGGTGAGGCGGTGGCGACCCGACTCGCCTCCCGACTCGCCGAGACCGTGAGCGCGGTCGGTGCCGACCCGGCCGTGACGGAACCGGCCCTGTGGGAACTCGACGCCGCTCTGCGCCCGGAGGGGAAGGCCGGTGCGCTCGTGCGGCGACTCGACGAGTTCGAGAACTACTACGCCTCGATCGCGGAGAACTGGGAGTTCCAGGCTCTTCTCAAGGCTCGCCCGATCGCCGGCGACGCCGCACTCGGAAATGCGTGGCGGGAGGCCCTGCACCCACTCGTGTGGCGGGCCTCGGAACGACCGGGATTCATCGCGCAGGTCCGGGCCATGCGGCTGCGCGTCGTCGATCTCATCCCGTCGAAGGACGCGCACCGGCAGATCAAGCTCGGTCCCGGCGGGTTGCGGGACGTCGAGTTCTCGGCCCAACTCCTCCAACTCGTCCACGGGCACGACGATCCGGCGATCCGGCGGACGACCACTCTCGTGGCGCTCGACGACCTCGGCGCCCGCGGCTACATCGGGACCCGGGACCGTGCCGAACTCGATGCCGCGTACCGGTTCCTCCGCGTGGTCGAACACCGGTTGCAGATCCCGCGCATGCAGCGCACCGCACTGCTCCCCGTCCAGGACGAGAAACTCCGGGTCCTCGCCCGGAGTGTCTACCCGTCCGGGGACCGGTCCGCCGCTCGTCTGCTCGCCGACCGCGAGCGGCACGCGATCCGGGTCCGTGCCCTCCACGAACAGATCTTCTACCGCCCGATCCTCGATGTGGCGGCCGGACACGAGTACGGGGGACTGCGCCCCGAGAGTGCACGCGAGCGGCTCGCCGCGTTCGGATACCGTGATCCGGCGACCGCGCTCGGTCACATCGCCGCACTCACCTCGGGGGTGTCACGGGCGACCAATGTGCAGCGCCAGGTGCTCCCGGCGATGCTCGACTGGTTCTCGTCCGGGGTCGACCCGGACGCCGGGCTTCTCTCGTTCCGGCGGCTCTCCGACTCGCTGTCGGGATCCGGTTGGTACGTCCGGATGCTCCGCGACTCCGGGAACGCGGCCCGTTCGCTCGCCCGGATCCTCTCGCTCTCGCACTTCGCCTCGGACCTGCTCCTCCACAATCCCGCGTCCACCGCGTGGCTCGACGATCCCCCGCTCCTGCAGCCGCGGTCGGACGCGTCGCTCGACCGGGAGGTCGAGTCCCTGCTCACCCGGCACGGTGCCTCGGCGGTGGAGCCGTTGCGGGCCATGTACACCCGCGAGGTGCTGCGCACCGCGATGGGCGAGATCCTCGGGATCGTCGAACGCGGGGAGACCCCGGCGCTGCTGTCGCGGGCGATGGACCGGACGATCGCGGGCGCGCTCCGCGCCGTGCGGGTGGGCCTCGACGGACGTGCGGACGTCCCCGCCTACGAGTTCGCGATCGTCGCGATGGGCCGGCTCGGCGGTGCGGAGATCGGGTACTTCTCCGATGCCGACGTCATGTACGTCTACCGGGCCCACGATCCGGACCTGCCGGCCGAGCAGCGGTCCCGTCTCGCCTCGCACGTCCGGACGGTGGCGATGACACTCGCGGCGGAACTCGGGCGGGCCGGTGTGTCCCTCGGGATCGAACTCGACGCGGATCTGCGCCCCGAGGGGAAGAACGGGCCTCTCGTCCGGACCTTCGAGGGATACCGCGGGTACTACACGCGCTGGTCCGAGCCCTGGGAGGCGCAGGCGCTCCTGCGGGCCCGACTCATCGCCGGGTACCAGCCTCTCGTCAAGGACTTCCTCGCCCTCGTCGACCCCCTCCGGTATCCCGCCGAGGTGCCGGAGGCCTCGGTGCGGCAGATGCGGACCCTCAAGGCCCGGATGGAGAACGAGCGCCTTCCGCGGGGCGCGGATCCCCGCCTGCACCTCAAACTCGGTCGGGGAGGTCTCTCGGACGTCGAGTGGTGCGCACAATTGCTCCAGCTGCGGCATGCGCACGCGCACCCGGCGCTGCGGACCACCAGGACCCTCGAAGCGCTCACGGTCGCTGCCGAACTCGGACTGCTCGCTTCCGACGACGCGGAGATCCTCACCGAGGCCTGGACCCTCGCGACCCGCGTGCGGGCCGCGGTCATGCTCCACCGGGGGCGGACCGCGGAGAGCCTCCCGGCCGATATGGGCGAGCTCGAGGCCACGGCACGGCTCATGGGGTACCCCGCGGGCAATGGGGGGACACTGCGGGAGGACTACCTCGGTGCCACACGGCGCGCCCGGAAGGTCATGGAACGCGTGTTCTACGGGCTCGAGTGAGTCGCTCGCGCCTCACGCCCGGGCCCGACTCCGCCGGCGGCGACCGTCACCATCCGGGGTGCGCCTCGTGCGGATCGTCACCGACGACGTGGTTCTTCGGGACCACGGTGAGCCCCGAGTCCGTGACGGTGTAACCGCGGCGGCGATCCACCTCGGGGAAGAGGCCGACGGTCTCGCCCGGGGGCACGACGACGTTCTTGTCGAGGATCGCACGGTGCACTCGGGCTCCGCGCTCGATCCGGACCCGGTCCATGAGGATCGACGAGGACACGGCGGCGAGGGAGTCGACGGTGACGCCCTGGGAAACGACCGACCCCTCGACGTACCCGCCGGAGATCACGACACCCGCACCGACGATCGAGTCGACTGCGCGCCCGGGCTGCCGATCGACGTCGTGGACGAACTTCGCCGGGGGCAGGACGTGCTGGCGCGTGAAGATCGGCCAGCGGAGGTTGTAGAGGTCGAAGGACGGCACCGGGGCGATGAGATCCATGTGCGCGTCGTAGAAGGAATCGATCGTGCCGACATCACGCCAGTAGCCGTGATCCGTGGAGTGCCCCCCGGGGATCACGTTGTGCGCGAAGTCGTACACCCCGGCCTGACCGCGTTCGACGAAGGCGGGAATGATGTTGCCGCCCATGTCGTGATTCGAGGACTCGTCCCGCGAGTCCTCGATCACCATGTCGACGAGGGCACGGGCGTCGAACACGTAGTTGCCCATGGAGGCGAGGAACTCGTCGGGGGAGTCGGGCAGACCGGCCGTGGTGTCGGGCTTCTCGACGAACCGGTCGATCGTGGCGGGCGAACCGGGAACGGTCTCGATGACGCCGAACTGCTTCACCTGTGCCATCGGCTGCCGGACGCCGGCGACGGTGGCGGCGAGACCGGACTCGACGTGCGCCTCGATCATCTGCCGGAAGTCCATCCGGTAGACGTGGTCCGCGCCGACCACGACGACGATGTCGGGGCGGGCGTCGTAGATGAGGTTGAGGCTCTGGAAGATCGCGTCCGCACTGCCCTGGAACCAGCGTTTGCCCACGCGCTGCTGCGCGGGGACCGAGGCGATGTAGTTGCCCAGGAGCGAGGAGAACCGCCAGGTCTCGGAGATGTGGCGGTCGAGCGAATGGGACTTGTACTGCGTGAGGACGACGATCTCACGGAATCCGGAGTTGACGAGGTTCGACAGCGCGAAGTCGATGAGGCGGTACGACCCGGCGAAGGGGACGGCGGGTTTCGCGCGGTCGTGCGTGAGCGGTTGCAGGCGTTTGCCCTCACCACCGGCCAGGACGATCGACAGGATCTTGAGATCGCGCATTCTGGTTGTTCCCCCAAACGTGGTGCGGTCACCGGGTGGTGTGCGGCCGAGCGACGTGACCGGTGTGTGATCCCGGTCATGTCCAGCCTATGCTCACCCTAGTACCTCCGAAAGAACAGCTCGTGACATTTCTGCTCGTGAGAGGCGGATGTCCATGCGTTCGGGAGGCCTGGCCGCTGTCCCCGCCCTGTGATTGGATCGACCTGTGCGTACTGACATCGTGACGAAGGAATTCCCGCCCGAGGTCTACGGAGGTGCGGGCGTGCACGTCGCCGAACTCTCCGCAGTCCTCTCCCGCCTCATCGACGTCCGCGTGCACGCCTTCGGGGGTCCCCGTGAGGAGCCGTACGCGCGCGGGTACCCGGACCTCGAGGCCCTCGCCGATCAGAACCCCGCGATCCGCACGCTCGGTGTCGATCTCTCGATGATCGCCGGGATCGAGGGTGCCGACCTCGTGCACTCCCACACCTGGTACGCGAACATGGCTGGGCACCTCGCCGGGCTCATGTACGACATCCCGCACGTGCTCTCCGCACATTCCCTCGAACCCCTGCGACCGTGGAAGGCCGAGCAGCTCGGCGGCGGGTACGCCTTGTCGTCCTGGGCCGAGCGGACCGCCTACGAGGGAGCGACCGGCATCATCGCGGTGTCCGAGGGCATGCGCCGGGACATTCTCCGGGCCTATCCGCAGGTCGATCCGGCGAAGGTCCGGGTCGTGTACAACGGCATCGACTCCGCCGCGTGGCAGCCGAACGAGGACACGAGCGCCCTCGTCGAGTACGGCATCGATCCTGATCGACCGAGCGTCGTGTTCGTCGGTCGTATCACCCGCCAGAAGGGCCTGCCGTTCTTCCTCCGGGCGGCTGCCCTGCTGCCGGAGGACGTCCAGGTGGTCCTGTGCGCCGGCGCTCCGGACACCCCCGAGATCGCCGCCGAGGTGTCCGGACTCGTGGCGGACCTCCAGGAGACCCGCCACGGCGTCATCCTCATCTCCGAGATGCTGCCGCGGCAGAAACTCACCCAGATCCTCACCCACGCCACCACTTTCGTGTGCCCGAGCGTCTACGAACCACTCGGGATCGTGAACCTCGAGGCGATGGCGTGCGGAGCCCCCGTCGTCGGAACCGGGACCGGTGGGATCCCCGAGGTCGTGCTCGACGGCGAGACCGGGATCATCGTGCCGATCGACCAGGTCGACGACGGCACCGGCACCCCACGGGATCCGGAGGTCTTCGTCCACGACCTCGCCGAGGCGCTCACCCGGATGGTCTCCGACCCCACCCGAGCGGCCGAGATGGGGCGGGCCGGCCTGCGCCGCGCCGTCGAGTCGTTCTCCTGGGAGCGCATCGGACGTGACACCGTCGAGGTGTACGCGTCGCTCCTGAGCTGAACGCGGCTCTCATCGTGGCCTCACATCCGGTCGATAGCGTGGCGCGCATGTCGCCCCGTGCCACCAGCCGCAGACTGCGCGCCTTCGCCCTCTCGTTCCGCGGTCGCACCCTCTTCGTCGTCCTCGCGGCGACGGCTCTCGGTCTCGCACTCACCGGAGCGATCACATTCGGCCTCCAGGGTGTCGCGGTGTCCGAACGGGCCGACGCCGAGATCCTCGACGAGATCGACGACCTCCAGACGATCGCCTCGGGCCCGGACGGCCGGACCTTCGGCAGCGTCGACGAACTGCTCTTCGAGGTGATGAGCTCCGACGTCCCGAGCACCCGCGAGAGCTTCGGTGCGATCATCGACGGCCGGCTCGTGTACGTCCCACCGGCCGCCGAACGGGCGATCGACATCGAGGATCCGGTCCTCGTCGAACACGCACTCGCCCTTGCTGACCCCACCCGCACCCAGTCGGCTCAGCTCGAGGACTCGCGCGGTTCCCTCGTCCGGATCGCCGTCGTTCCCGTGACGGTTCCCGGTGACCCGAGTCAGGGTTACATGGTCATCGTCAACGACATCGGGTACTTCTACGGACAGGTGTGGCGGAACCTGTGGCTGTACGTCGCGGTGAGTCTGCTCACGCTCGTGCTCGTCGCCGTCGTCGGGCACGCCGTCATGTCCCGGCTGCTCAAACCGCTGGACCGGATCACCGAGCTCGCGGGGCGGGCCCACACGAACGACCTCAGGGCCCGTGCGGAACTCACCGGTAACGGCGACGAGATCGATCGCCTCGGGGCGAGTTTCAACGCGATGATGGACCGGGTGGAGGACGGGATCACGGAACAGCGTCGGTTCATGTCGGACCTCAGCCACGAGCTCCGCACTCCTCTCACCATCATCCGCGGGAATCTCGAGGTCATGGACGAGGACGACCCGACCGACGTGGTCGACACCCGGACCCTCACACTCGACGAGGTCGACCGGATGAATCGGATGGTCGAGGACCTCTCCCTCCTCGCGAAGGCGCAGCGAAGGGATTTCATCGCGCCGGCACCCACCTCCTCGGCGGCGATCATCACCGAGGTCGCGGCGAAGGCCGCGGGCCTCGGGCCGCAGACGATCGAGACGGCCACGTCGACCGATCGCGAGGTCGTCGTCGACCGACAGCGGATCGAACAGGCACTCCTGCAGTTGTGCAAGAACGCGGTGACATACACGCCGGCGGACTCGACGATCTCGATCTCGGTGATGTTCACCTCGCAGGTGCACGGACGCCCGGAAGTCGGGTCGGCTGCGCTGTTCCGCGTCGTCGACGACGGTCCGGGCATCGCCTACGAGGAACAGGCCCACATCTTCGAACGGTTCCACCGCGGCTCGACGTCCCGTAACAAGGACGGTTCGGGGCTGGGCCTGTCGATCGTGCAGGCGATCGCGGAGGCCCACGGAGGGTGGGCCGAACTCCAGTCCGTCCCGGGTCACGGTGCGGCCTTCACGATCGTCGTTCCCGACGGTCCGCCGGCTCCCACGGCCGCCCCCGCGGTGCTCCCCGAGCGTCCCTGACCATCCGACCCCATGCCCAGCCCGCAGCTGACCCCGGCCTTCCCGTGGTCGACCATTCGAAAGGTACCGAAGTCATGGCACACATCCTCATCGCGGAGGACGAGGAGAACATCGCCCGTTTCATCGCGAAGGGCCTCACGAAGGCGGGCCACACCTCGGACATCGCCGCGGACGGCATGTTCACCCTGCAGTCGGCGCTCCACGGCGGGTACGACCTCGTGATCCTCGACGTCGGCCTGCCGACGATCGACGGGTTCGCGATCCTCGCGGCCCTCCGGGAATCGAAGAACCCGACGCCCGTCATCATGTGCACGGCGCGCGACTCGAGCGAGGACACCGTCCACGGGCTCACCGGGGGAGCCGTCGACTACATCCCCAAGCCCTTCGCGGTGTCCGAACTCGTCGCCCGTGTCGAACTGCGGCTGCAACCCGCCGTCGCCTCGCCCGGACCGGCCACGGGCGGCCATGCCGCTGTCGGGGAGCCGGAACTACGCAACGGCGCTCTCGTGCTCGATGTCCGGACCCGGCAGGCGACGATCGGGAACCACATCATCGATCTCTCGGCCCGGGAGTTCACCCTTGCCGAACTGTTCGTGCGCAATCCGGCGGTCGTGCTCGAACGCGCACAGATCCTCGACGAGGTGTGGGGCTACGACTACGACGGGAAGTCGAACGTCGTCGAGGTGTACGTGCGCTATCTGCGACAGAAGTTCGGGCACGACGCGATCGAGACCGTGCGCGGCCTCGGCTACCGGATGCCCCGTGACCCCGTGCTGTCACCGGTCGGATGAGAACGTTCTCATCCGACGCTCATGACCGGTTCACCGGGCACGGGCAGACTTGAATCCCGGGGCCGTGGACGACGGCCGGACGGCGGAGACCGAACCGCCGGCCATGACGAACGCAACAGGAAGCAGGTGGACCCGTGCGCATGCTCATCTCGATCGGCGCGATCGTCCTCGCCGGCCTCGCGGCGACGGGGTTGTGGGTATCGATGTCGAGCGGACCGGAGATCTCGCACGAACCCGTCGTCGCGAACTCGACGACCACGGGAGCCCCTACGGTCCGGGAGCCGACGACCTCACCCGGTCCGACGGGTGACACGGGCGCGCCCACGACCGGGGCGCCCGCTCCGTCCGCACCTGCCGGTGGGGACACCGGCGCAGGGAACGGCCCCGGCGGTGGGAGCACCGGTGGCGGGGGAAGTGCAAGCCTCCAGGTGCCCGCACCGGAACCGGAACCCGAACCGAAACCCCAGAAACCGCAACAGGTGGCTCCTGCACCGCAGGCACCTGCGGCGGACTCGGACGACGATGATGACGATGGCGACGATGATGACGATGACGATGACGATGACGACGACTGAGATTCACTGACACGGTCGGTGCGTACGCCGATAGTGTCGGCGGTCCACCGGACCACCGTCGACCCCGAGGGCCGGGCACCGGGAATGGTGCCCGGCCCTCGCCGCGGAACGCTCGGCAGGCACCGACGGTCAGTCGAACTCGAGTCCGAGGAGGGCGTTCTCGACGACCTCGGGCAGTGCCGGGTGGATCCAATACTGTTCCTTCGCCATGCGGTCGGCGGGCAGATCGAAGCTCATGGCCTGCACGAGGGGCTGGAGCAACATGGAGGCGTCGTCGCCGACGATATGGGCACCGAGCAGCCGGCGCGTCCGCCGGTCCGCGAGGAGTTTGACGAAACCGATCCTGTCCTCGAGTGCCCATCCGTACGCGACGTCCGCGTACTCCTGGACCTTGACCGTGTAGTCGACGCCGGCCGCAGCCGCCTGCTCCTCCGTGAGTCCCACTGTGGCGACCTGGGGGTCCGAGAACACGGCCGAGGGCACGGCACGGTGATTCACGACCGTGAGATCGGCGGCCTCGGCGGCGCCCGGCGCACCGGCGGCGATATCGGCGAGGAGGTTCGCCCGGACGACGCGTGCCTCGTGGTTCGCCACGTGCTTGAGCAGGTAGGGCGAGGAGATGTCACCGAGGGCGAAGACGCCGGGAACCGGTGTGCCGCCCGCGAGCACGCGCTGACGGTCGTCGACGGCGAGGCGCCCTTCGGTCGTGTCGAACCCGGCCCTGTCCACGCCGAGGCCCTCGAGCGAGGGGACCCGGCCGGTGGCGAGGAGCACCATATCGCTCGTGAGGCTCCCGGTGCCGCGGTCCGACGTACGGGTCGTCACGTGCACCCCGGCACCGGTGACCTCGAGTGCGGTGACCGAGGTACCGGTCCGGACGTGGTGGGCCGCGGCGAAGGCCGAGGTGAAGCGCTCCGAGACGGTCGAATCGGCGTGCGAGAGGAAATGGTCTCCGCGGACGAGCACGGTGACGTCGACGCCGAGTGAGGAGAAGACGTGCGCGAACTCGGCAGCGATGAACCCACCTCCGATGATCGTGAGGCTCCGGGGGAGGGAGTCGATCCGCATGATCGAGTTCGAGGTGGCGACCGGGTACCCGGGGGAGTCGACACGAGCGGCGTCGAGACCGGGGAGTTCCGGGACGTGTGCGTGCGAACCGGCCGCGATGACGATCCTGTCGGCCGTGATCTCGGCCCCCGAGTCCGTGACGACCGTCCGCGGTCCGGTGAACCGCACGTGCTCGGGGTACACCGTGACGTTCGGCAGGCGATTCGTGCGGTAGTCACGTCCGCCGGCCTCGATCGGGTCGATCCGGCCGAACACCCGGTCGCGGATGGCAGGCCAGTCGGCGGCGGAGAACGACGTGGTGAGGCCGAAACGGGCGGTGTGTGCGGCGGAGGCGGTGCGTGCAAGGTCCGCGGTCTTCACGAACATCTTCGTGGGGATGCAGCCGACGTTGAGGCACGTGCCGCCGAAGAGGTGCGCCTCGGCGATGGCCACCTTCTGGGAATCGAAGTGTTCGTCGACGATCGAGTTCCCGGAACCGGTGCCGATAACGAGGAGGTCGTAGTGGGTCATGTCCCGAAGTCTAGGCGGACACCGCACCGGCGGCGGTGTGACGTCCGCCGGTCGGGGAGCCACGCCGTGGGTGCAGCGACGAGATGAATGCACTGCGGCCCCGGACGGGGAGTCCGGGGCCGCAGTGGGACGCGCAGGGACCGAGCGGGCGGCACCCTGCGGCGAACGATCAGACCGAGTAGTAGAGCTCGAACTCGGTCGGGGTCGGGCGCAGGCGCGCGACGTCGATCTCGGCCTCACGCTTGTACGCGATCCAGGTCTCGATGAGGTCCTCGGTGAAGACATCGCCGGCGGTGAGGAAGTCGTGGTCGTTCTCGAGCGCGACGAGGGCGTCCTCGAGGGAGTTCGGCACGGTCTTCATGTCCTTGAGCTCCGCGGCGGGGAGCTCGTAGAGGTCCTTGTCCACCGGTGCCGGCGGCTCGATGCGGTTCTTGATGCCGTCGAGGCCTGCCATGAGCTGCGCCGAGAACGCGAGGTACGGGTTCGACGACGGGTCCGGCACGCGGAACTCGAGGCGCTTGGCCTTCGGCGAGGAACCGGTGATCGGGATGCGGATCGCGGCCGAACGGTTACGGGCCGAGTACACGAGGGTGACGGGCGCCTCGAAGCCGGGAACCAGACGACGGAAGGAGTTGAGCGTCGGGTTCGTGAAGGCGAGGACGGAACCGGCGTGCTCGATGAGGCCGCCGATGTACCAGCGTGCGAGGTCGGAGAGTCCTGCGTAGCCGTTCTCGTCGTAGAAGAGGGGCTCGCCGTTCTTCCACAGCGACTGGTGGCAGTGCATGCCGGAGCCGTTGTCGCCGAACATCGGCTTCGGCATGAAGGTCGCCGACTTCTCGAAGTCGAGGGCGACGTTCTTCACGATGTACTTGAAGTTGAGCAGCTGGTCGGCCGCGTGCTTGAGGGAGTTGAACTTGTAGTTGATCTCCTGCTGACCGGCGGTGCCGACCTCGTGGTGCGCACGCTCGACCTCGAAGCCCACCTGCTGAAGGGTGAGGGAGATGGCGTCACGGACGTCCGCGAAGTGGTCCTGCGGGCCGGTCGGGAAGTAGCCGCCCTTGTAGGGGGTCTTGTAACCGAGGTTGCCGCCGACCTCCTCGCGGCCGGTGTTCCACGCGGCCTCGATCGAGTCGAGCTTGTAGAAGGAGTGGCCCGGCTCGTTCTGGTACTGGATGTTGTCGAAGAGGTAGAACTCCGCCTCCGCGCCGAAGAACACGGTGTCCGCGATACCGGTCGACTTGAGGTACGCCTCGGCCTTCGCCGCGACCTGGCGGGGATCGCGCGAGTAGGGCTCGTCGGTGAAGGGGTCCACGATCGAGTGGAAGACCACGAGGGTCTTCGCCTCACGGAACGGATCGATGTACGCGGTGGTCACGTCCGCGAGGAGCTTCATGTCCGACTCGTTGATGGTCTGGAAACCACGGATGGACGAGCCGTCGAACAGCAGGCCCTCCTCGATCGCTTCCTCGTCGTACGCGGAGGCGGGGAGGTTGAAGTGCTGGACCTGGCCCGGCAGGTCGGTGAAGCGGATGTCGACGAACTGAACGTCGTTCTCCTTGATGAACGCGGTGAGTTCGGAGGGGGTCGTGAACAAGGTGGCTCCTGGCGTCTGAGTGGACAGGGAGACGGTGAGGACCGGCGTCTTCGATCACAGTCCGGTGGCGGAATGTCCTGAAGTCGGATCCACGTCACCGGCGACAGTAGTTTTCACGGATGAATGTTTCATGTCTTCATTGTTTCGGGAATGTTTCGCGGATCACGTCCGCTCGGTGTGCGGAGCGGGTGCCCGGCGGGCGTTCTGCGGGGTGCGACCGATATCCTGGAGCGTGTGATCGACAGAGAAGACCTCGGGTCCTGGCTCGAGGGCCCCCGCACATCCCTGCCCGAGGGCTCGTGGCCCGGCAAACGCATCGGACTACCCGAGAGCGGGCCCGGTTCCCGGGCTCCGCTCGGTCGTCGTTTCGGGGCGCTCATCGTCGACTGGGTCGCGTGCTCCCTCATCGCGGTGCTGTTCGTGCCGTACGACTCGATGTGGTTCAACGTCGCCGTGCTCGTGGCTTTCTTCCTCGAGAACGTGCTCCTCGTGTCCCTGCTGGGGACCACCCTCGGGCACCGGCTGTTCGGGCTGTCGGTGCGGCGCCTCGGCGGAGGAGCCCCCGGTTTCGCCCACGGTACGGTGCGGACCCTGCTCCTCATGCTCGTTCTGCCGGCGGTCGTGTACGACGCCGACCACCGTGGGTTCCACGACATCGCAGGCCGCACCGTCATCGTGCGGAACCGCTGATCCGACGCCCCCTCGGAGCTCACGCGGAGCCGACCGCGCACGTGTTCGGGAACTCCCGGGAACGCCGGAGGCCCTCACCACTCGGGTGGTGAGGGCCTCCGGCGTTCGGGACGTCCCGAGTCGGGACGAGAAGTGCGTGGCTCGGACCGCGGCTCACTTCCCGCGCAGTGCCCGGTGGTCCGGGCGGGCCCGGTTCGGATCCATGCCCTTCGGGATGGGTGCGCGCGAGGTGAGCGAGCCCAGTCCCTTGAGGCGGCGGCGGAGCTCGAGGACCTCCGGCTTGCCGAGTGCCTTGGGGAGCTTCTCGACCTCACGACGGACGGCCTTCATGTGGACCTGTCCCTCGCCGTTGCCCGACTGGATGGTGTGCACGGGAACGCCGGGGAAGAGACGCTCGTGGCGCGACTTCTGCTGTGCGAGCATCTTCTTCGCGCGGCCGGCCGGCGCCTCGGAGACGAGCACGATGCCGCCGCGCCCGGTCGACCGGAACACGAGATCACGTGTCTTCGGGTTCGCGGCGACGGGCTCCTCGTCCATGAGCCAGCCACGACGGGCGGTGTTGAGCACGGCACCGACGGCACCGGGCTGGCCCTCGAGCTGCGAGAACGCGGCGGTCTCGGCGAAGCGTCCGAGGATCCAGATCGCGCCGAGGACGCCGGCCATGACACCGAGGATGATCCACAGCCACATCGCACCGATGAGCAGTCCCACGAGCACACCGAGGGCGGCGCCTCCCAGGACGGCGGCGGCCATGAGCCAGGCCGTCTGCGGGTATTCCTTCTGGGCCAGCGTGAAGACCTGCTTCATCTGGGCCAGGCGGCCGGGTGCCTTGTTGGGGTCCTTCGGCTTGCGGTTGAACAAGCCGCGGCGGGGCTTGGAGTCTTCAGACATGCTCTCGCTCGATCGTGGCGGATGGGGGTCGGGGATGCGTGTCGCGGAGCTCCGCGCGCAGCATCAACCCGAGAATTTTACCTCCTCGCCGCTTCCGAAGGTGTCGACGACCGCCTGGGCCTCCTGTCGGGCCGGCGAATCGGTGTCGAGATGGGCGAGCTCGGCCGGGATCTCGAGGCCCTTGGCCTTCATCGCCTGTGCCCAGAGTCGGCCCGCGCGGTACGAGGACCGGACGAGGGGGCCGGACATCACTCCGAGGAAGCCCATCTCCTCGGCGGCGTCGCGGAGCTCCACGAAGTCCTGTGGCTTCACCCAGCGGTCGATGGGGTGGTGGCGCGGCGAAGGACGCATGTACTGCGTGATCGTGACGATGTCGGTGCCGGCCTCGCGGAAGTCGCGCAGCGCCTCGACGACCTCCTCGTTCGTCTCGCCCATGCCGAGGATGATGTTCGACTTCGTCACGAGGCCGGCCTCGCGGGCCTTCGTGATGACGGAGAGGGAACGCTCGTAACGGAAGCCGGGGCGGATCCGCTTGAAGATCCGGGGGACGGTCTCGACGTTGTGGGCGAGCACCTCGGGGCGGGAGGAGAAGACCTCCGCGAGCTGGTCGTCGTTCGAGTCGAAGTCCGGGATGAGGAGCTCGACCCCGGTCCGCTGCCCGTCGGCCTGCTCGATCGCATGGATGAGACGGACGGTCTCCGCGTAGAGCCACGCCCCGCCGTCCGGGAGGTCGTCGCGTGCGACGCCGGTGATCGTCGAGTAGCGCAGGCCCATCGTCGCGACCGATTCGGCGACGCGGCGCGGCTCGTCCGCGTCGTAGTCCGCAGGCTTGCCGGTGTCGATCTGGCAGAAGTCACAGCGGCGGGTGCACTGTTCGCCTCCGATGAGGAAGGTGGCCTCGCGGTCCTCCCAGCACTCGAAGATGTTCGGGCAGCCGGCCTCCTCGCAGACGGTGTGGAGCGAGGCTCCGCGGACGAGCGACTTGAGCTCGGAGTACTCGGGACCGATCTTCGCCTTCGCCTTGAGCCACGTGGGCTTGGCCTCGATGGGGGTCTGGGAGTTGCGCGATTCGACGCGCAGGAGCTTGCGCCCCTCGGGTGCGATGGTCATGAGGTGGGCCCTCCTGGGGTGTCGGTGTCGCCCGTGGTGCCCGGGCCGTCGGTGGTGGACGCCCGGAAGGCGGTCAGGCGGTGATGTGCGTCTGCAGGAGCTCGATGAAACGGGGAGCGATGTCGGTGGGGGTGACGGTGCGTCCGAGTTCCGTCGAGAGGGTCGTGACCCCGGCGTCGGCGATCCCGCAGGGCACGATCGAGTCGAAGCCCTGCGGGGCGTTGGAGCAGTTGACGGCGACGCCGTGCATCGCCACGCCCTCGTGGATCCGGATCCCGATCGCGGCGATCTTGCGGTCGGGGGCGGGGAACGTGGGCAGTCCGGAGGCGGTGGGTGCAGCTGCTCCACGCAGCCACACTCCCGCCCGCCCGTCGACCCGGGTGGCGGTGATGCCGTATTCGGCGCACAGGTCGATGACGGCCTGTTCGATCTGGTGGACGTAGAGCTTGACGTCCTTCGGATCGGCGAGGCGGTAGATCGGATAGGCGACGAGCTGGCCGGGGCCGTGCCAGGTGATCTTTCCCCCGCGGTCGACGTCGATGACGGGAGCGCCGTCGGTCGGGCGCTCATGGGACTCGGTCCGCTTTCCGGCGGTGAACACCTCCTCGTGCTCGAGGACGAGGAGTGTCGACTCGCGCCGGCCGTCGAGGACGTCCTGGTGATAGCGCTTCTGCCGGTCCCAGGCGTCCGTGTAGGGAACGAGATCGGGGGAGAAGCCGAGGTGTTCGACGACGAAGGTCATGCCGTCACGCTAGAACTCCGCCTTCCTGTATTCAACTCCACCCGTTTGCATACAAACGGCGGGGGAACGGGTGTGGCGTTACTCGGGAGGCCAGGGAGTCTTCCGCCGCGACCGCATACGTGCTTTGATGGCATCAAACGCAATCAAACGACATCGAACTTCGCTGGAGGGTGGTCCTCATGTCGGACTCGCCGATCGCTGCTCTGCGTGCCGGGACGCGCGCGCTCGTGAGTGACGTCACAGAAGCCCGTGGTGCCCGGCGGCCGCGGAGTGGCGCACGATCCGGCCGGCAGACGGAACGTCGTGGGCGTGGAAGCGCGCCCGCTCGGCGCGGGCGCCGCCGCCGTCGGGGGAATGCACGGGGTACTGCTTCCTCGACGCACACTCGGGGCGGACGCACACCGACGGCCCGGCGTGACTGTCGACGGGCCGAGGCGCGCGAGCGGTGGCGTGCCCTCCTGCCGTTCGTCCTCGTCGGTACCGGCCTCGCGGTCGCGGGTGCGCTACTCCTCGTTCCCGGCGACCCGCGGGACCGCGGTGGTGCGGGGACCGTGCCGCCCGCGCCCGTCACCGGGGCCGGCACGGCGGGCACGGAGCAGAGGGCGGATGCGTCCGATGACGACCGGCCGGCCGGCGGCCCAGGAGCTACCGCACCCGAGGCGGATCCGGCAGCGGCCCTGCTCGCGCTCACGGCGGCACGGGAACGGGCGTACGAAACCGGCGACGCGGCGGCCCTCTCGGGACTCACGATTCCCGGTTCTCCGGCTGCTGCGGCCGAGGACCCCGCTGCGGTCGAACACTTCCGTGGGACGGACGTCGTCCTCGACCTCGTCGTCGAGCGCACGGAACGGCCCGCGGCCGATCGTGCGGAGGTCGAGGGGGTTCTCGTCAGTGGGACATCGGAGAACCGGGAGAGCACCAGGCTCGTGTTCCGCCTGCAGTTCGCTGACGACGGGTGGAGGGTCCACGAGGTCCTGGAGCCGTGAACGCCGTGAGGGGCGGAGGGAAGAACCCTCCGCCCCTCACGGGACCCATGATCGGGAGGCGTGAGCCGACCGGTCGGTGATCAGGCGATCACAGGTCGAGGTCGGCCTCGAAGTTGCCGTCCTCGAGACGCGCCTTGATGGTCTGCAGGAAGCGACCTGCATCCGCACCGTCGACGAGCTCGTGGTTGTAGGACAGCGGCAGGTAGACCATGTCGCGGATCGCGATGGTCTCGTCCCCGTCCGGCCCCTTGACGACGACCGGACGCCGGGTGATGACGCCGGTGCCGAGGATGCCCATCTGGGGAGCATTGATGATCGGCGTGTCGAAGAGCGCGCCGACCGAACCGATGTTCGTCACCGTGAAGGTACCGCCGGACAGATCATCTGGAGCGATCTTGCCGTCGCGGGTCTTCGTCGCGAGATCGTCGATACCCTTGGCGATCTCCGCGATCGACATGCCTCCGGCGTTCTTGAGCACCGGGACGAGGAGGCCGCGCGGCGTGTCCACCGCGACCGCGAGGTTCTCGTGGTCGAAGTAGGTGATCTGCTTGGACTCGACGTCGTACTGGGCGTTCACCTTCGGGTGGAGCTGCAGTGCTTCGACGATCGCCTTCGCGAAGAACGGGAGGTAGGTGAGCTTGACGCCGTGCTTGGCCGCGAACGCGTCCTTGTGCGCCTTGCGCAGCTTCGAGACGCGGGTCATGTCGACCTCGATCGTCTGCGTGAGCTGGGCGGAGTTCTGCAGGGAGTCGCGCATGCGGGTCGCGATGGTCTGCCGGATCCGCGAGGCCTTCTCGGTGGTGCCGCGGAGCTTCGCGACCTCCTCCGGGATCTCGAGCCTGAACGGGGCGGGGGCCGAGGTGCCGGCTGCCTGAGCAGCTGCCGGGGCCTGTGCCTGCGGAGCGTTCGCCGCGGCCGAGAGCACGTCCTGCTTCCGGATGCGACCGCCGACACCGGTGCCGGTGACGGTGGAGAGATCGACACCCTTGTCCTTCGCGAGCTTGCGCACGAGCGGCGTCACGTACGCGGAGTTGTCCGCGACGGTCTGCGGGATGCTCGATGCGGCCGGCTTCGGTGCCTCGGCGGCCGGTTCCGGTTCCGGAGCGGGCTCCGGCTCCGGGGCCGGTTCGGGCTCGGGGGTCGGCTCAGGAGTCGGCTCCGGCTCGGGTGCGGGCTCGGGCTCCGGTGCGGGCTCGGGCTCCGGTGCGGACTCGGGTGCCGGCGCCTCGGAGGCGGGAGCGGAGCCCGGGGTTCCGACGCGTGCGAGCACGGCGCCGACCTCGACCTCGTCGTCCTCCTCGGCCAGGAGTTCGAGGATCGTACCGGCGACGGGGGAGGGGACCTCGGTGTCCACCTTGTCGGTGGAGACCTCGAGGAGCGGTTCGTCGACCTCGATGGTGTCACCGACGGCCTTGAGCCAACGGGTGACGGTTCCCTCGGTGACGGACTCGCCGAGAGCCGGCATCGTCACGTCGGTGGCGTCCTCGGACGACGCGGGAGCGGCGGCGGGAGCCGACTCCTCCTCGGCGGGAGCGGGGGTTTCCTCGGCGGCCGGGGCAGGTGCCTCCTCCTGGGCAGGCGCTTCCTCGGCGGCGGGAGCGGCGGACTCGCCGGACCCGTCACCGATGACGGCGAGTGCGCCGCCGACCTCGACCTCGTCGTCCTCCTCCGCGAGGAGCTGCTCGACGACGCCCGCGTAGGGGCTGGGGATCTCGGTGTCGACCTTGTCGGTGGAGACCTCGAGGAGCGGTTCGTCGACCTCGACGGTGTCACCGACGTTCTTGAGCCAGCGGGTGACGGTCCCTTCGGTGACGGATTCGCCGAGGGCCGGCATGTTCACGGTGTTCGACATGATTCTCTTCCTCGGATCAGTTGTGGAAGTGCAGCGGCTTGCCGGCGAGTGCCAGGTGGGCCTCGCCGATGGCTTCGTTCTGGGTCGGGTGCGCGTGGACGAGAGCGGCGACCTCCTCGGGGAAGGCCTCCCAGTTCACGATGAGCTGGGCCTCGCCGACCTGCTCGCTCAGGCGCGCACCGATACCGGTGATGCCGACGACCGGGCCGTCCTTCTCACGGACCACCTTGATGAAGCCGGTCGTCTTGAGGATCGTGGACTTGCCGTTGCCGCCGAGCGGGTACTCGACCTTCTCGATCTTCTCGGCACCGTAGGTCTCCACTGCCTGCTTCTCGGTGAGACCGACGGAGAAGATCTCCGGCTCGCAGTAGGTGACGCGCGGGATGCCGGATTCGATGATCGGCGCGGGGTTCATGCCGGCGAGTTCCTCGGCGACGAAGATGCCCTGCGCGAACGAGCGGTGGGCGAGCTGGAGGCCGGGGACGATGTCGCCGACCGCGTAGATGTTGCCGACGCCGGTGTGCTGCCGCTCGTTCGCGAGGACGAAGCCACGGTCCATCGGGATGCCCTGTTCCTCGAAGCCGAAGCCGGCGGTGACCGGGCCACGGCCGACGGCGACGAGGAGTACCGAGGCGTCGATGACGGTTCCGTCCTGGAGCTTCACGTGGACGCCGTCGGCATCCTGCTCGACGGAGTCGAACATGGCACCGAGCTTGAAGTCGATCTTGCGCTTCTTGAAGGCCTTCTCGAGCGCCTTCGAGATCGCCTCGTCCTCGTTCGCGACGAGGTGGGGGAGACCCTCGACGATCGTGACCTTGGAGCCCATGGAGGCCCAGACCGAGGCGAACTCGACGCCGATGACACCGCCGCCGAGAACGATCGCGGACTCCGGGACCTCGGTGTACTCGAGGGCCTGCTCGGAAGTCATGACGCGGTCACGGATGTCGATGCCGATGGTCTTCGAGGTCGAGCCGGTCGCGAGGACGATCGCCTTGCCTGTCACCTGCAGGGTGCCCTCGTCGTTCGTCACCTCGACGGTGTCCTGGGAGACGAGCTTGCCCTCACCGGAGATGTAGTCGATGCCGCGGGCCTTCACGAGTCCCTGGAGGCCCTTGTAGTTGCGATCGATGATGCCCTGCTTGAAGGCGACGACCTTCTCCATGTCGATACCGAGCAGTTCGGCGTTGACGCCGAAACCGGCGGCGTCCTTGACGGTGTCGGCGACCTCGGCCGCGTGCAGGAGGGCCTTGGTCGGAATGCAACCACGGTGCAGACAGGTACCGCCGACCTTGTCCCGCTCGATGAGCGCGACCTTCATGTCGAGCTGGGAGGCGCGCAGCGCAGCAGCGTAACCGCCGGTGCCACCGCCCAGGATGACGAGATCGTACGTGTTTACCGAATCAGTCACGGATTTCTCCTCGTTACGAGTGCGGAGAGTGCCGGTCGTCGACACTTTGTCCCCATCTTTCCACTATTCGTCCGAATTGTTCCAACAGTCGGATGCGTCGGCGGTCACACGGCAGCAGGGCCGACGGGGACCGTCCGGCAACGGCGGTCCCCGTCCCGCTCCTGCCTGCGGAGCGGGCCACGGACCCGGGGGTCAGGAGGCCGCCATGGACTCCGCGAGAGCGAGCAGAGTACGGACGGGGACGCCGGTGCCGGCGACCGGGGTGTAGCCCCACGCGCCGTCGGTGTTGAACGCCGGTCCGGCGATGTCGAGGTGGGCCCATTCCTGATCGGACTCGACGAACTCGCGCAGGAAGGCCGCGGCGGCGAGCATGCCACCGGGACGCTTGCCGGCGTTCTTGAGGTCCGCGACGTTCGAGGAGAAGCCCGCGAGCATCTCCTCGGGGATCGGCATCGGCCAGAACTGCTCGCCGCACACCTCGGCCGCGAGGACGACGCGGTTTCGTGCGTCGTCGGTGCCCATGACACCGGAGACGCGGTTCCCGAGTGCGATGACCTGGGCACCGGTGAGGGTGGCGATGTCGACGAGGAGATCCGGGTGCTCCTCCTGGGCGGCCACGAGACCGTCGGCCATGACGACCCGGCCCTCGGCATCGGTGTTCGTGATCTCGACGGTCTTCCCGCCGTAGATGCGGACGACGTCCGAGGGACGCGAAGCGCTGCTGCCGGGCATGTTCTCGGCGAGGCAGAGCCAGGCGGTGACCTTGACCGGGAGTCCGAGGTCGTGCGCGGCGAACGCCGTCTGGACCGCAGCGGCGGCACCCGCCATGTCCGACTTCATGTCCTCCATCGAGGCGGCCGGCTTGAGGGAGATGCCACCGGAGTCGAAGGTGATGCCCTTGCCGACGAGCGCGAGGTGCCCGGCGGACCTGCGCGGGGCGTACTCGACCTTCACGAGGCGCGGTCCGCGGGCCGAGCCCTGACCGACCCCGATGAGGCCCCCGTACCCGCCCGCGACGAGAGCGGCCTCGTCGAGGACCGTCACCTTCACCTTCCGACCCTTCGCCTGCGACGAGACCGCGTCGGCGAAGGACGCGGGGTAGAGGTCGATCGGCGGGGTGTTCACGAGATCACGGGTCCGCGCGACGGCGGCGGCGACGATCGCACCGCGCTCGACCGCAGCCGCGTTCTTCTTCGTCGTGAGGACCTCGATGGTGGCGACCGGGGCCTTCGACTCCCCGTCGGAGAGGTACTCGGTGAAGCGGTAGGCGCGGAGGGCTGCGCCGGTGGCGACCGCCTCGGCGGCTGCCGGTTCCGCGGTCGGGAACGCGAGTGCCACCGAGGCGCCCTCCCCGAGAGACCGGAGCGCGGTCCCGGCCGCGCGGCGGAGCACCTCGAGGGCGGCCGCCGAGCCGAGGTCGAGCGGGTCGTCCGCGAGGAGGGCAGCGGGGGAGAGGTCGCCGAGTCCGACGAGGAGGACCGAGGAGGCTGCAAGACCGGGCACCGCGGGGATCCGGGCGAGGGAGTTCGCCTTCCCGCTGAAGTCGACCGCGCCGGCGGCCGCGACGAGGGCTTTCGAGGTGGCAGCGGTGAAGTCACCGTGGACGGTGAGGGTGTCACCGCTGCTCACGGCGACGACGAGGACGTCCGCCTTCGCCCGGGCCGGGGCCGTGGAGGAAGCGGAGGGGAGAAGAGAGGAGGACATGCAGGTCCTTTCCTGTGACCGGGTGCGGGTTTTCGCTTCGATCCTATGCCTCCCGGGTTTCCGCGGGCATGTCTGCGGGCCCCGGATGCGCGGTGGTGCCCGATACGATGGGCACGTGTTGTATCCCATCATCTTCCGCACCGTCCTCGTCCGGATGGACGCCGAACGTGCGCACTCGCTCAGTTTCTCCGCGCTCAAGGCGCTCGATGCGGTCCCCGGTGCCCGCGAACTCGTCCGCGCGGTGTTCGCGCACGGGACCGAGGACCGGGCGGAGGTCCTCGGACTCGACTTCCCCAATCGGATCGGTCTCGCCGCCGGTTTCGACAAGACCGGGACGGGGGTCCGTGCGATGGCGATGCTCGGGTTCGGGCACATCGAGGTCGGGACCGTCACGGCACACGCACAGCCGGGCAATCCGAAACCCCGTCTGTTCCGTCTCCTCGATCACGAGGCGATCCTCAACCGCATGGGGTTCAACAACCCCGGCTCGCGACAGGCCGCGATCAACCTCCGGAAGTCCCGTGCGAAGGTCGATGCGCTCCCGGAGCGGAAGCGTCCGGTCATCGGGGTGAACATCGGGAAGACGAAGATCGTCCCGGCCGAGCAGGCCGTCGAGGACTACCGGACCTCCGCGCGGGTCCTCGCCCCGCTCGCGGACTACCTCGTCATCAACGTGAGCTCCCCGAACACCCCGGGACTGCGCGACCTCCAGTCGACCGAGGCGCTGCGCCCCATCATCACGGCGGTCCGCGAGGCCGCGGATGCCGTGGTGGAGAACCCCCGATCGACGCTGGGACACGTGCCCCTGCTCGTGAAGATCGCCCCGGACCTCGCGGACGACGACGTGCTCGCGGTCGCCGATCTCGCGGTCGAACTCGGCGTCGACGGGCTCATCACGACGAACACGACGATCGACCGGTCGGTTCTCACGGGCGCCGACCGTGAGAAGGCCGAGGCGGAGGCCGGCGGGATCTCCGGACGGCCCCTGGCGCCTCGGGCGCTCGAGGTCACCCGGCTCGTGAAGAACCGGGTGGGGGACCGGCTCACCGTCATCGGCGTCGGCGGTATCGACTCCGCGGAGGACGCGCAGGCACGGTTCGACGCCGGTGCCGATCTGGTCCAGGGATACAGCGCGATGATCTTCCGCGGGCCCATGTGGGTGCGGACCCTGTCCGCCGGTCTCCGGGCGCTGCGGATGCAGTGACAGGAGGGTGACGGACGGAGAAAGGGCCCGCGCTTCCGGAAAGTTCCGGGAACGCGGGCCCTTCGTGCGGAGGGAGCGCGGTGCTCAGCTCGGGTACTGGCGACGCTTGACCTGGGGCTTGGGGACCCGGAGCGGACGCATCTGGATGGCACGCATGATCGCGTAGAAGGTGAGACCGCGTTCGATCCTGTCCGTCCCACCGAACTTGGCGGCGAGCCGGCCGCGGAGCGTGAACCGCAGGATGACGCTGTCGAGGACGACGAGAGCGAGCAGACCGTAGACGACGACGTTGACGATGAGCTGGAACTCGGTGTTGCCGGCGAACATGCCGAAGATGAGCATGACGAGTGCCACGGGGATGAACAGCTCACCGATCGAGAACCTGGCGTCGACGAAATCGCGGACGTACCGACGCTGAGGACCGCGGTCCCGAGCGGTGAGGTAGCGCTCGTCGCCGTTCATGAGACCGACGCGGGCCTTCTCGCGTTCGGCACGCTCGATCTCCTTGTACCGCGCCTTCGCCTCCTTGTCCTTGCTCGCGACGAGCGGACGGCGCCGTGCGGCCTCACGCTCCTTGCGGGTCGGCGTGGGCCCGGTCTTCGCGCGGGGATCCCGGCTCACCGGCTCCTGCGTCGGGTCTGCTGCCTGCGCCGGATCAGCGGCGGGCGCGGCCTCGTTCCTGTCGTTCTTCCGTCCAAACACCCCGACATTCTATAAGGACTAGCATTTCGGTATGACCACATCTCACACGCCCCTCACCGCGGCGGACCTCCGCGCGCGCCTCGCCCCCGTCTACGACTCCGTCCTCGCCGAACTCGCCGAGCTCGTCGCGATCCCGTCTCTCGCCTGGGCGAGCAGCGACCCGGCCCAGGTGCAGGCCAGCGCCGAGGCGGTCGCCCGGTTTGCGGGGACGCGCGGTTTCGACTCGGTCGAGATCCTCCGGGGGCGGAACACCGACGGCTCCGAGGGCTACCCCGCCGTTGTCGCACGTCGGGCTGCGCCCGAGGGTCGACCCACGGTGCTCCTCTACGCGCATCACGACGTCCAGCCGACCGGTGACCTCGCGCTCTGGGAGACGGACCCCTTCACTGCGACGAAGAAGGGCGATCGACTCTACGGACGGGGTGTCGCCGACGACAAGGCCGGCGTCCTCATCCACCTCGCAGCGCTCGACGTCCTCGCGGACGACCTGAACGTCGGTGTCGTCCTCTTCGTCGAGGGCGAGGAGGAGGCCGGTTCGCCGAGCTTCCGCGACTTCCTCGAGCGGTACCGGGACAAGCTCGCTTCCGATGTCATCGTCGTCGCCGACTCGGCGAACTGGGCGGCGGGCACCCCCGCCCTCACGACCTCCCTCCGCGGGATGTGCGCGATCGAGTTCTCCCTCACGACGCTCGACCACGACGTCCATTCCGGTGTCTACGGCGGACTCGTCCCCGACGCCATGATGGCGATGACCAGACTCCTGAATACGCTGTGGGACGAGAACGGATCCGTCGCGGTCGAAGGCCTCGTCGGTGTCCGGGAGTCCGAGGTCGACTATCCCGAGGAGACGGTGCGCAAGGATTCCGGCGTTCTCCCGACGACCGATCTCATCGGCGCGGGACCGATCTCCTCCCGGCTGTGGCGCCAGCCCTCGATCACCGTCACCGGCCTCGACAACCCGCCGGTCGCCGTGTCGTCGAACACCCTTCGTGCGACGATGCGGGCGAAGCTCTCGGTGCGGATCGCCCCGGGTGACTCCGTCGACAACGCGATCGCCTCCGTGAAGCGCCATCTCGAGGCACACGTGCCGTTCGGTGCACAGCTGGAATTCGGTGAGGTGGAGGGCGGGAACGCCTGGCTCGCGGATCCCGAGGACCCCTCGGTGCAGATCGCGCAGGGTGCCCTCTCGGAGGCATTCGGCACGGATTCCGTCTTCATGGGGATCGGAGGCTCGATCCCCTTCATCGCCGACCTCCTCGAGGTGTTCCCCGGGGCCTCCATCCTCGTCACCGGACCGCAGGATCCCGACACCCGCGCCCACAGTGCCAACGAGTCGCTCTACCTGCCGGATTTCGAGGCCTCCATCGTCGCCGAGGCCCTCATGCTCGACCGCCTCTGACCACCCCCGGCCGGGATTCCGGGCGGTCCGGCGGTGGCGCGTCGGAACCGTGCGGAATGACACCCGGGACTCCGACGTTGCTCATGTACGCTGGAGGGCAACACACCAATCGAAGGAGTGTCCATGACTGTTACACAGGACATCGCAACACACGGCGTTCAGCTCTCCGATGCTGCCGCCGAGAAGGTCCGTTCCCTGCTCAAGCAGGAGGGCCGCGAGGACCTGCGCCTGCGCGTCGCCGTACAGCCGGGAGGTTGCTCGGGTCTCATCTACCAGCTCTACTTCGACGAGCGCTTCCTCGACGGGGACGCCGTGCGTGACTTCGACGGCGTCGAGGTCATCGTCGACCGGATGAGCGTGCCGTACCTCGAGGGTTCGACCATCGACTTCGCGGACACCATCGAGAAGCAGGGCTTCACCATCGACAACCCCAACGCCCAGGGCTCCTGCGCCTGCGGCGACTCGTTCCACTGAGTCCCACCCCGACTCGTACGAGTTCGGTGGAAGAAGAACCCACGGACATGGACCCGGGAGACCTCCGCGCGATCGGCATCGCGCCGGAGGGCTCCCGGGTTCTTTCTGCTGAGGGCTCCCGGGTTCTTTCTGCTGAGGGCTCCGCGGTCGTTGATGCCGAAGGCTCCCCGGACACCTCGGCAGCGGGCTGGTCGGCCGATCTCGTGTACGCGGCATATCGTGCCGGCCTCTTCCCGATGGGCCTCGGAGAAGCGGGGACCGGGCCGGTCGGCTGGTGGGCGCCTCGGCTCCGCGGGGTACTGCGCCCCGGAGAGCTCCGGGTGAGCACCAGTCTCCGGAAGTCGCGCAAGAGGTTCCGCGTGACGATCGACACGTGCTTCGAGGACGTCATGCGTGCGTGTGCGGATCCGTCCCGCCCGGGCGCCTGGATCACCCCGGACTTCATCGCGCTGTACTGCGAACTGCACCGCACGGGGCGCGCCCACTCGGTCGAGGTGTGGAACCGGGAGACGGGGGCCCTCGCCGGCGGGCTGTACGGAGTCGCCTTCGGGGGTGTGTTCGCAGGGGAATCGATGTTCCACCGCGAGCGCGACGCGTCGAAGGTCGCGCTCGTGGAGCTTGTCGAATTGCTCGATTCGGTGGACGACGACGTCCCCTGGCTCATCGACACCCAGTGGCAGACCTCACACCTCGCGAGCCTCGGCGTGTCGGCGGTCGACGCCTTCGCGTACGCAAAGGCCCTGGAATCCGCGCGACACGGTTTTCACTCGCAGGCTTTTCCCAACCAATGAGCAGCGGAGGGTGAATTTCTACCGGCCGTAGCGGTAAGGTGGACCCGACAAAGTTCGTGTTCGGTGATCGGTGTGTGCCGCTTCCACTTCGCGACGGAAAAGACTCTCCTGCAGGAGCGCGTCGAGCGATTAGCACGGCGCCTTCCGTGCAGGTCAGAGGTTCCACGCGTGGTCGAGAGGGACAACGAAGCCGACTGGAAGTTCTGAAAGGCTGCACGTGGATTCTCCGAATCAGCCAGTACGCAGGACAGGTAGGTCCTGGGCCAAACGGCTCGGTGTGCTGGGCGCAGTTGCCACAACGATGCTGCTCGCCGGTTGCACCAAGGAGCAGTGGGAAGTCGGATTCTTCCCCGTCGAGTCCAAGGGGGCGACGTCCCATACGGACCACTACATCGCCCTGTGGAACGGTGGATGGATCGCGGCACTGGCCGTCGGCGTCATCACCTGGGCACTCATCCTCTGGTGCATCGTGCGCTACCGCCGGAAGAAGACCGACAGGGGTCTCCCGGTGCAGCTCGCGTACAACATGCCCGTCGAGATCCTCTTCACGGTCATGCCGATCATCCTCGTCGTCGGATTCTTCTTCCAGACCATCCAGGTCATGGAGAAGACCACCGACGACCGCACCCCGGGTGAGCAGGTTATCGAGGTCGTCGGCAAGCAGTGGGCCTGGGACTTCAACTACGTCACCGAGGACACCTACTACGCAGGTGTCCAGGTGAACCTCGACGGCACGGAGGCCCCGGGCGAGAACGCCCCGGTGCTCTACCTCCCCGCCGACACCCCGATCGAGTTCCAGATCCGCTCGCGTGACGTCGTGCACTCCTTCTGGGTGCCCGCGTTCCTCGAGAAGAAGGACATGATCCCGGGCAAGACGAACGTCATGCACCTCACCCCGCTCAAGACCGGCACGTACGTCGGCAAGTGTGCGGAACTGTGCGGTGAGTTCCACTCCGAGATGCTCTTCAACGTCGAGGTCGTCGAGCCTGCGGAGTTCGAGTCCCAGATGCAGGCACTGCGCGAGCAGGGCAACGTCGGACAGCTCGGCAAGGAATACGACCGTACCGACTGGTACCAGAACCCCTACGAGACGGAAGAGGGTGAACACTGATGACCGCTGTGGCTCATCGCCCCACGGACGCGCTCGCGTCCTCCCCGGTTCCGCAGAAGAGCATCGGGAAGGTCATCGTCAACTGGCTGACGTCGACCGACCACAAGACGATCGGGTACATGTACCTCATCGGCTCGTTCTTCTTCTTCTGCATCGGCGGCGTGATGGCGCTGCTCATCCGCGTCGAGCTCTTCGAGCCGGGCATGCAGCTCATCGAGACCAAGGAACAGTACAACCAGCTGTTCACCATGCACGGCACGATCATGCTCCTCATGTTCGCGACCCCGCTGTTCTCCGGCTTCGCGAACGTGCTCATGCCGCTGCAGATCGGCGCGCCCGATGTCGCGTTCCCGCGACTCAACGCCTTCGCGTTCTGGGTCTACCTCTTCGGTTCGCTCATCGCCTGCGCCGGCTTCCTCACCCCGCAGGGTGCCGCCTCGTTCGGATGGACGGCCTACGCGCCGCTGAGCAACACGACGTTCACCCCGGGAATCGGCGGGCACCTGTGGGTGCTCGGCCTCGCCTTCCAGGGCTTCGGTACCATCCTCGGTTCCGTCAACTTCATCACGACGATCGTCACGATGCGTGCGCCGGGTATGACGATGTTCCGCATGTCGATCTTCACCTGGAACACCCTCATCACCGGCATCCTCGTCCTCATGGCGTTCCCGCCGCTCGCCGCGGCACTCCTCGCTCTCGCAGCGGACCGCGTGTTCGGCGCACACATCTTCTCCCCGGAGAACGGTGGTCCGATCCTCTGGCAGAACCTCTTCTGGTTCTTCGGTCACCCCGAGGTGTACATCATCGCCCTGCCGTTCTTCGGCATCGTCTCCGAGATCTTCCCGGCCTTCAGCCGGAAGCCGATCTTCGGTTACAAGTCCCTCGTCTACGCGACGATCGCGATCGCGGCCCTGTCCGCGACCGTGTGGGCGCACCACATGTACGTCACCGGATCTGTGCTCCTGCCGTTCTTCGCGTTCATGACGATGCTCATCGCGGTGCCGACGGGCGTGAAGATCTACAACTGGATCGGCACGATGTTCAAGGGCTCGCTCACCTTCGAGACGCCCATGCTGTGGTCGCTCGGCTTCCTCGTGAGCTTCGTCTTCGGTGGTCTCACCGGTGTCATCCTCGCCTCGCCGGCCCTCGACCAGTCCGTGTCGGACTCGTACTTCGTCGTCGCGCACTTCCACTACGTGATCTTCGGAACCGTGGTCTTCGCGATGTTCGCAGGCTTCTACTTCTGGTGGCCGAAGTTCACCGGCAAGATGCTCAACGAGACGATCGGCAAGATCCACTTCTGGCTGCTCTTCATCGGCTTCCACGGCACCTTCCTCATCCAGCACTGGCTGGGTGCGGACGGCATGCCCCGTCGTTACGCGGACTACCTTCCGCAGGACGGATGGACGGTGATGAACCAGGTGTCCACGATCGGTTCGCTCATCCTCGGTCTGTCCCTCATCCCCTTCTTCTGGAACGTGTGGATCACCGCGCGCAACGGCAAGAAGGTCGAGGTCAACGACCCGTGGGGTTACGGTCAGTCGCTCGAGTGGGCCACCTCGTGCCCGCCGCCGCGTCACAACTTCACCGAGCTGCCGCGCATCCGTTCGCACCGCCCCGCCTTCGATGCGAACCACCCCGAGCTCCTCGAGCTCGCCGGCCACCCGGCCGACGCGTACTCGGTCGTCGAAAGGACGAAGCAGTGAAGACCTCTGCACTCATCTTCATGTCCGGTCTCGTCTTCTTCACGCCGGTCGCGTTCATCTACGGCTTCCTCACCGACTTCACGGAGCTCGTCGGCTTCCCCGCCATGCTCCTCCTCGGCCTCATGGCCATGATGATCGGTGGCGGACTGTGGCTCGAGCATCGTCGGATCGGTCGAATCCCGGCCGATGACCTCGAGGGCGAGATCTCGGAGGAGCCGTACGAGTACGGTTTCTACAGCCCGTGGTCCTGGTGGCCGCTCACGGTCGCCGCTGGTGGAGCCGTCGCGTTCCTCGGCGTCGCGGTCGGTATGTGGATCGTTCCGTTCGGTGCCGTCATCGCGATCGTCGGCCTCGTCGGTCTCGTCTACGAGTACGACCGCGGTAACCACGCACACTGATCACTGTTCTTCCGTCGGATTCCGTCCGGCGTGAGGATCGCAGGAAGGGCCCGGAGCATTCGCTCCGGGCCCTTCGTCGTGTCCTGGAGTTTCGTGGCCCTCCGTGTCAGAGGCCAGATCGTGTGAACTGCTTGGGTGTTGTGCGACCGTACTCTCGCCGACGCGCCACCTGTCTTTCGCGACCACCCTCCTCTTCTCACCCTCTGCCGGCGCAAGACCGCGCCTCGACATCGCGGTTTTCCGTTGCCGTGGCGTTCAGATCGCACTCGAATGCGCGATCTCGCCGAAATCCAGCAGTGAGCGTCATCGGGGGACCGGTCTCCGGTCGGGAGACCGTTCTTCGGCACAGGCACCGGGAATCGGCATGCCCGAAGGCGGTCTCTCGGAACAGTGGCGGTCCCGCGCGCCGACCGAGGCCTCCGAGCCCATCGCGATAGGGCATCCGGGTGAGCCGAGGCGTGCAGACCGCGTTTGAATGGGCTGTTTCCCTCCCGGAGTCGATCGGTGATCGCGTCGTGAAGGTTGATGACCGCAGGTACTCCCACTTCCGACGTCGATGGCAGCGGATGGACCATGACCAGGGCACACCTGGGAGTGAACGGCCTCCTCGGGCCCGGCGGCGATGTCCGCGTAGGCGATCGCGTCCACTCGTGCCGCGCCGAGGACCTCGCTCTTGCATCTCACGTGGGTCTGCTGCTTCTGCCACGTGTGCATACACGTGGCGGGAAGAGCGCAGAAACAGGTGCCCCGAAAGAGGTCACAGGTGGCTCCCGAGGACGCTGATCGCCCCGGACGCAGTGAGTTCTCGCGCCTCCTGCCGGACAGGCTGGACCATCGGGCAGGTCGGACAGGTCGGACAGGTCTCGGGCGGCCACTGGTGGTGACAGCAGGGGAGACTGGATGCGCCCGTACCTCGCGCTCGGATCATCGCAGTTGGAGCACAGTGCGGCGATCACGTGCGGCGCCGGCACGACAAGCGACCGGCAGCATCCCGCTTGCCTCGCGTACGGGCCGTCCGGGCCCCGGGACCGCACGAGCGCGGTCGGAGGATTGCTCGACCACTTTACTGCCCGTGTACGTCTCGGCGTCGAGGCCCAGAGGGCGGCCACCGGGCGCAGAGTGCGGCCACGTGCTGATGGGCGCGCACCACGAGGGAGTCGGTCGAGAAGACCGACTCGGTGTGCTGCCTGCGCCGGCGACCTGTGATGACCGCCGGTGACCGCCGAAGCTCCAGGCGGGGGCTCCGCCGATTCCGGCCCTGGAACGTGAACCGCGCGGGGAGAGGAGGACGCCGGGGGAAGAGCGCCGGCAGCGGCGCGAGGACGGGCGCTCACGCGGCATCCGAGCGGTGTCCTGGCCCGGTCCGTTCCCCAAGCACCGTTGTCTTCGAGTGCGCGATCCTGTGACATCGCCGGCCTTCGCTTCGCAATCGATTGCCGGGTTCCAGCGAGAGCGAGCATTCGACCGCGATCTGAGTACCGCTCACGCAGGGAAACGGTCAGTGGATTTGTCTCCGTCATGGCCGAGGAGCGCGTTGCGCGAACCCACCGGGGGAGTGGAGCGACTGGGCACGCAGAAACGCCGTGGGGCGGCTGGTCGGAACCAGCTGCCCCACGGCGTTCACATCAGGAACCCGGGGGATCCTGTGCCCGGAGTGATCCGAGCGGAAGCGATCTCTCAGTGCTTGTCGGCGAGAGCTGCGTGGTCGTCACCCTCGACACCGTGGTGTGCGTGGTGAGCGGCATCGAGCTCGGCCTTCGAGACCGGGAGGACACGATCCTGGTAGAAGAACTTCGCGATCGCGGCGCGACGCTTCTCGCTCTTCGACACCTGTCCGTCGGGACCGGTGACGGCCGGGATGTACTCCGGCGCCTCGAACGCGGTGAGTTTCCAGAGCTTCGCGGAGTCGAGCTCCTTGTGACGCTCCTCGAACGCACCGTTCGGGTAGCGGACGATCTCGCCGGACTCGAAGCCGTGCAGCGCGATCTCGCGGTCCTTGCGCTGCAGGCCGATCGCGATCCGCTTCGTGACGATGAACGCCACGACCGGGCCGACGAAGAACAGCGTACGCAGAATGTAGATCGTGTCGTTGAGCGACATGTGGAAGAACACGGCGATGAGGTCACCGGACGCAGCAGCCCACATCGTGCAGTACCAGACGATCGCAGCGACGCCGATCGCGGTGCGCGTGGGGTTGTTGCGGGGACGATCCGCGATGTGGTGTTCGCGGTAGTCCTTGAGCAGCCATGCCTCGAAGAAGGGCCAGATCGCCATGGCGCCGAAGAGGACACCGGCGGCGAGGACTGCCACAAGGATGTTCATCGAGATCGGGTATCCGGCGATGTAGAACTCGCCCCAGCCCGGCATGAGACGGAGGACGCCGTCCATCCAGCCGATGTACCAGTCCGGCTGAGTACCCGCGGACACCGGGGAGGGGTCGTACGGGCCGTAGTTCCAGATCGGGTTGATCGTGAAGAAACCGGAGATGAGCGCCAGCAGGCCGAAGATCATGAAGAAGAACCCGCCACCCTTGGCCGCGAAGGTCGGAAGGACCGGCTCGCCGACGACGTTGCCCTCGGTCGCACCCTGCTGCGCGTAGTGGGTGTGCTTGTGCACGACCACGAACATCATGTGGACCGCGATCGCCGCGATGAGCAGCGCCGGGATGATCATGATGTGGAGCGAGTAGAGACGCGACACGATGTCGATGCCCGGGAACTCGCCACCGAAGAGGAAGAACGAGATGTAGGTACCGACGAGCGGGATCGCCTTGAGGATGCCGTCGATGATGCGCAGGCCGTTACCGGAGAGCAGGTCGTCGGGGAGGGAGTAACCGGTGAAGCCGGCTCCCATTCCGAGCGCGACGAGCGCGATACCGATGAGCCAGTTGATCTCACGCGGACGACGATACGAACCGGTGAAGAACACGCGCAGCGCGTGGATGGAAAGCGCAGCCATGAAGAGGAGCGCGGCCCAGTGGTGCATCTGGCGGATGAAGAGGCCACCGCGGATCTCGAAGGAGATCGCGAGGGTCGAGGCGTAGGCCTCGGACATCTCGACACCCTTGAGCGGCACATAGGGACCCTCGTAGTGGAGCTCACCCATCGCGGGGTGGAACCAGAACGTGAGGAACGTACCGGTGAGGAGGAGGACGATGAACGAGTAGAGCGCGACCTCGCCGAGCATGAACGACCAGTGCTGCGGGAAGATCTTGCGTCCGAACTCGCGCACCAGCTTGGACGCCCCGACACGGTTCTCCGTGAAGAGCGCGACCTTGCCGACCGCGGTCGTGGGTTCAGTGGTGCTCATGCTTCGGACGTCTCCCTCGTGTTGATCTCCCAGAACGTCGGTCCGACAGGCTCCGGGAAGTCGCGCTGTGCGACCAGGTAGCCCTCGTCGTCGACGGCAATCGGCAGCTGCGGAAGCGGACGCTTCGCGGGTCCGAAGATCACCTTGCAGTGCTCGGTCACGTCGAAGGTCGACTGGTGGCAGGGGCAGAGCAGGTGGTGCGTCTGGTGCTCGTACAGGGCGACCGGGCAACCGACGTGGGTGCAGATCTTCGAGTACGCGACGATGCCGTCGACGCCCCAACTCTCCTTGGCCGGATCGATGTTGAGTTCCTTGGGATCGATCCGCATGAGGAGCACAGCGGCCTTGGCCTTCTCGTCGAGCGGGTGCTCGGCCTCATGCATGCCCTCGGGGATGACGTGGAACGCCGAACCGATGGTGACGTCCTCGGCCTTGATGAAGCGCTCCTCGTGCGGCACTCCGCCCGGGTCCTGGACGAGGCGGACGCCCGGGCCCCAGAGGGTGTTGAAGAGCTTGTCGCCCGGCAGCGGTCCGAGGTCACGGAAAACGAGGATCGCCGGGAGGGGTGCCATCGCGACGGCGGCGATGAGCGTGTTGCGCAGGAGCGGACGACGGGCGATGCCCGACTCCTCCTTCGCCTGGTTGAGGATCTCGAGCGCGATCGCCTGATCCTCCTCGGTGCCGGCGATCTCGTGGCGGTCCTCCGCGATCTCCGCGTCGGACATGAGGGTCTTCGCCCACAGGACGATGCCGATACCGATCGAGCCGAGGGCGACCGTGGCGCCGATGCCGAACATCATGTTCTGGATCTTGATCTCGCCCATCGCGTTCGACTCGGGGGAGAAGAAGAAGTAGGAGAACATGAACCAGACGGTGCCGATCATCGACAGGATGAACCATCCTGCGACCTGGCGTTCCGCGGTGCGTTCGGCTGCCTGAACACCGTCGGTAATCCGAGGCGGGTGGTGGGCGACACCAAGGTTCGGGTGCCCATTCACCGGCTCGAGCCGGCTGCCGTGCTCGGCAGTGTGCTGTTTCGAGGTCATTCGGTTCCTCGTCTAATACTCGATACGGATGAGAGAACTGGGGTGATCACTTCGAACGCGCGGCGAGCCACACGGTGATACCGATGACTGCGGCGAGTCCGAAGAACCAGATGAAGAGGCCCTCGGCGACCGGGCCGAGCGAGCCGAGCTTCGCGCCACCGGGCGACTCGGTCTCGGCGACGGTGCGCACATAGGTGACGACGTCGCGCTTCTGCTCGGGGGTGAGGTTCGCGTCGTTGAAGATCGGCATGTTCTGCGGGCCGGTCTGCATCGCCTCGTAGAGGTGCTTCTCCGAGACCTCGGAGAGATTCGGGGCGTACTTGCCGCGGGTGAGGGCACCACCGGCGCCGACGACGTTGTGGCACATGGCGCAGTTGGTGCGGAAGAGTCCGCCACCGACGGCCGCATCACCCTGCGCGGTGTCGAGGTACTCGTCCTCCGGCACTGCCGGGCCGGGGCCGAGCGAGGCGACGTACGCAGCCATGGCGTCGATCTGCTCCTGGTTGAACTGCGGCTCCTTGACCTGGGCCTGCGGGCCGCTCATCTGCAGCGGCATACGACCGGTGCCGACCTGGAAGTCGACGGCAGCAGCTCCGACGCCGACGAGACCCGGGCCGTTGTCCGTGCCCTCGGCGGCCATGCCGTGGCAGGTGGCGCAGTTCGTGACGAAGAGCTTCTGCCCCTCCTCGACATCCGCCGCGGTGTATTCGGCGGCGTTCGCGGTGCTGGTTGTGGTGAACAGGGCATAGGCACCGCCGGTGAGCAGCAGGCCGACCAGCAGCAGGGCCGCGAGGGCCAAGGGGTGCCGGCGACGTTCAGCGAGAAGCTTCACAGGAAAAATCCTTTTCTAACTCTGATCAGGTACGGCGGTCGGACGTCAGCTGACGAAGGGCAGCAGGTAGATGATGCCGAAGAGGCCCACCCACACGACGTCGACGAAGTGCCAGTAGTACGAGACACAGACGGCGAAGGTCGCTTCCCGGTGCCCGAACTTCTTGGCCCCGTACGTGCGGCCGATGACGAGGAGGAATGCGATCAGACCACCGATGACGTGGAGTCCGTGGAATCCGGTCGTGAGGTAGAAGATCGATCCGTAGGCGTTCGAGTTGAGCGCGACGCCCTCGGAGAAGAGGGTCGCGTACTCGAACACCTGGCCGGAGACGAAGATCGCACCGAGGAAGAACGAGAGGTAGTACCACTCGACCATTCCCCACTTGCCGATCTGCAGCAGCCCGCCGGTGCGAACCGGCTTGAAGTGCTCGGCCTTGAAGACGCCCAGCTGGCAGGTGACCGAGGAGGCCACGAGGATGAGCGTGTTCACCGTGGAGAACGGGATGGCCAGCATGTCGTGGCCCTCGGCGAACATGTCCGGTACGACCGACCGGATGGTGAAGTACATGGCGAAGAGCGCGGCGAAGAACATCAACTCGCTCGACAGCCACACGATGAACCCTACGGTCGTCGTGTTCGGCCTGTTGATGACGGGATGAACCGGCGCTGAATGAGATGCGGTGGCAGTTGACACGTCGCCATTATTACCCACTCCGCAGCAGAATTTCACCTTTCACACAGGTTCGCGGCGGGTTTTTTCTACAGCGTGTAGGAGACTCCCGCGAGAAACCGGGGCCCCGGTGGGAACAGATTTTTCCGGGGCGCGTGCGTGTCGCGTTCTTTGGGTCATGGGTGTGTGCCCGAAGTGCTCCGAGTGCGGTGCGGCGAGGTGTGCTCCGCACCGATTCGGACCGACTGTGCGCCCCCGTCTAGCATGAGGTCACCGACGGGCCGTCCGTCGTGCACGTGAACCTCCCGATGAGAAAGGTGCCGCATCCATGAGCGCACGAACCCACTCCGAACCGAACGCCGTGGGGACCGAGCTCAGGTCGTGGCCAGATGTCCTCGTCGCACTCATGGCCCACGAGGACCTCACGGAGGGCACCGCCGCGTGGGCGATGGACGAGATCATGTCCGGCAAGGTCCCCGACACGACGATGGCGGCCTTCCTCGTCGCCCATCACGGCAAGGGGGAGACGATCGAGGAGATCACCGGCCTGGTCCGCTCCATGATGGAACACGCGGTCCTCCTCGAGGGCCTCGAGAACGCGGTCGACATCGTCGGCACCGGCGGTGACCGCGCGAAGACGGTGAACATCTCCTCGACCGCGTCGTTCGTCATCGCGGCGACCGGGCAGAAGCTCGTCAAGCACGGTAACCGTGCCACGTCCTCGGCCTCGGGCTCGGCGGACGTCCTCGAGTCCCTCGGTCTCACGCTCGATCTCACCCCCGCCCAGACCACCGGGCTCGCTCGGGAGGTCGGGATGGCCTTCGCCTTCGCGAACGTCTACCACCCGGCCATGCGGTTCATCGCGCCGGTGCGCAAGGCGATCGCCGTCCCCTCGGCCTTCAATATCCTCGGTCCACTCGCGAACCCCGCGCGGACGCGCGCGACGGCCATCGGGGTCGCCGACCCGAAGATGGCTCCCCTCGTGGCCGGCACGCTCGCCGCACGCGGTGATTCCGCGCTCGTGTTCCGGTCCCGGGACGGCCTCGACGAACTGTCCAACACCGCGGTCAACGACGTGTGGGAGGTACGTGACGGCGACATCGTGCCCCACGAGTTCGACGCGACCGCACTCGGATTCGCCCGGGTGACGAAGGACGATCTGCGTGGCGGCGATCCCGCGTTCAACGCGAAAGTGATGGAAGCGGTGCTCTCGGGGGAACGTTCTCCGGTGCGCGACGTCGTCCTCATCAACGCGGCGGCGGCGCTCGTGGCCGCCGACCCGCAGGCCGAGGGAAGCCTCGAGGACCGCATCGCGGCGAAGATCGCGATTGCGACCGAGGCGCTCGATTCCGGTGCCGCGCGCGCGAAGTTGCACGAACTCATCGAGGCGTCGCACCGCTGGGCACAGGTCGAGGCCTGACAGCACTGCCGTCGCCCCGGAGGCGCCCGGACGCTAGGCCGACACCGCGGCGAATGCGGTGAGCGCCTGCGCGCACCCCCGTGCGTTCTCCGCGAGTGCGTCCTCCGCCCCGGTTCCGGAGTAGAGGCGGACGCTGCCCGAGCACGCCCAGGCCCGCACGATGTCGATCTCCTCGTCGTGCGTGCGGGCCGCCGCGTCCGCGGGGCCGTCGACGGCCTCCGCGAGGCCCGAGAGTTCGGCGAACGCGGTGCCGATGTTCTGCCCGCGGACACACCGCGCGGCACCGACGAGACGCCCGTAGCGCACGATCGCGAGATTCCGTCCGCCGTTCGGCTGCGCCTCGCACAGGAGGAGTTCCGGCGCCGAGGCGAACCGTCGGTTCCGTTCGACACGGGCTCCCGTCGTGAGCACTGCGAGCATCGCGTCGCGGACCCGTGCCGCCTCCTCGAACCGTGCATCGAGGGTCATGGACCCCATCCGCTCGCGGCACCGTGCGACGAACCCGGAGGGATCGTCGTCCATGAGAGCGAAGAGGCCGGCGAGTCCCGCCTCGTACTCCGCGGGATCAGTGAGACCCGCGCAGGGCCCCGCGCACCTCCCGATCTCCCCGGCGGCGCAGGGAGCGAAGGACGTTCCCCCGATCTTCTGCGCGCACGACTTCACCGGGAACACGGTCTCGAGGAGGTGCTTGGCCTCGGTGGCCGCGCGGTGGGAGCGGAACGGCCCGAAGAACCGGGATCCGGACGCCGGAGGGGTGCGGACGACGGACAGCCGTCCGAAGGGTTCCTCGGTGAGTCGGATCCACGTCCGCCGTTCGGGGTGCTTCGACCGTCGGTTGTACGGCGGTGCGAGTTCGGCGATGAGCCGGACCTCACGGATGCGGGCCTCGAGAACCGTGTCGCACTCGATCGTCGTGACCTCCTGGGCGGCCGTCACCATCTCCGCCATCCGCCCGCGGGTCTCTCCGGCGGTGAAGTAGTTCCGCACGCGCGTGCGCATGTTCCCGCTCACTCCCACGTAGAGCACGCGGCGAGCACCGTCGAGGAACATGTAGACACCCGGAACGGCGGGCACCCCCTCCGCGAGAGCAGCCTTCGCCCGCCGTTTCTGCCACCCTTGGGGCCGGACCCGCGAGAGGTCCTCGAGCGTGGTGATGCCGAATCCGCCGAACCGCTCGAACAGGAGATGGAGGATCTCCGAGGTGGCGCGGGCGTCCGCGAGTGCGCGGTGGTCGGGTTCGACCGCGGTGCCGAAGAAGCGGGCGAGCGTCCCGAGCTTGTGGTTGGGGACCTCGGGGCGGGGGACCACCTGGCGGGCGAGTCGGACCGTGTCGAGCACCGGTGGATCCGGCCAGGCGTAACCGAGACGCTCGCAGGCGGCGCGCAGGAACCCGATGTCGAAGCCGGCGTTGTGGGCGACGAGGACCGCACCGTGTGCGAACTCGAGGAACATCGGGAGGACCGCGTCGATCGTCGGGGCGTCCCGCACCATCGCGTTCGTGATGCCCGTGAGTTGTTCGACGAACGGGGAGATCGCCGATCTGTCGGGACGCACGAGCGTCTGGAATTCGCCGAGGCGTTCCCCGCCACGGGTCCTCACCGCGCCGATCTCCGTGATATCGCTCGTCGAACCGTGGGTCCCGGTGGTCTCGAGGTCGACGACGACGAAGGTGACCTCGTGCAGCGGTGTCCCGAGGTCCTCGAGGGAGAGCTGCCCGGAGTGCGGACCGGGCGACACGTCGAAGGGGGAGTGCGGAACCTGCGCGCTGGACATGTGTTCTATTGTTCCAGGACCCACGGACACACGTTCCCAGGTGTGCTCAGACCTCCGCCCCGTCGCCTCCGTCGTACCTCCGATCGCGGGGCAGCCGCATGAAGAGCGTGAGCGCGCCGAGGAGCACGACGACGATGAGGGCGAGCGTCGCCCACCCGGGGATCGGACGGAAGAACACCGCGCCGACGACGAGGGCGGACAGTCCACCGAGCACGGCGACCCATGCGAGGACGACTGCGGGAGCAGCCGTGCGCCAGCCGATCGGGGCCGGCTCCGGGGCGTGCCAGCCCTCCGCGTCCTCGAGTGCCTCCCAGACCTCGTCGCGGGACATCTCGGGCACGAACCCGGTCTGTGCGCGGATCCCGGCGACGAAATCCTCCCACTCGGCATCCGCGACACGTTCTCCCTCCGGGGCCCGCTCGCGTTCGGGTTCGTTCTCGGGGCCCCGACGCTCCGGGTGCTCGTCCGTCACTGGGCCGGGCTCCTTCCGTCGTGGTGCGGGACGACGGTGGCGTCCGGCTGCGGGTCGTTCCCGACCGCTGCGCGCAGAGCATCCCCGATGGCTGCCGCATCGTGGTCGAGGGTCGCCACATGGCGACTGCGGCGGAGCACGATCTCCCGGGGGCGCCGCGGCAGATGGGACCGGAGGTACGCGGCGGAGCGGGGGCCGACGACGTTGTCGGTCGACGAGAGGCAGAGAGTCACGGGCGCCTCGACGGCCCACAGTCGTTCCCGCAGTCCGCGCTGGGCGCGGTGCAGGGAGGCGACGGCGCGCACCGGGGTCCGGGCATAGGCGTGCTCGGTGACACCCGGCAGTGCGATGTCGTTGCCTATCGCCCGGACGGAAGGGACGAAGCGTCCGAGGACCGGGAGGGCGAAGGCGAGGGGATCGTCGACGAACACGGCCGGGTTCACGAGGACGAGCGCGTCCACCGCGTCGGTGCGCGCCGCCAGATCGAGCGCCAGGGCGCCTCCCATCGAGAGGCCGGCGACGACGACCCGCTCGTGCGACGCCCGCAGCCGCTCGAGTTCCTCCCGTGCATGGAAGTACCAGTCGTCGTAGCCACGCCGGGCGAGATCCTGCCACCGGGTGCCGTGCCCGGGAAGGAGCGGAACGCTCACCGTCACCGGGAGCTCCTCCGCGACGGACCGGGCGAGTTCCTTCCACACGAAGGGTGATCCGGTGATCCCGTGCAGGAGCAGAACGGCCACTTCCGCGTCGGGGCGGACGATCCTCAGGGGTGTGTGGATGTCGGTGTCTGCAGGTCCCATGCGGATCCTCGGGGCTGGGGAGTGGAGGGGAACGCGCCACCGGGCGGGGCCCGGAGTCGCACCCGTATAGTAATCTCGGACGGTTCGCCGGAGCCAGGAGCACATTCCCCGGCGAGGGTCCGGACCGACCGTGAATGCTGCAGGAACGAAAGGGACCACGTGTTCTACTGGATGCTCAAGATCATTGTGGCCCCGGTGTTGCGGATCCTCTTCCGCCCGTGGGTCCGAGGGCTCGAGAACATCCCGGAATCGGGTCCCGTCATCCTCGCCGGTAACCACCTGTCGTTCATCGACTCGATCCTCGTCCCGGTGGTGTCGCCCCGGCCCGTCTACTACCTCGCGAAGAACGACTACTTCACCGGACGCGGCCTCGGTGGAATGCTCACCCGATGGTTCTTCACCCTCACGAATCAGCTGCCGATGGACCGTTCCGGCGGCGCCGGCTCCTCCGCGTCCCTGTCCTCGGGGACCAAGGTGCTCGCGGACGGAGGTGTGCTCGGCATCTACCCGGAGGGCACGCGGAGCCCGGACGGCAAGCTGTACCGCGGACGGACAGGGGTGGCGCGTCTCGTCATCGAGTCCGGTTCGCCGGTCGTGCCGGTCGCCGTCATCGGGACCGACCGCATCCAGCCGGTCGGCGCGAAGCTCCCGCGCCTCGGTCGGGTCGGCATCGTCTTCGGTGAGGCCCTCGATTTCTCGAAGTACACGGGCGTTCCGGAGGACCGCTTCCTCCTGCGTTCCATCACCGACGAGATCATGTACGAGATCCTTCGGCTCTCGGGCCAGAAGTACGTGGACTCCTACGCATCGACCGTGAAGACGCGGTTGCTCGCGGAGAAGAAGGCCTCCGACGGTTCCGGATCGGGCGCGGGGAAGTCCTTGGCGGAATAGGCCCCGGCCGCTGTGGCCCCGGTCCGCGGGACCGTTGCGTTCCCGGTGCCCACGGCTCGTCGTTCGATTTCTTGGATAACGGCGACACGCCGAAATCGTTACCCACCATTTCACCGGGTTCCTCGTCGCGGCTCGATAGGTTCGTCCTGTACGTTCCCCCGGGTCGCCCGGGAAAACGGGGCAATCACGGGCCACGCCCGCTCGGATCCGCTCGAACGGGAGTAGAATCCGAGCGAGCAGACCCGCACGATTGACCGATCCGGCGGCCCTGCTTCCCCCTGGGGTGAAAAGGAGGAGTCGGTGTGAACCGCTCACAAGAGAATTCCGCGCCGGAGGTGCGGGTCCCGCGCGGCGCGCAGGGCCTGCTGTTCGACGACGACCTTCCCGAGCTCGACGAGGAGGCCGGTTATCGCGGCCCGACCGTGTGTCGCGTCGTCGGTATCACCTACCGGCAGATGGACTACTGGGCACGCACGGATCTCGTCGTGCCTTCGATCCGGACCGCCACCGGCTCGGGATCACAGCGGCTCTACAGCTTCCGCGACATCCTCGTTCTCAAGATCGTCAAGCGTCTTCTCGACACGGGCGTCGCACTCAATCAGATCCGGGTGGCCGTCGGTCACCTCCGTGAGCGCGGTATCGAGGACCTCTCGCAGATCACCCTCATGAGTGACGGTTCCTCCGTCTTCGAATGCACCTCCGCCGACCAGGTCATCGACCTCGTCCAGGGTGGACAGGGAGTGTTCGGCATCGCCGTCGGCCGCGTGTGGCGCGAGGTCGAGGGCACCCTCTCCGAACTGCCGAGCGAACGCCCCGAGGCGGATCCTGCGCCGCTCGCCGCGATGGACGAGCTCTCGGCCCGGCGCGCCGCCCGCAAGTCGGGCTGAGTGGGTAGCCCCCACCAGCCCGGATCCCTCGGCACCACAGACCCGTCCCGGACACGAGGAAGCAGTCCGTGGGCGGGTTGCGTCTGCACGGGAGGGCCACGACAACCGAAGGGGCGGCCACCGCACGCTGCCATGACACACAGAACCCACCAGGACACACAGAACCCACCGGTCCGGTCGACCGGTGGGTTCTCGTCGTCGGGTGCCTGGTCCCCGATGCTCGCGACCGTGGGTGCGCGTTCAGCGTTTGCTGTCGTCCACGATCCGCATCGGCATTGTCGGCGGGGGATCGCTCAGGCGCTTCGAGGTGCCGGGTGTGGTCGCACCGGAGGACCCGGCCGCGGACGGGACCGTGGCTTCCGTGCCCGAGGTGGTCGGCGCCTCGGCGGAATCCGTTGCCCTCCCGTTCGCCTGCGGTGTCGCGGGTGCCTTCGGGTCGCTCTCGGACGGTGGTGTCTCCTGCTCCGCGGCGCGCGAGGCCCGGCGGGACTTCTGTTCGCTCTCGGCGCGGAGCACACGGTCGAGGATGCCGTCGAAGGCCGCGGCGATCTCCGCCGCCGGTTTGCCCGGCCACTGGTGGATGGGGCGTGCGGAACCCTGAGCCTGTTGGAGTACGGTGCGCTCGGGGATCTGGGGGTCGACGACGAGGTCGCCGAACATCTCCTTGAGCTCGTTCACCCGGTACGTGTGTTCGAGAGAGCTCGGGCGCATCCGGTTGACGATGACGCCGAGGGGAGTGAGGTCGCTGTCGTTGCGGGAACGGAGTTCCTCGGCGGCGCGCAGCGCACGGTCCGCGGCGGCGACGGAGAAGAGTCCGGGCTCGGTGACGACGGCGACCTGGTCGCTCGCCGTCCATGCCGCCCGCGTGAGTCCGTTGAGCGAGGGCGGGCAGTCGATGAGGACGAGTCGGTACCGGGTGCCGATCTTCGCAAGGGCATCGCGCATGCGCCGGAGGTACCGGTCCGACAGCGACGGGCGGTCGAACTCCGCAGCACGCGGTGAGCCCGGAATGACGTCGACCCGGCCCGTGTGTTCCTCCGCCCACGCACTCGGCACGATCCCGCGATCGAGGATCCGCGACTTGGGCGCAGCGAGGACGTCGGCCACGTCGACCTCGGTCGACACGGGCACACCGAGGCCGGTGGAGACATCGGCCTGGGGATCCATGTCGACGACGAGGGTCGAGATGCCCCTGTTGAAGGCGGCAGAGGCCAGACCGAGGGTCACCGAGGTCTTGCCGACCCCGCCCTTGAGACTCGAAATACTCACGACGAACACACGACTACGGTAGCCGAAAGAGTGTGCCCGGGTGGTGAAACACCGCCGGAGGAACGTGCCCGCGCGCTATGTGAGACGCGTCGCATCACGCTGATGGACGCGCGAACCGGTGGGGGAGTTGCGGACCGTGATCCCGGCGGGGATCGACTGCTGCATCGCCTGGACGTGGGAGATCACGCCCACCGTGCGCCCACCGGCACGGAGTTCGTCGAGCACCCGCATGACCTCGGCGAGTGCGTCCGGGTCGAGCGAGCCGAAACCCTCGTCGATGAAGAGGGAGTCGAGCTCCACCCCGCCGCGCGTGCCGGCGACGGTGTCCGCGAGGCCGAGTGCGAGCGCGAGGGAGGCCATGAAGCCCTCGCCCCCGGAGAGCGAACGGGTGTCGCGGGTCTCCTGGGTGAATGCGTCGAACACCCGCAGTCCGAGTCCCGCCTTCTTCTCGCCCTTTCCGATCGAGACGTCGTGGACGAGCCGGTAGCGGCCGGCACTCATGACGACGAGGCGTTCCGAGGCGTGCGCCGCGACATCGGCGAAGAGTGCGGCGAGGGCGTAGGACGTGAGGGTCATGCGCTTCGTGTTGTCCGGGGACGTCGCGTGGACGAGCCCGGCGATCGCGACGTCGTCGCGGAGCGCCGTGAGTTCCCCCTCTCGCGGTTCCTCGGTGGTGAGGAAGCGCGTGCTGCGGGCCGAGAGACGTTCGAGGTGCTCCTCGGCCACGGCGAGGCGCCCGCGGGCATCCGCACAATCCCGATCCGCCTTCTCCCGGACGGCCTCCGCCTCCGCGCGTGCGGCCGCGAGACGGTCGTCGGAAGCAGTGTCGGTACGGGCCCGGTCCCACCAGCCCTCGGAGCGGAGGGCCTCGATGCGGGCGGCGCGGTCCTGCTGGCCCCTGAGCTCCGACTCGAGTGCGTGGACGTCGCTCGCCGTCGCGGTCTCCACCTCCTCGGCGCGCGAGAAACCCTGCTCCTCGAGGGCGGCGTCCCGTGCCTCGCGCCGTGCAGTGACCTCCTGTTCCGCGGCCGTCAGGGCCTCGCGGGCACGTGTGAGTGCCTCGAGTGCGTCGACGAGGGCGCCTGCGGCCGTCTCCATGGCGCCGGCGTCCTCGAGCGAGTCCGGCAGCTCGAGCCCGAGTGCGCGGAATGCCCGGAGATCCTCCTCGTCGGCACCGAGGGCGGCGAGGCGTCCCGCGCGTTCGGCGATCGTCGCCCGCAGGGACGTCACCGCCCGGGCCTCGATCTCCTTCCGGTCCGTGAGCCGGGCCCGCTGTTCCTGCAGTGCTGCGGTGCGGGACCGCGCCGTGCGGACGGCCTCCGTCCGGCTCTCGAGGTCGCAGGTGCGGGACTCGAGAGCGGCCCCCTCCGCCGCGAGGGTCTCGGCGGTGCGGTCCCCGAGCGCCCCCGCCGTCCCCGCCCGGGCGGTCTCGAGTTCGCGCAGTGACGTGGCAGCGGCCTCGTACTCGCGCGCTGCGGTGGTCCAGGCCCCGAGTGCGTTCTCGACGTCCGCGGGTGTCACGGGGGAATCCCCGGGGGACGCCGGGTGCGGATGCACACAGGAGCCACAGACCGGACACGGGGAGTCCGCGGAGAGGGTGGCGGCGAGCTCGCCCGCGATCCCGGCGAGGCGCCGCGTGACGAGGTCCTCGTGGTGCGCACGGGACCGGTCACGGACGTCCCGGGCACGTGCGAGCTCCTCGCGCGCCCGGCGGAGCCCGGCGTCGAGCTCGGTGAGGCGCGTGAGGAGTTCGTTCGCTCTCCGGTGCTCCTCGCGGGCGGTCCCGAGGTCGACAGCGTCGCGTTCGACCTGCGGGGCATCGGCACGTACGGGCGCGAGTGCGTCGTCCTCCGTGTCCAGGGCCTCGAGTTCGGCGTCGAGGGCCGTGAGGGCGGCTGCCCGGGCGTCGAGTTCCGCGGTGTCCTGCTCCTGCAGGGTCCGCAGATCCTGCTCGGCGGAGAGGGCCGTGCGCCGGGCGGCTGCGCGGGCGTGAAGAGCACGCGCCGACCCGACGGTCGGGACCGACACGGCCGGCCCGAGAGCCGTGCGGGCGTCCCCGAGGTGTGCCTCGGCGGTCCGGAGGGTCTCCGATGCGTGTGCGTGCGCGGCCTCGGCGCGGGAGAGTTCCCCGATCGTGGGGACGACCGCCGCGGCACGCCGTGCGCGATCGAGGCGTGAGCGGAGCTCGGTCCGGACCCCGGAGTCGGCGGCGTGCGCGGTCTCGAGGTGCTCGAGCGCGCGGAGGCGACGGCGGTCCTCGATCCGTTCGGCGACCCGTGCGGCGTGCGCCGACGCGGTGTGTGCGGTCGCCTGCGCGAGGTCGCAGACGGTCCGAGCGACCTCGAGGCGCTCGCGCAGGACGGCCCGGGCGGGGGAGAGGACCGCCATGACGTCCCCGATCGAGGGCTCGTGCGGAAGCGCGGCCGGGAGGGGTTCCCCGATCTCCTCGCGGACGCTCTCCGCGAGATAACGGCGGGCCTCGGAGATCTCCCGGATACGAGTACGCCCGTCCTTCGCCCGGTCCTCGAGAACCCGGGCGACCTGTTCGTACACACCGGTGCCGAAGAGCTTCTGGAGGAGCGGCTCCCGTTCCCTCGGATCGGCCTCGAGGAAGGCCGCGAAATCACCCTGGGGCAGGAGGATGATCTTCGAGAACTGGTCCGCCCCGAGGCCGATCGCCTCCTGGATCTGTGCCTGGACGTCGGCCATCGTCCGGGCCCGGCCGGCCCATTCGCCGTCCTCGAACACGGACAGCAGCGCGGTCGGACGTTCGGCGACGAGCTTCGTCCGGTCGCGTTTCGAGGGTCGCTCGTACGCGGGTGAGCGCTCGACCCGCCATCGCCGGCCGCGGGCGCTGAATTCGAGCCGGACCCAGGTGCGGGTGTCCGGGGCGGCGAAGTGCGAGCGGAAGGCTGCGGCGCGGTTCCGCTCCCCGGGAACCCGACCGTAGAGGGCGAAGGTGAGGGCGTCGAGGATCGAGGTCTTGCCCGCACCCGTCGGGCCGGCGATGAGGAAGAGCCCGTCCTCGGCGACCGCGTCGAAATCGATGTGGACCTCCTCCGGGAACGGACCGAAGGCGCTGAGGGCGAGGGTGTGGAGTCTCATCGGTTCTCGCTCCTCGCCGTGACGAGGGCGGATTCGAACCGGGTGACGAGGGCGTCGCCGGCCACCGCGCCGGTGGCCTCCCGGACGAAGTCGCGGAACACCTCGCTCTCGGTGCGACGGTGCGCGGCGGCACGGTCACCGGGGGAGTCCGGGAGATGTGCGCCGGCCTGCACCCACTCGTAGCGGATGAGCCCGTCGAAGGCGGCCCGGAGGCGACCGAGAGCCGCGGGGACACGGACGGGATCGGTGAGCAGGGCCTCGACGAGGGCGTCCGGTTCGACCGGAGTCCGGAGGACGTCCTCGAGCGTTCCCGTGAGAGTCCGGACCGGCCGGAACTGCGGAAGCGGGATCGCGGACGCGGCGACGTCGTACCCGGACACGGCATCGCCCGTGATGTCGACGAGCACCGTGGACTTGGGGTGAGCGGCCTCCCCGAAGGAGTAGGGCAGCGGGGACCCCGAGTACCGGACCGTCGGGGCGAGCGCCTGCGGTCGGTGGAGATGACCGAGCGCGACGTAGTCGGCACCGGAGAACACCGTGAGCGGGGCGATGCCCACACTGCCGACGGAGATGTCCCGCTCGGACTCCGAGGCCTGCGCGCCGCCGACGAACGCATGTGCCGCGACGACGAGGGCGGCGCCCGGGTGGTGGGAGGAGTGATGGGCACGGATCCGGTCCATCGCCGCGGTGAGGACGGCTTCGTGGGTGCGCGCGACACCCCACCGGTCGTGGACGAGCCCGGGTTCCAGATAGGGGATCCCGTACACCGCCACGGAGAAGTCGTCCGCGGTCCCGGGGGAGGACCCCGAGGAAGAACGTGCGGTGAGGACGGTCGGCCATGCGATGTCGGAGAGCCGCGTGCGCACGTGCACACCCGTCGCGTCGAGCCGCTTCCGTGCGTGCCCGAGGCGCATGAAGGAGTCGTGGTTGCCGCTCGTCGCCACGAGGTGGATCCCGGCCTCCGTGAGCCGGTCCGCGGTCCGGTCGAGGAGTTCGAGGGCCTCCGGTCCGGGGACCGCGCGGTCGTACACGTCACCGGCGACGAGCACCGCGTCCACCTGCTCGTCCACCGCGAGAGTGACGAGGTGATCGAGGAAGGCCCGGTGCGCGTCCGTGAGGTCGACGCCGTGGAAGGTCCGGCCGAGATGCCAGTCGGAGGTGTGGAGGATCCGCATGCACCGAAGGCTATCGGGACCGACGGACACGGCGCCGACGCGGAGGTGCGCAGGCGGTCGGCGGAGCGAATCCGACCCCCCTGCGAAGTGGGTCACACCGCGTCTGTAGAGTGACGCTCGTCAACGGAACCCCCTGCGCGCCGGAGGACCACCTCGGGCGCGCCGAGAAGAAAAGCGAGCAACACAGATGTTCTCCAAAGTTCTCGTGGCCAACCGCGGTGAGATCGCGGTTCGTGCATTCCGGGCCGCCTACGAACTGGGCGCCTCCACCGTTGCGGTCTTCCCCTACGAGGACCGGAACTCCGAACACCGTCTCAAGGCCGACGAGGCCTACCTCATCGGCGAGAAGGGCCATCCCGTTCGCGCGTACCTCAGCGTGGAGGAGATCATCCGGGTCGCTCTCGAAGCCGGTGCGGACGCCGTCTACCCCGGGTACGGCTTCCTGTCCGAGAACCCCGACCTCGCGCGCGCCTGTGCCGACAACGGGATCACCTTCATCGGACCCCAGGCCTCCGTCCTCGAGATGGCCGGCAACAAGGTGCAGGCCCTCGAGGCCGCGCGCAAGGCGGGCATCCCGACCCTCACCTCGACCCGTCCCTCCGCGGACATCGATCAGCTGCTCGCGGATGCCGAGGGGATCGAGTACCCGCTCTTCGTCAAGGCCGTCGCCGGTGGCGGCGGACGCGGCATGCGCCGGGTCAACCGTCCCGAGGACCTCGTCGAGGCCCTCAAGGCCGCGATGCGCGAGGCCGAGGGCGCCTTCGGTGACCCGACCGTCTTCATCGAGCAGGCGGTGCAGCGTCCGCGGCACATCGAGGTCCAGATCCTCGCGGACAACGACTCGAACGCGATCCACCTCTTCGAACGCGACTGCTCGATCCAGCGTCGCCACCAGAAGGTCATCGAGATCGCACCCGCGCCGAACCTCGACGCCGAGGTCGCCGACGCCCTCCGCGAGGACGCCCTGAAGTTCGCCCGTGCACTCGGTTACCAGAACGCCGGCACCGTCGAGTTCCTCCTCGAGACCGAGGGGCCGCGCGCGGGCAAGCACGCGTTCATCGAGATGAACCCCCGCATCCAGGTCGAGCACACGGTCACCGAGGAGATCACCGACGTCGACCTCGTGCAGTCGCAGATGCGCATCGCCTCCGGCGAGAAGCTCGCGGACCTCGGGCTCGCGCAGGACAACGTCTTCATCAAGGGCGCCGCCCTCCAGTGCCGCATCACGACCGAGGACCCGGCGAACTCCTTCCGCCCCGACACCGGCGTCATCACCGCCTACCGGTCCGCCGGCGGTGCGGGCGTCCGCCTCGACGGCGGCACGGTGTACGCCGGCGCGGAGGTCTCCGCCCACTTCGACTCCATGCTCGTGAAGTGCACGACGCGCGGACGCACGTTCGAGCAGGCCGTCGCCCGCTCCAGCCGTGCACTCGCGGAGTTCCGCATCCGTGGTGTCGCGACGAACATCGGGTTCATCCGGGCGGTCCTCGACGACCCGGCATTCATCCGCGGTGACCTCTCGACGAAGTTCATCGAGGAGCGCCCGCACCTGCTCGACGCGAAGGTCGGAGCGGACCGCGGGTCGAAACTCCTCGAGTTCCTCGCGGACGTCACGGTGAACAAGCCGAACGGTGAGTCGCCCGTGCGCCTCCAGCCGCGCGAGAAGCTCCCGACGTTCGACATCAGGACCGAGGCGCCCGTCGGCTCCCGCCAGCTGCTCACCGACCTCGGTCCCGAGGGCTGGGCGAAGGCTCTGCGCGAGCGCACCTCGCTCGCGGTCACCGACACGACCTTCCGTGACGCCCACCAGTCGCTCCTCGCGACCCGGGTCCGCACGAAGGACCTCCTCGCGGTGGCTCCCTACGTCGCCCGGATGACCCCCGAACTCCTCTCCGTCGAGGCCTGGGGCGGTGCGACCTACGACGTCGCCCTCCGGTTCCTCGGCGAGGACCCGTGGGAGCGTCTTGCGAAGCTCCGGGAGGCGATCCCGAACATCAACCTCCAGATGCTCCTGCGCGGCCGGAACACCGTCGGCTACACGCCGTACCCGACGAAGGTGACGACCGCGTTCGTCGAGGAGGCCACCGCCACCGGTGTCGACATCTTCCGCATCTTCGACGCGCTCAACGACATCGACCAGATGCGTCCGGCGATCGAGGCCGTGCGGTCCACCGGCTCTGCGGTCGCCGAGGTGGCACTCTGCTACACCTCGGACCTCTCGAACCCCGACGAGCCGCTCTACACGCTCGACTACTACCTCGGCCTCGCGGAGCGGATCGTGAAGGCCGGTGCCCACGTCCTCGCGATCAAGGACATGGCGGGTCTGTTGCGGCCGGCCGCGGCGACGACCCTCGTCACCGCGCTCCGGTCCGAGTTCGACCTGCCGGTCCACGTGCACACGCACGACACCGCCGGCGGCCAGCTCGCGACCCTGCTCGCCGCCTCGGCCGCGGGTGCGGACGCGGTCGACGCCGCGAGTGCCTCGATGGCCGGAACGACGAGCCAGCCCTCGCTCTCGGCACTGGTCGCCGCCCTCGCGCACACCGAGCGCGACACCGGACTCGACCTCGCCCACGTGTCGGACCTCGAACCGTACTGGGAGGCCGTGCGCAATGTGTACAAGCCCTTCGAGTCCGGGCTCCCGGGCCCGACGGGCCGCGTGTACCGCCACGAGATCCCCGGCGGCCAGCTCTCGAACCTTCGCCAGCAGGCTGTCGCGCTCGGTCTCGGCGAGAAGTTCGAGGAGATCGAGAAGATGTACGAGGCGGCGGACCGGATCCTCGGTCACCTCGTCAAGGTGACCCCGTCCTCGAAGGTCGTCGGTGACCTCGCCCTCCACCTCGTGGCGGTCGGTGCGGACCCGGAGGAGTTCGCGGAGAACCCGCAGTCCTTCGACATCCCGGACTCCGTCATCGGGTTCCTCTCCGGCGACCTCGGCGACCCGCCGGGTGGTTGGCCCGAGCCCTTCCGGACGAAGGCGCTCGAGGGCCGTACCGTGAAGCCCGCGTCGGAGGACCTCGCCGACTCCGACAGCGCGCTCCTCGACGAGCCCGGCCGCACGCGTCAGGACACCCTCAACCGCCTGCTGTTCCCGGCCCCGACGAAGGAGTTCCAGCGGGTCCGCGAGACCTACGGTGACCTCTCCGTCCTCGAGAGCCAGGACTACCTCTACGGCATGACGGAGGGCGAGGAGCACGCCGTCGTCATCGACAAGGGCAAGGCGCTCCTCGTGGGCGTCCAGGCGATCGGTGCCCCGGACGAGCGAGGCATGCGTACCGTCATGTGCACGCTCAACGGTCAGCTCCGTCCGATCTCGGTGCGCGACCGCGCCGTGGACGTCGATGTCGCGACCGCCGAGCGGGCCGATTCGACGAACCCCGGCCACGTCGCGAGCCCCTTCGCCGGTGTCGTCACCCTCCAGGTGGCCGTCGGCGACAGGGTCTCCGCGGGTCAGACGGTCGCGACGATCGAGGCGATGAAGATGGAGGCCTCGATCACCGCACCGATCGCGGGCACCGTCTCACGCCTCGCGATCGGACCCGTTCAGCAGCTCGAGGGCGGCGACCTCGTCGTGGTGATCGATGCCTGAGAAGCCCATCCGCTTCTTCGGTGACCCCGTGTTGAAGACGGTGACCGAACCGGTCACCGTCTTCGACGACCGCCTGCGCGCCCTCGTCCGTGACCTCCTCGACACGACGGACATGGAGGGGCGCGCAGGCGTCGCCGCGACACAGATCGGGTCGACGAAGCGCGTCTTCGCTTATCGCGTCGACGGGAAGCTCGGTTATGTGATCAACCCGGTTCTCGCGGAGACGAGCGGCGAGTACCGTGAGATCGACGAGGGGTGCCTGTCGGTGCCGGGGCTCTGGTTCCCCACACCGCGGTGGTCCCGTGCCGTCGTCACCGGGGTCGACCGGGACAACGAGCCGATCGTGCTCGAGGGCGACGGCCTCATGGCGCAGATGCTCCAGCACGAGACCGATCACCTCGACGGATACGTGTATCTCGACCGGCTCTCGAAGGAGAACCGACGCGCAGCCCTCAAACAGGTGCGGGCCTCGACCTGGTTCTGACGTTCCCGGAACCGGGAGCCGACCGGCCGCACAGAAGCTCACATCATTCCCCTTCGAACGGAGAATACGCACATGACCATCACACGAGTGGGAGTCGTCGGCGCCGGCCTCATGGGCTCCGGCATCGCCGAGGTGCTCGCCCGCGCAGGCCTCGACGTCGTCGTCCGTGACATCAACGACGAGGCTGTCGCCGCCGGCCGGGGACGCATCACCGCGTCCCTCGACAAGGGCGTGTCCCGCGGCAAGCTCACCGCCGAGGCGCGCGACGCCGCCCTCGCCTCCCTCACCTTCACGACCGAGATCGCACGGATGGCAGACCGCCAGCTCGTCATCGAGGCCGCGAGTGAGAACGAGGACATCAAGAAGGCGATCTTCGCCGAGCTCGACAGCTACGTCACCGACCCGGACGCGATCCTCGCCTCGAACACCTCGTCGATGCCGATCATCCGGTTCGCGCAGGCGACGAGCCGGCCCGATCGGGTTCTCGGTCTGCACTTCTTCAATCCCGCACCGGTCCAGCCGCTCGTCGAGATCATCTCCTCGGTCGTCACGGATCCGGCCGTCGCCGACACGATGGAGCAGTTCACGACCCAGGTGCTGGGCAAGAGCCCGATCCGTGCGGACGACCGTCCCGGCTTCGTCGTGAATGCGCTTCTCGTTCCCTACCTCTTCTCCGCGATCCGGATGCTCGAGAACGGATACGCGTCGAAGGAGGACATCGACGCGGGCATGAGGAACGGGTGCGCGCACCCGATGGGTCCGATCCGCCTGTCCGACGTCGTCGGCCTCGACACGCTCTACTTCATCGGTGTGTCGATGTTCGAGGAGACCGGCGACCCGGCGCACAAGCCGCCGCTGCTGCTCTCCCGCATGGTCGACGCCGGCATGATGGGCAAGAAGTCCGGGCGCGGTTTCTATGACGACTACTGAGCGGCCACGACCTGCCGACCGGACCGGCAGGACCCGAACCGCCGAGGCGCCGGC
>NZ_BAAANO010000018.1:2849-13066 GCF_039529845.1 Brevibacterium samyangense | reverse complement strand
GGCGCCTCGGCCATTCAGGGGGCTGCTCGCCCGGCGGCCGTCGGTCCGCTCAGGAGTCCCGGGCCAGCAGTGCCTCGTGGGCGGCGAGCCGGACACAGGCGGCGAGGCCACGGGCGGCCTGTTCGACCTCGTCGAGGGAGGGCATGGTCGGTGCGATGCGGATGACCGCGTTGTCGGGGTCGAGCCCGTAGGGATGGGTGGCGCCGGCCGGGGTGAGCTTGACCCCCGCCTCGGCGGCGAGCTTCACGACTCGGTCGGCGGTGCCCGGGAGCACGGTGAGGGTGATGAAGTACCCGCCGTTCGGCGCGGTCCACGTGGCGATCCCGAGATCACCGAGCTCCTCCGCGAGGATGCGTTCGACGGCCTCGAACTTCGGCAGGACGAGGGCCGCGTGCTTCTCCATGTGGGCGCGGACCCCGTCGGGGGTGCCGAAGAAGTGGAGGTGACGCAGCTGGTTCACCTTGTCCGGGCCGATCGACGTGGGGGAGAGGTGCTTCCGGAACCAGTCGGTGTCGCGCGGGGACGCGGCGAAGAAGGCGACGCCGGCACCGGGAAGGGTGATCTTCGAGGTCGAGGCGAACATCCACACGCGGTCGGGACGGGACGAGGCGGCGGCGAGTCCGAGGATGTCGAGGAGGGCGGCATGGGGCTCGCGGAGGTGGTGGAGCCCGTAGGCGTTGTCCCACAGGATGCGGAAGTCCGGTGCTGCGGTCTCGAGGTCGAGGAGTTCCTTCGCTCGCGCCTCGGAGACGGTGATGCCGGTGGGGTTCGAGTACATCGGGACGATCCAGATGCCCTTGACGCTCGGGTCCTCCGCGGTGAGGGCGCGCACGGCGTCCATGTCCGGTCCCTCGTCGTCCTGGGGCACGGTGACGAGTTCGAAGCCGAGCGCCTCGGCCAGTCCGAAATGACGGTCGTAGCCGGGGACGGGGCAGAGGATGCGGCGGGGACCGGACGCCCATGGGACCGAATCCTCGTCCGCCGTCCCGAAGAGCGAGGCGAACACCAGCGCCTGCGACATGAGGGTGAGGGAGGAGTTGCCCTGAGCGAGGAGCTGCGAGGCGGGGACGGAGAAGAGTTCTCCGAACATCTCCCGGAGTTCGAGGAGTCCGTCGAGCCCTCCGTAATTGCGGGTGTCGGTGCCGTCCGGGGCGCGGTAGTTCTCGGCGGTGACCGCGGTGAGGAGATCGGCGGAGAGGTCGAGCTGGTCCGAGCCGGGCTTGCCGCGGGTGATGTCGAGGGAGAGCCCGCGGGCCGCGAACTCCTCGTAGGCGCGGTGCGCGGATTCCAGACCTGCTTCGATGTCGGGTCGTGGGAGATCGACGAGAGCCATGGGAAGCCACCTTCACGAATGGGGGAATGCCGAGTTCATTCTAGGTCTCCGGGCCGCGCGCTCGGACGGGTGGGGTGTGGGACGATACGGGGCGACCCGCGAGGACATGTGGAGGACAGGAGGCGAGCGCACGTGGTGCGACCGAGGATGAATGCGCACACCCGTACCGCGCACGGCCGGAACTTCGGCGCGAATGCCGACCTCTACGAGGCGGTCCGTCCCGGGTATCCGGCGGAGGCTCTGCCGGTGGTGCTCGGGCAGGAGGACTCCGTCCGACCGTTGCGGGTCCTCGATCTCGGTGCCGGGACCGGGAAGCTCACGCGTGCGCTCATGGCGGACCCGGGGGTGGCCGAGGTGCAGGCGGTCGACCCCGATGCATCGCTTCTCGCGCTCAACCCGGCACCGCGCGCCGTCGGGACCGCGGAGGACATCCCCTTCCCCGCGGACTCCTTCGATCTCGTCACCGTGGCCCAGGCCTGGCACTGGGTGGACGAGGCGCGGGCTGCGGAGGAGATCGCGCGGGTGCTCGTTCCGGGAGGGCGTCTCGCGATCCTCGTGAACCAGCTCGACGTCCGCGTCGACTGGGTCCTCCGCCTGTCCCGGATCATGCATGCCGGGGACGTCTACCGCCCCGCCTGGCGTCCTGCGCTCGGTCCTGCCTTCGGATCGGTCCGGCCCCACGAGGTCCCGTTCGTCCAGGAGGTGACGGTCGACGACGTCGTCGCGCTCGCGGCCACGCGGTCGTACTGGCTGCGGTCCGATGAGCGGATCCGCGCACGCGTCGAGTCCAATCTGCGCGGGTACTTCGCCGAGGAGCATGTGGTCCCACCAGGTGAGACGTTCGATCTGCCGTACCTGAGCCTCGTCCACACGGCACAGACCGTGTGATTGGATCGCACTGAACGCTCCGTTCTGCTCCGACTCGACTTGGAGGTCGATCATCATGCGTGCAGTCCGACTCCGGGAACACGGATCCCCCGAGGTCCTCGCGGTCGAGGAGGTCGCCGCGCCGGTGGCCGATGCCTCGGGCACCCGCACGGCGGACGGCCGGGTCCTCGTCGATCTGCGCACGGCCGGCCTCAACCGCCGCGATGCGCTCCTACGCGAGGGCATCCCGGGCTACCGGCCGGCTCTGCCCTTCGTCCTCGGCTCCGACGGCGCCGGTGTGCGCCGGGACACGGGGGAGGAGGTCGTGGTCTCGCCGGCACTGCGCTGGGGCACCGATCGGCGGCACCCGACGGCGAAGTTCGGGCTCCTCGGGACGAATCCGGACGACGGCGGCACCTATGCGGAGACCATCGCCGTGCCCGAGGCGAACCTCGTCCCGAAGCCCCGGCACCTCACGTGGGCCGAGGCGGGCGTCATCGCCCTCTCGGGCATGACGGCGTACCGGGCGCTCTTCACGGTGGGGCGCCTCGCGAAGGGGAAGTCGGTCGTCGTCCTCGGGGCGGGGTCGGGCGTCTCGACGATCGCGGTGCAGCTCGCGGTGCACGCCGGGGCGAAGGTCGCGGTGACGAGCTCGAGCGAGGACAAGATCGCGCTCGCGAAGGACCTCGGCGCCACGTGCGGTGTGCTCTACACGGACGAGGACTGGGACGTCGCCCTCCACCAGGAGATCGGCGGAGCGGACCTCGTGCTCGACTCGGTCGGCTCGACCCTCCAGGAGTCGGTGAATCTCCTCAGGCCCGGCGGCGCGGTCGTGTCCATGGGCGGCACCGGGGGAGGAGGGCACGTGACCGACTTCGACATCCGGACGCTCTACCTCTCGCACAAACGCATCCTCGGCACGGCGATGGGAGCACCGCAGGACCTCAGGGACTACATGGACGTCGTCGCAACGGGCGCGATCGACCCCGTCGTCGACTCCGTGTACGCACTCGAGGACGTCGCCGAGGCACACACCCAGCTCGACTCGGCCCTCCGCTACGGGAAGATCGCGCTCGAGATCGGGTGAGCGGTCAGTCGGTGACCGACGGGACGGGGTCCGGTGAGGTGACTCCCGAAGAGGTGACGCCCGGTGGGGTGGGGGCGGCCTGATCGGACCGGTCCACCGCGACCTTGCGGGCCCGGGCGTCCGGGGCGAGGGGGATCGTCACGACGAGGACACCGTCGACGTAGTCCGCGGAGATGAGTGCCGGGGCGATCCGGTTCCCGAGCGTGAGCGTCCGCGTGAACACCCCGCGCGGACGCTCGACCTGCATCCAGTCGACGTCCTCGTCGACCCCGGAGATACGCTCGGCGCGGATCCTCACGGTGCGGTCCTCGACGTCGACGTCGATGCTGTCCCGGCGCACCCCGGGCATCTCGATCCGGGCGACGAACCGATCACCGTACCGGTAGAGATCCATCGGGAGTGCCGCGGAGTGCGAGGGTGCGGTGAGGTCACCGATCACCCGGTTGACCCCCTTGATCGCGCCCGTGAGGGTCTCGCCGAGCGCCGCCGTGACGGAATTGCCGATGGGGCCGAGAGTCGAAGTCATGACTGTGACTCTCGTCGCTGCGCGGAGGATGCGCAAGGGGCTGTCCGGCGGCGTTCCGGATACCGAGCGCGGGCGCCCCGCATGCATGACCTGCGGCACAATGCCGCACATGCAGGAACCACAGGAAGCGGTGCCGGGCCGCGCGGCGGCGCCCGCCGTGGGCACCGCGCCCACGGAACATTCCGTGCTCGGGCGCGAGGCGCCTCGGCGGCGAGGACGGCACACTGCCGCCTGGGCACGAGGGCCGGTGCATCCCGGCTGGGTGATCGCGCTCGTCGGCCTGCTCGCCCTCATGGCCTCGGCCGGATTCCGATCCGCGCCGGGCGTCCTCATGATCCCGCTCGAGGCCCAATACGGCTGGCCGCTGTCGGTGATGTCGACGGCGGTGAGCACGAACCTCGTCCTCTTCGGCCTCACCGCGCCGTTCGCCGCCGCCCTCATGGATCGCCTCGGCGTGCGCACGGTCGTCTCCGGCGCGCTCGTGCTCATCGCGCTCGGCAGCGGGCTCACGGTGTTCGCCACGCACGTGTGGCACCTGCTCCTCACCTGGGGTGTGCTCATCGGGCTCGGGACCGGGTCGATGGCGCAGGTGTTCGCCGCGACCATCGCGAACCGGTGGTTCGTGAAGCACCGGGGGCTCGTGCTCGGTGTGCTCTCCGCCGGGATGGCCTCGGGGCAACTCGTCACCCTGCCGGTGATCGCGGCCCTCGCCGAGCGCGTCGGCTGGCGGACCGCCTCCCTCGCGATCGCGGGCCTCGCGCTCGCGGTGGTCCCACTCCTCCTCGTCTTCATGCGAGACCGTCCCTCCGACCTCGGGGTCCGTCCGGTCGGGGCCGGCCCGGAATGGGTCGAACCCGCCGAGGCGCCCCGCGGCAATGCCTTCGCGCGCACCCTCGGTGTCCTCGCCGCAGCCGCGCGGCGCCCGGCGTTCTGGGCGCTCGCGGGTGCCTTCGCGATCTGCGGTGCGACGACGAACGGCCTCATCGGGGTGCATTTCGTGCCCTCGGCCCACGACCACGGGATGGCGACGACGACGGCGGCCTCGCTCCTCGCTGCCGTCGGGATCTTCGACGTCGTCGGCACGATCCTCTCCGGATGGCTCACCGACCGGTTCGACCCCCGGCTGCTGCTCGGCGTGTACTACTTCTTCCGTGGGGTCGGGCTCGCGTGCCTGCCGGTCCTCCTGAGCGACCGGGTCCACGTGTCGATGGTGATCTTCGTCGTCGTGTACGGACTCGACTGGGTGGCGACGGTGCCGCCGACGGTGACGCTGTGTCGGGAGATCTTCGGCGAGTCCGGCACGATCGTCTTCGGGTGGGTGTTCGCCTCGCACCAGATGGGTGCCGCCCTCGCGGCGAGCGCCGCCGGTCTCGTCCGGGACACCGTCGGCACCTACACCTACGCGTGGATCGGGGGAGCGGTGCTCTGCGTCCTGGCCACGGTGCTCTCGGTGGCGGTGCGGCGGCCCCCGATCGACCGCCCCGGCAGGAGCGCTGCGGCATGAGCGCCTAGGCTTGTCCGCATGACTCTGCGCATCGACATCTGGTCCGACGTGAACTGCCCGTGGTGCTACATCGGCAAGCGCCGCTTCGAGGAGGGCCTGCGGTCCTTCGTGCACGCGGACGAGGTCGAGGTGACCTGGCACGCGTACCTTCTCGACCCGAGTCTGCCGGAACGCTTCGACGGCACTGAGGCCGAGTACCTCGCGCAGATGAAGGGGATGAGTCCGGAACAGGTCGAGGGCATGCTCGCCCAGGTGACCGAAGCAGCGGCCTCGGTCGGCCTCGATTACCACTTCGAGAAGCTCGTCCCCGCTCAGTCGCTGCGCGCGCACGCCCTCGTGAAGGCGGCGGCGCTGCACGGCAAGGACGCCGGTGCCGTCAAGGAGGCGCTCCTGTCGGCACACTTCGTCGAGGGCAGGGTCACGAGTGACGAGGACGTGCTCGTGGAGATCGGCGCGTCCGTGGGGCTGAGCGAAGAGGTGGTGCGGAGTTCGCTCACCGACCGACAGGTGCTCGGCCTCGTACAGGAGGACATCACGACGGCCCAGCGGATCGGTGTGACCGGCGTGCCGTTCTTCGTGTTCGACCAGAAGTACGCGGTCTCCGGGGCCCAACAGGTCGAGGTGTTCACGCAGGTGCTCGAGCGGGCGTGGACCGAGGCGCACGGCGAGTGACCTCGTCCGGTCGCCTCGGCCCGAGTGAGACGCGAGACAGTTTCGGAGAGTTTTAGAGTTTTCAGATCGAAGACGTGCCGACGCCCAGTGTGAGCGCCGTCGCACAGCTGCGTCACAGTGGGCGCGGGGTGCGCGTTCAGCACCGTCCGATTGAGTGTGGGGCATGGAATCCTCACATGCCCTGACCTCCTGGCTCGGCGCGAGTGCGGCGGCCGCGCTCATCGCCGGGGCCGGTGCGTTCGCCCCCTTCGCATCCGTGCGGGTCTCCGAGCTGCCCGAGGACTCCCGCTCGCTCGTGACCGGACTGCTCACGGCGGAGGTCGAGTCGAAGGCGCGGAGCCTCGCGGGGTCGATCGTCGAGGACTATGTGGCGGCGTTCGACCGGACATTCGTCTCCGTCGTCGATCCGGAGACCTCCGCGGAGGGCGTCGAGGTCGCACTCATGCGGATCAACGGACCGGCTCTCGAACTCGAGACCGTGTTCGAAGCGGCCGAGGACGGCATCCGGATGGTCGGGACGCGCTTCCGCGACGTGACCCTGGAGTAGGACGGCGGCGGGTCGTCCGGGGTGGAAGAATGCCCCTATGACCCAAGCCCGTTGGTTGACCCCTGTCGAACGTGAGGCGTGGCTCGCCACGCTCGCGTTCGTGGAGACCGTTCCCGCTGTCGTCGATGCACATCTGCGTCGTGAGTGGGGACTCACCCGGTACGAGTACTACGTCCTCGCGATGCTGAGCGAGGTCGACGGGGGAGTGCGGCCGATGTCCGACCTCGCCTCGCTCACGAACGGCTCCCTCTCCCGCCTCTCGCATGCCGTCGGAAAGCTCGAGAAGCGCGGGCTCGTGAGCCGGTACCCCAAGCCCGAGGACCGCCGGACGACGCTCGTCGAGCTCAGTGAGGGCGGCCGCGCGCTCATCGTCGAGGCCGCGCCCTCGCACGTCGAGGAGGTCCGGCGGATCGTCTTCGACCGGATCGCCGCGGATCAGGTCGAGCCGTTCACCCGGATGCTGCGGGCCGTCGTCGAGTGCGACGACGACACCGCGTGCGTGGACGAGGCGATAGGGCGGTCGCTCACCGAGGAGTGACGCTCACCTCGATGCGATTGGCCCAGGGGTCCTCGAAGGTGACGGTCCGACCGTCGTCGCGCGCGGCGATCCCCGCGTGTTCCATGCGGTCGGTGACCGCGCCGACCGCGTCCGCGTCGGGCAGATCGATCCGCACGAGGCCGAGGCCGAGGGCGGGTGCCCGGCGGCCGGCGCCTCGGGAGTTCCACACATTCATGGCCATGTGGTGGTGGTACCCGCCGGCGCTCACGAACAGGGCGGTGCCGTGCATGACGAAGGTCTGCGCGAAACCGAGTGTGTCGACGTAGAAGTCACGGGCGGTGGCGATGTCCCCGACGGAGAGGTGGACGTGCCCGACCTTCGCCGGGCGCAGGTGCGCGTCCTCGAGGTCCGTTTCCGTGAGGTGTTCACGGAGGAACCCGTTCGGGTCGAAATCGACGTTGTCCATCTGCACCTGGTCGTGGACCCACGACCAGGAGGTGCGGTCGCGGTCCCAGTACAGTTCGACGCCATTGCCCTCGGGATCGGTGAAGTAGAAGGCCATGCTCACGAGGTGATCCTGGTTCCCGACGAAGGTGCCGGGGTACTTCCGGGCGACGGAGTACACGGACGACGCGAGATCGGACTTCGTGTCGAAGAGCACCGCGGTGTGGAAGAGGCCCGCGGAACCGGGGGAGGCGAAGGCGAGTGTGGGGGAGTGCTCGAGCTGCAGGACCGGGGCGCCGGCGCGGCCGAGGAGGGCGGTCCGCCCGTCGTTCCCCATGAGGTCGAGTCGCACGCCGTCGGTGTAGTACTCGATCATCCGGTCGAGATCGGCGACGAAGAGGGTGACGGCGCCCATCTCGGTGGCGTCGGCGAGGAGATCCTGTGTGTGCGTCATGTGACGGCTCCCTGATGCGGTGGGGTGAGAGGGCGGTCGGTCGGGCCGCGCCTCGAACAGCTACGGTACGGGCGAAATACTTGAACAGTCAAGTAAAAGATTTCCCGGAGTCCATTCATGGACTCGTACGCGGAGCGCGCGTACCGTCGGGAGCGATCCACCTTCACGCACGATCGATTAGTACGTATGACGGCACGAGGAGGGACACCATGACCGAGAACACACGGTTCGACGAGGATGCAGTGGACCCGCGCGATGCGATTGCGATGGGTGCGGCGAGTACCCCGGACGACCGCGTCGAGGAGGTCGGGAGCGAGGAGACCGTCGCACCGCTCGACGAGGCGCTCGGGGAGGAACGGTTCGACGACGACGTCCTCCATGACGAGGCACTCGTGGAGGAGGCCGAGGACGCCGGCGCGGCGGTCGACGCCGGGATCGACGACAGTGGCCCGCTCGACGACAGTGCACCACTCGAGGAGAACCTCTACGCGGACGCCGAAGAGGCACTGCCGGGCGACGACGACCTCACGCTCGCCGAATCCGGTGACGCCGACGATCCCGAGCCGCTCGACGGGCGTGACGGCCAACCGGGTGTCGGCAGTTCCGACGACCCGGAGCTCCTCGACGTCGAGGACCCGCTGCGTGATCCGCAGGGCCTCGTCGACGAGGTGTCCTACGCCGACACCCCGGGCGACGAGGACGACCTGTCCTGACCCTCGAGGACGTCCCGTCCTGCTTGCCGAGGAGGGACCGGCCTGATCCTCGAGGGCGCTGCCCCGGTGTCCGGCGGGCCGGAGGGTCCGTCATTCCGGTTCGATCGGCATCCAGAGGTCGCATGTCGCGATGGTGAAATCCGCTGCGTGGTCGCGCACCGCCACGATGCTCGGTCCCGGCCTCAGTCGCCAGGGATTCGAGGGGAACCACTCGGTCGCGGTCGCTGCCCACATCGACTGCAGGGCTTCTGGGTGCGGACCCGATGAGGTGAAGACCGCCCACGGGCCCGCGGGCACGGTGAGAGTGTCGAGGCCCTCGGGGACCGGAGTGGTTGCGGACACCGCGACGCCGTGCATGTACGTGAGTTCGGTGCCTTCGGCCGCATCGGGCTCCGCGTCGCCGGTGATCTGCAGGATGCCGGACGGTTCCGCGTCGCCGAGGGCCTTGAGCCGCCCGTGCGCCTCCGGTGGCAGTGACCGGACGAACTCGAGGATATGCGGGTTGACGCCCTCGTACCGGAGGGGGGCGCGGGTCGTGTGACCGGCGAGTCGCAGTGCGGGGAGTTCGGTGATGCGGGTGTCCATGGGTGTGGCTCCTTCGACGGTGATGCGGAACGTGAGGCGTGCCTGAAGGACGCGTCGACAGCGTCCTCTACGTCGACATCGACGGGAACATGCATGCACAGAAGGCGCGCGTCGTCGCGGTCGCCGGGAATGCGATCGAGACACCCCGGTTGCTGCTCATGTCGTCCTCGCCGTTGTTCCCCGACGGCCTCGCGAACTCCTCGCGACAGCTCGGACGGAACTACATGCGACACACGACGGGGTCGGTGTACGCGCAGTTCCCCGATCCGGTGCGGATGTACCGCGGGGAGACGATGGCGGGGCTCATCGCGGACGAATCGCGGCTCGACGTCGACCGGGGATTCGTCGGCGGGTACTACCTCGAGACGATCTCGCTCGGGCCGGCGTTCCTCGCGAGTTTCGTCGAGCCCGGTGGGTGGTGGCCGGACTTCACACGTCTCATCGACGGGTATGCGAGAACGGCCGGGCAGTGGATCGTGGGGGAGGACCTCCCGCAGGAATCGAATCGCATCACCCTCAACACGACCGTGACGGACCGGCTCGGGCTGCCCGTGCCGAACGTGCACTTCGACGACCATCCGAACGACGTCGCGATGCGCGAACACGGGTACCAGCAGGGTTCTCTGCTGTACGAAGCCGTCGGGGCGGAGTCGACACATCGGACGACACCGTATCCGTCGACGCACAACATGGGGACGGCGCGGATGAGCGAACGGCCCGAGGACGGCGCGGTGAATGCCTTCGGTCAGACCCACGACGTCCCGAACCTCTTCGTGTCCGACGGTTCGCAGTTCACCACCGGCGCCGCGGCGAACCCGACGCTCACGATCGTCGCCCTCGCCATCCGGCAGGCGGAGTACATCGTCGAGCAGATGCGGACGGGGCAGGTGTGAGAGTGCGAAGGTGACGTGGGCCCGCGGACCGGCCGAGGCGCCTCGGAGGTACCGGCTCCGGGCCGACTCCCAGCTCGTGGAGGCGGGCACCCC
>NZ_BAAANO010000018.1:0-2774 GCF_039529845.1 Brevibacterium samyangense | reverse complement strand
GGTTCGGGCCCGGGGTGTGCGGGGCCAGGGTTGTGCGGGTTCAGGGTTGTGTGGGTTCAGGGCTGTGCTCTGCGGGGGACCAGGCGCGTTCCCCGCAGAGCACAGCTCACGTGGTGAGCGGTCTCCCGGAGGACCGAGGTGAGCCGCGGCACGTGTGCGGCGAAGCGGTCCGGGCGGAGCGAGACGGCGACGGAGCCGAGGGTCCGGCCCGCGAGGTCGCGGACGGGTGCGGCCATGCACGAGGCGCCCCGGATGATCTCCTCCTGCTCGACTGCGATACCGGACCGGGTGACATCGGCGAGGATCGCCTCGAGCGTGGCACGGTCGGTGACGGTCGCCTCGGTCATGGCGGGGAGGCCGTGCGCAGCGAGATACGTGTCGCGTTGCTCGGGTGTCATCGCGGCGAGGAGGACCTTTCCGAATGCCGTGGCATGGGCGGCGTCGTTGAAACCGAAGTCCATCGGGGTGATCCGTGGGCGGGCGGGGGAGTCGACCACGTGCGCGACGACGATGTCGTCACCGCGGTGCACCGCGTAGTAGGCCGCCGCATCCGCGCACGCATGGAGATCGCGGACGAGCGCGGCGACTGCAGGGGGAGTGCCGACCTGGCGGCGGAGCGACGCGTCGAGCGCGTGCAGTCGGTATCCGAGCCCGTACCGACTCTCCTCCTTGAGATGGACGAGGTGTTCCGAGGCCACGAGCGTCTTGAGCATGCGGTAGACCGAGGGCAGTGGCGTGTCGAGCGCCGAGGCGATCTCCTTCGCCGTCATGCCCCGGTGATGGGAGGCGACCACGTCGAGGAGGGCGAAGGCCTTCTGGACGGAAGCGAGTCCGGCGACCGCGTCATTGCGTGCCATGGCGTCATGCTGGCGGCGGAGATGATCGTGTGCTGGGAGTCGCGGGGCGCGGAGGGAAGGACCGCCAGGCCCCGAGTGTTGCCGGCTCCGGGGTGTGGCCTCGGGCTATGACGGACGGCAATGGGGTAGGGCGAGGGCCGGGTGGCGGGGGATCTACGGATGAGGCCGGGACGCCTCGGCAGCCAGGGCATCGCGGTGGAGGTGTCGGGGCAATGATCAGGGGATCTGGAGCTCGCCCATCCGGTCCCAGTCGCTGCCGTCGATCTGACGGCTGATGATCCGCGGGGTCTCGACGAGCGCTTCACGCATGTCGATCATGGCCTGCTGGAAATGCGGGCTGGTGACGTGGGCTTCCGCGGCGTCGTCCTGAAACGCCTCGACGAGGACGAACTCGTTCGGGTCGTCGATGCTCCGGGACCAGTCGAACCACAGAGTCCCCGGCTCGGCGCGGGTTGCCTCGGTGAACGCGCGGGTGTGGTCGATCCAGCGGTCGGCCCAATCGGGCTTCACGGTGAATCTCACGACGATGAAGATCATGGCGTGTCCTTTCGTTCGGAGCGTCTCGCTCGGCGCACGTGGGTGGTGCCGGACGGGTGGTTGATTCCGGAGCGACGGGGAGTGTGCTCTGCTGCGTGTGTCTGCAGCAGTGTCTGCGGCGTCGTATTACCGGAGCAATCGACGTTCTCACGTGGCGATAACCCGGGGTGCGCCGGGACACGGTGGTCGGCCGCCGGTGGAACGTAGGTCATTGGCAAAGGGGGAGGTGCGCGCCGGTCGACCGGCCGGTCGCGGTGATCGGAACAGTTCCTCCCGGTTCGCGCTTCGTAAGGTGCGGAGTCAGCACGTGCGCGAGTTCCTGTCCGTGCCTCCTGCAACCATGATCATGTGGCCGTCCTGGACTGGCAATCGCATGTTGAGTGGCGTCCTCGGTGCCAAGTCCTGTGGACAGAGAATACTTTTCCACAATCTCGGGAAATCAGGGTCTAAGGACTATCCATGTGACTTTTCGACTATTAGAATCGATTTACGTTCTAATTGGTGGAGGCTGCGAGCCTCTCTTTCCCTCGCCGGCCGCCGGGCGTTGTCCCCACGGTCTTCACGGATTCCCTCCTCACGCTTTCTCTCTTCGTTCGTTCCCCTCTTCTTTTCGTTTCACTTCGTTCTCATGACCTGTTCCGAGGGAGGTATCGGTCATGGCCACCGAATCCGAGGACAACCCGCAGGAGCCTGGCACTCGGCTGGGCCCCGACTCCGTGCAGGGGTCCAGGCGTGGAACGCCGTCCGGCCGCAACGACGGGCCCGGTCCCGGCGACGAGTACCCGAATACGCGCCGTTCCGGTGACGCAGACAGTTCCGACACCACGCCATCTTCACCGGCGGTGTCGTCGGAGCCCGCGCAGGTACCTGCGCCGGTGCCGGTGCCGTTCGCCGGGTTCCCGAATACCGCTGATGGTCGGCTCGAGGCATTCGATGCTTCCGGTCCGGCACGTCTGGCCGCGGTGGCCCGGGCCCAGCAGGCCGAAGCACACGCGTTCTACACCATGCTCGAGGCCGTCGCCGGGTATGTGGTGTCCGAGGTCATCATCGAGACCACCGCCCACGACCAGCACGCGCTGGCGAACGCTGTCCCGCCGGCGTCATTGCCGGAGTTCCTGCACGACGAGTACGAGTCGATCGCAGCGACGGTGCGCAGGTGGGGTGTGGAAGTCCGGCAGCGAGAAGCCGAGATCGCTGCCGAACGAGCAGCGCAGGAGGCAGCTCTTGCGTGGGGCCGGGACCCGGGCAGGGAACCGGACGCGGATGCGTCCGCCGACGCGGCTGGAGCGGGCTCCGACGCGGAGCATCGCGGCGAGGTGCGTCGGCGCGAGGAGCCCGGTAAGGCGGAGGGGATCGAGGGGCGCGTGCTGGTGCCGTTGC
>NZ_BAAANO010000017.1:134605-153463 GCF_039529845.1 Brevibacterium samyangense | reverse complement strand
CACGGCGGGGCTGATGTCGAGGATCTGGCACCGAACATGCTGACCGGGCATGTACACGAGGGTTTTGTCCTACGGGTTGCTGGGCAAGAGGGGCATCCTGAACACACATTTTGGCCTTCAACCCCCGCGTCCCTGGTGCTACAGGATTCGTCCGGACCGGGCGATGATCGGTGGCAGCGGTCCTACACTGGCGCCATGACGCGACCTCTCTCACGCCTCGGCTTCCTCACGATCGGCCTGTTCGACCCCGCCGACCCCGGCCCGGGACACGAGGACACGCTGCGGATCATCGAACTCGGTGAGGAACTCGGGTTCGACTCCGCGTGGCTGCGTCACCGTCACCTGCAGCACGGCATCTCGAGCCCGGTCGCGGTCATGGCGGCGGCGACGCAACGGACCTCGCGGATCGAGCTCGGCACCGCGGTCACCCCACTCGGTGCGGAGAACCCGTTCCGGCTGGCCGAGGATCTCGGCACCGTCGACGTGCTCTCCGGTGGCCGGATCAATCCGGGATTCTCCGTCGGACCACCGATGAACTTCGACCGCTACAAGCACAGCCTCTACCCGGACACCCACGACCGGGAAGAACTCGGCTATGCACGACTCGAGAGGTTCCTCGCGCTCATCGACGGCGCGGAGGCGAGCGACTTCGAGGGCACACAGGGGATCGAGACGTTCTCGAAACAGATCCAGCCGCAGTCCGTCGGGCTGCGTGACCGGGTCTGGTACGGCGCGGGATCGCTCTCGAGCGCCGAGTGGGCCGGCCGCCACGCACTGGCCCTGCTCACCTCGAGCGTCGTCAAGGACGAGGGGAGTGGTGACGACTTCGCCACGATCCAACGTCGCCAGATCGATCTCTTCCGCAGCGTGCATCCCGCGGGGGAGAACGCGCGGGTGTCGCAGGGGCTCGTCGTCATCCCGACCGATTCCGCCTCGGCGGAGCAGCGGCAGAGGTACGAGGCGTACGCCGCTTCCCGGCTGCCGCGCACCACGAGCCCGCAGGGGTCGGCCGGACTGCGCTTCGCGCCGGACCTCGTCGGGACGAGCGAACAGCTCGCGGATCGACTTGCAGACCATGCGGGTTTCCGGGCGGTCGACGAAGTCGCCTTCGCCCTGCCGTTCAGCTTCGAGTACGAGGACTACGTGCAGATCCTCACGGACATGGCCGGGCGCCTCGGGCCGCTGTTGGGGTGGAACCCTCGGGTCTGACACGTCCGGCACCGGAACCGCGATCACCGTGGGGCCGCTGTGCCGACGCATTCGAGCAGGGAAATCGATTCACTTTCCGGTTCGCGGGGCGGCAATCGAATCGATCGCCGTGGGCGAATCCGTGGGAGAACCGGTCCGAGTCCGCGAAACGAGCGAAGTCCCGGGACATCGGGGGGAACGATGTCTCGGGACTTCTACTTTCCGCAGGAGCGGAATCCGAGCGAACGACGGGATTCGAACCCGCGACCGCCTGCTTGGGAAGCAGGAGCTCTACCAACTGAGCTACGTTCGCGAACGTACGGAATCATAACCCATTTCCCGAGGTGATGTGCACCGTGACGAGCCGGCGCGGCACGCGGGTGCGGGGTGAGCGACGCCGTCGTACCGTGGTCGCATGGACATGTGGGTGAGTGCTCTCCTCGTCGTCGTCTTCGTGCTCATCGGTGGGGTGTTCGCGGCGACGGAGCTCGCGCTCGTCTCCCTGAGGGAGAGCCAGCTCGATCGGCTCGAGGAACGCGGGCCGCGGGGACGGAAGGTCGCCGCGATCGCCCGCGAGCCCAATCGCTTCCTCGCAGCGGTGCAGATCGGTGTCACACTCGCCGGCTTCTTCTCCGCCGCGTACGGTGCGTCCGCGTTGTCGCCCGCGCTCTCGCCGGTGCTCGTGCGCCTCGGCCTCCCGCAGGGCGCCGCGGACACGACGGCGTTCATCCTCCTCACCCTCGTCGTCGCGTATCTCTCGCTCGTCCTCGGGGAACTCGCCCCCAAACGCCTCGCGCTGCAGCGCGCGACGAGCATCGCGCTCCTCGTCGGCCCGCCGCTCGACACGTTCTCGCGGCTCATGCGGCCGGTCATCTGGTTGCTCTCGCGGTCGACGGATGCCGTCGTCACCGTCCTCGGAGGTGATCCGCAGGCCCGTGGGGAGGACATGACCGCCGAGGAACTCCACGATCTCGTCCTCGGGCACGAAGCACTCGATTCGGAGGAGCGCACCGTCCTCGACGGCGTGTTCCGGGCCGCCGAGAGGACCGTCGCCGTGGTGATGCGACCGCGTGCCGACATCGTCTTCCTGCGCGGCGCCCTGACGGTCCGGGAAGCGGCCGCCGAGGTGCGGGGCGCTCCGTTCTCCCGGTACCCGGTCATCGGGGAGGACTTCGACGAGGTCCTCGGTTTCGTGCACCTGCGGGACATCCTCGCCGCGCTCGCGCACACGGAAGAGCCCCGACGCGCCGAGGCGCCCCTGCGGAGCATCGTCCGTCCCGTTCTCTCGTTGCCGGCGACGAAGCAGCTCATGCCGACCCTCGCCGAGATGCGCCGGTCGAGCACCCACCTCGGGATGGTGCTCGACGAGTACGGCGGCACGGCGGGCCTCGTGACGCTCGAGGACCTGCTCGAGGAGTTCGTCGGGGAGATCAACGACGAGTACGACCTCACACCCCGGTTCCGACGCACCGGGTCCTTCGACGCGGGGCTCTCGATCGAGGACTTCGCCCGCGAGTCCGGGGTGGAGCTGCCCGACGGCCCGTACGAGACCGTTGCCGGATTCGTGCTCTACTGCCTCGAGCACCTCGCGGAGGTGGGGGAGTCGGTCGACCTCGGTGATCACCGCCTCGTCGTCACCGAGGTCGAACGCCGCCGGATCCGGACGGTCCGACTCGAGGATCAGGGTTCGGGGTCCTCCTCCACCCATTCCCAGAGGTAGCTCGGCCGGCCGCCGTGCGCAGGAGCGGCGGAGAGCCGGTCCGTCTGTCGGACCCAGCCGGTGGCGAGGAGGCGCCGTTTGAGGTTCGCGACGTTCACCTCGGCGCCGGAACCGCCCGTCGCCGTGGCGAGTGCCCGTTCGACGCGGGCCGCGTCCCGGGCCGAGAACGACTCACCGAGGAGCGCCCGGGTGACGGTCCGATCGCGCCACATCCACCCCTGGAGGGCGTACACGGACGCGTCGATGATCGAACGGTGGTCGAACGGCAGCGCGGGGATCGCGGTGACGGGGACGCGCACTCCGGCCTCGACGTCGGGGGAGAGGACCGCGAGTTTCACGACGGCCATGGTCGGCCCGCGGGGGTCGCGCCCCGGGTCGTCGAACACTCCGATGTCGCGGAAGTAGATGCCACGCGTGTCCTCGACCCGGGCCTTGACCCGGAGCGCCCGCTGCGCCGCGTCCACGGATCGCTCGCGACCCAGCAGCACGCCCGGCAGAGCGAGTTCGCCCAGGTGGGGCGGGTTGATCCGGGGCGCCAGGCAGATTCTCAGTTCCTCGTCCGCATAGGTGACGGGAACGACGTCGATCGACACGAGCGGCTGTTCGTACTCAGGTGCGGACCCGGGAGTGGCCGGTCGCTGCGACCCGTGAGACACCTCGGCGCCGGCGGGGTGTGGAGGAGTGGGGAGATCGGGCACGGGACGAGCCTATCGCCGTGCCCGGCCCCGACGGCCCGAGCCGGTACGCCCTGGGCAGGTGCGAGTCAACGTTGCGCGGCGAGGACGGCCCGCACCTCGGCGAAGGACTGGGTGCGGACGGGTGCACCGTCCTCCCGAACCGTCTCGAGGACGGAGGCCGCTCCCGACCGTCACCGGGTGACGAGCCGACCGAACCGTCGCCGGGTGAGAAGCCGACCGGGGCACGTTCGGGCGAGGCGGAGCGTGTACGCGATCTCTCGGATGCGGAACTGTGCGATCTGAAGTCGCGGGCGCACACGGAGCACGAGTCGGCGAGCGAGGTCGCTCGCGAAGCGCTCCGGTCGGCGAAACGCGCTGCGCTGGCGCGCCTCGAAGCACAGGAGGCCGAAGAAGCCGCACGCGACGTCCTGGCCGGAGCGCGTGCGCGGCGCGAACGCACCCGGACGGGACTGCAGATCCTCACCGAAGAACACCGAACTCGTACGCGGGGAGCGTGCTCCCGAGAACGGTGTGCTCGGTGACCGAGCGCCGAGAGGACCGGCGCGTGAGTGGTTCGGTGCGTGAGAAGGCCGATGCACGAATGGGGTCGGTCGCCGGTCGTCGGCGTCGGCGTGAACACGTTCGTGAACTCCGTATCGGCGACCGTCTCCGGCGTGTTCCCCGTCTCACCGAGGTCATCGGTGTGATGCAGGGTCGTCACCTCCGCCTCGAGGACGCCGTTCACCTCGGTGACGACGATGTCGATCTGGTACTGCGCGAGCGAGTACCGCATCCCCTCCTCGGTGCCGGCCTGCTCGGTGACCGAGTAGGACCAGGCACCTGCGTCGGTGAACTCGAGGTCACCGAAGTCCGGATTCCGGTCCGCGCCGCCCACCGTGATGGGGTCGGGCCGGTCCGCCGGCGGATCCGTCGGAGCCGCCTGCGGCGCGAGGACGGTGCCGAGCGACCGTGAGAAGGGCAGCGAGCAGAGCGAGCACGAGGAACGCGGCGGGTACTCGCCGGGAGCGGGTACGTGAAAGGCGCATGGTCACCGGCCTCACAGGGATTCGGGGTGGACCTGTTCCACCTCCTCCACGGTAGGTTCCGCGGGTTCCCGGACCGGGGCGCGGCCGCGTGATGTGACCGCGAGGTCTCGGCCCGTGGACAGGCGGGTGGAGCGACGGGGGGAGGGTTCCGGTGGTGGGTGGGGTGAATCGGTGCGTGCTTCGGTGCCGGGGCCGAGGCGGGTGAGGCGCACCCCAGGAATTATTCCGAGAATTGGTCTTGTAGCATTGCACGGAACCTGAAAAGGGGGCCTGCGCCGGTGACGGCGGACACGGCCCCGCTCACATGTCGTCTATTCAAAGAAGAATGTATGAACGCCTCGACCCCCGACCCCACGTCCGGCACCTCGACGGCCACAGACTCGGCCGGCGCTGCGACCGACGAGTCCACCCTCCCGCCCCCGAAGTGGAAGATCATCGGTCCCGGCCTCGTCGTTGCGGCTACCGGTATCGGTGCCGGTGACCTCGTCGCCACACTCGTCGCCGGCGCGAACTACGGTTACGCGCTCCTGTGGGCCGTCATCGCCGGTGTCATCATCAAGATCGCCCTCGTCGAGGGCGCCGGACGGTACACGCTCGCGACCGGCCACTCGATCTTCGAGGGTTGGCGGAAGCTCGGTGTGTGGACGAGCATCTACTTCGGTCCTTACATCATCATCTGGGGCTTCGTGTACGGCGCGACCGCGATGAGCGCGAGCGCGATCCCGATCTACACCGTCTTCCCGCAGATCCCGCTCGCGGTGTGGGCGATCATCTCCGGACTCGTCGGCGCGGTCCTCGTGTGGTTCGGCAAGTACGCGTCCTTCGAGAAGGTCGTCGCCGCCCTCGTCGGTCTCATGTTCGTGACCGTCGTCGGCTGTGCGGCCCTCACCGCCCCGAACCTCCTCGAGATCGTCAAGGGTCTGCGTCCGTGGATCCCCGAGGGCGGCCTCATGAACACCCTCGCGATCGCCGGCGGTGTCGGTGGCACGATCACGCTCGCGGCCTACGGTTACTGGCTCCGGGAGAAGGGGTGGAATACGCCGCGCTTCATGAAGGTCATGCGCATCGACAACGCGATGGCGTACGTGATCTCGGGTGTCTTCGTCGTCTCGATGCTCATCATGGGTGCCGAGCTCCTCTACTCGAGCGGCATCGCGATCGGGTCGGGCGACGACGGGCTCGTCGATCTCGGTGACGTCCTCGCTGAGCGCTACAACCCCTTCGTCAAGTACCTCTTCCTCATCGGCTTCTGGGCCTCCTCGTTCTCGTCGATCCTCGGTGTGTGGCACGGAGTCTCGCTCCAGTTCGCCGACTACTGGGGCCATGTGAGGAAGACGCCCGAGCATTCGCCGGAGCGCGGCGTCGGCGGCAAGTACTACCGGTTCTACGTCCTCTGGCTCACCTTCCCGCCGATGCTCCTGCTCCTCATCGGCAAGCCGGTCGGCCTCATCCTCGCGTACGGCGTGCTCGGTTCCTTCTTCATGCCGTTCATGTCGATCACGCTGTTGTTCCTCCTCAACTCGCACTACGTGCCGAAGGAGTGGCGCAACGGCTGGTTCCTCAACACGGTGCTCGTCATCGTGACCGCACTGTTCGTGGTGTTGGGCGCGAATCAGCTCATCGGAGCGTTCCAGTGAGGTGACAGCGTTCGGCGACTGACACCCCACGCTCGACACGAAGAAATCCGGTAGGAGCGGTTCTCGAGGACCGCTTCTACCGGATTTTTGTGTGCCCACACTCGTGCGCTTTCATCCGCTCCTGCCGCACGAACTCACCGGCTACGGCAACAGCCCCAGCGCCATCGCGGTGGTCACCGCAGCCGTCCGGTCCGACACGCCGAGTTTGGCGTAGGTGCGCAGCAGGTGTGTCTTCACGGTCGTCTCGCTGATGAACAGTGCGTTCCCGATGGCGGCGTTCGTCATTCCCGTCGCCACCAGGCGGAGCACCTCGACCTCCCGTGGGGACAGCGTCGGCTGCGGTGCCGAGCGAACCTGGACGAACAGCCGGGAGGCCACCGACGGCGTGAGGACGGTTTCGCCGCGGGCTGCAGCGCGCACGGCATTCACGAGTTCCGTGCGGGAGGCGTCCTTGAGCAGGTACCCGGCTGCTCCGGCCTCGACCGCGCGCAGGATGTCCCGGTCCGTCTCGTACGTCGTGAGGACGACGACGGCAGTTCCCGGGCGGTCGGCGAGGATGTCCCGGGTCGCCGTGACGCCGTCGATGCCGGGCATGCGCAGATCCATGAGAACGACGTCCGGCTCGCAGGAGCGTGCGCTCACGGCGGCCTCCGCCCCCGAGGCGGCCTCGGCGACGACCTCGAGGTCCGCTTTCCGCGGCGAGCATTCCCCGCACTCCTTCCCGGACGATGGGGTGGTCGTCCACGAGCAGGACGCGAATCGATTCCGTCATCGGGGTACCTCCAGCGTGACCTCGGTGCCGTGCCCGGGACCGCTGTCGACGGTGAGGGTCCCTCCGATCTGCTCGGCCCGCGTACGCATTCCGGCGAGGCCGTAGCCGGAGGTATCGGAGCCCGGCTCGAATCCGTTCCCGTCGTCGGCCACGCTCAACCGGACGGTGTGCGGCGTCGAGGCGAGTTCGACCGTGATCCGACTCGCCTCGGCATGCTTGGCGATGTTCGCGAGCGCTTCCTGTGCCGACCGCAGCAGGACGACCTCGACCGCCGTCGGCAGATCGCCGATGTCGCCGGCGACGACGGTCACCTCGGCCGTCGTTCGGTCTCCGACGGCGTGCGCGTGCCGGGCGATCGCGTCGGTGAGGGAACCGGACTCCAGCGGGGTCGGAGTGAGGGCGCCGACCATCGCGCGGGCTTCGGCGAGGTTTTCCCGGGCGGTGTCGGCCGCGAGCGTCAGATGCTTCCGGGCAGCCGACCCGTCGTGCTCCCATTCGGACTCGGCCGCCTGCAGCAGCGTGATGATGCTGGTGAAGCCCTGGGCGAGCGTGTTGTGGATCTGTGCGTTCGGCGGAGATGCCCGCTTCGTGCGACAGGGCGGCGATCTCGGCACGGCTGGCCTCGAGCTGTTCGATGAGGATCGCACGGTGGGCGTTCTGGTCCGCCACTCGCCCGATCCACACACCCATGACCGCAGCGCCGATCCCGACGGCGAGGCCGATCGCCAGGAACGTCGGTAGTGCCGGGGATCCGATGCCCTCGAGGGCGATCAGCACGAGGCGGGGCAACACTGCGGCGATTGCGGTACCTGTGACTGCGTGCCGTACCCGGGGGCAGCTGAGGAAGAACATCGGGAGAACGAGGAACCATGCGACGGGGAGGTGGGGCTGGAAGACCAGTCCGACCGCGAACAGCACGAGGAGGCCGGCCGGGAACAGCTGCGTCCCCGTGCCTCCACCGGGAAGGATCCGCCGCCTGCCGTAGAACCGGTACCAGGCCCACATCGCGACGAACGACAACGCCGCACCGATCCGTTCCACCGGACCGACGGGGTTCACGAGTGCGACTCCCGTGATGAGGACGGAACCCGCACCTGCATACAGGTCCCACAGCCACATCTGGCTGCGTGGCCGGTTGCCGATGCGCATTGTCCTGTCCATCCGACGATCGTAGTCACGCCGCGGGTGACGGCGGCCGGTTCGTGTGTGAGGTTCTTCCGCCCCTCGGTTCCTCTGCCCGTTCAGTTCCGGGGTGTTCGGGGCGGTGTGCGGTGCCGGCCCAGGGCGAGCCCGATGAAGAAGACACCGGCGAATGTCGCGCCGTACCCGATTCCTCCGCTCCAGAGGCCGAGGACGACGCCGCCCTCGAAATTCCCGGGTTCTCCCATGACGAACAGCCCGATGAGGTATCCGATCGCCATCCCGATGGCCAGCGCGAGGCGCGCGCTCAGCTCCGCTTCGCGGAGAAGCCGGGTTCCGCTGTCCTGTTCATACGTCCGGTCGGGAGCAGTCACGATCGTTCCTTTCGCCCATGGGCCGGCCCCTGGGGCCGCCGACGGGTGTTCCGTCGGTTCGATCCCATCGCGCTCCCCGGCCGCGGCGGCCGTGACGTACGAGCGACCGACCCCGGTGTCCACCGAACGGAGGACAGCGTGGGTAAATGCCTCACTGTCGCGGATCGTGCGGAGAATCCGTCCGAAAGCGCACGATCGGCGACACCCGATACTCCTTCAAGTCGCACGAACGAATGTTCGGGAATGTTTGACAAGGGTGGTGCTCTGCGGAAATGATGCGTGGACGCAGACCCCGGAGCCACAGAGTCGTGGCGAACAGAAGGGCATATCCACACATGGACATCACCCCGAGTGCCGACCTCGAGGCGTTCCGCGCCGAGGTCGCCGCCTTCCTCGACAGTGCGCCGACGGATGAGATCCGGGAGGCCGGTCGGAAGACGACGAGTGCCTTCGCGCCGTTCGACCAGGCCATGGAATGGCAGCGGATCCTGCACTCCCGCGGCTGGGCGGCACCGGACTGGCCGGAGGAGTACGGCGGGCCCGGATGGACCGTCGAACAGCGGTACGTCTTCGCGGACGAGTACCAGAAACGTGGCCTGCCGCCCCTGTTGCCGAACAGCCTCAAGATGGTCGGCCCCCTCCTCATGGACCTCGGGTCCGAGGAACAGAAGCAGAAGTACCTTCCCGGGATCCTCGCGGGCGAGGACTACTGGACGCAGGGGTACTCGGAGCCGGACGCCGGCTCGGACCTCGCCGCGCTCCAGTGCTCGGCGGTCGCCGACGGCGACGACTACATCATCAACGGCAGCAAGATCTGGACGACCTTCGCGTTCAGGGCGAACCGGATGTTCATGCTCGTGCGTACCGACTCCTCGGGGAGGAAGCAGGAGGGCATCACCTTCCTCCTCCTCGAGCGTACGGACTACCCGGGCATGGAGATCCGGCCCATCATCGGCCTCGACGGGCAGCCGGAACAGTGCGAGGTGTTCTTCACCGACGTCCGCGTCCCGCAGTCCTCCCGGGTGGGCGAGGAGAACGACGGCTGGACCGTGGCGAAGCACCTCTTGAAGCACGAGCGAGGTGGATCGGCAGCGAGTCCGGCGCTCCGCCGTCACCTCGAACGGATCCGAGAGTCCGCCGCACGCACCCCCTCGCCCTTCGGCGGAACGCTCGCCGAGCAGGCCGACTTCCAGCAGAAGCTCGGGGAACTCGAGGTGGACGTCGCGAGCCAGGAGCACTTCGAGAAACTCTCGATCAGCGGGCACCCGCTCGCCCGGGACCCCGCGTTCCCCTCGCTCAACAAGCTCACGAACTCGGAACTCACCCAGCGGATCTCGGTCCTCATGACGGAGACGGTCGGGCTGGACGGCCTGCCGGACCAGAGAGACGCACACGTCGTCGGTTCCGATGCCCCCGAGCTCGGTGACGACCTCGCCCTCGTCGCCACCGCGTTCTACCTCAACAGCCGGGCGACGAGCATCTACGCCGGGACGAACGAGGTGCAGCGGGACCTCGTCGCACGCACCCTCGTGCCGCGTGCCACGGGGGCGAAGAAGTGACCGGCACGGCGGACGTGATCGACGTGGATGCGATGAGAGGACAGGGCATGGACTTCACCTTCACCCCCGAGCAGGACGGATTGCGGGCCGCGCTCGGGCGCGCGCTCACCCGGTCGTACGACCTCGACAACCGGAAGGAGATCATCGCATCCCCGACCGGATGGTCCGAGGACGTGTGGACGACCCTCGTCGACATGGGGCTCACCGCGATCCCCTTCCCCGAGGCGGTCGGCGGCGCTGCGGGGTCGATCGTCGACCTCGTCGCCGCGGCCGAGGTGCTCGGGGCCCACATCGTCGTCGAACCCTGGGTGCCCTCCGTCGTCCTCGCCGGTGGCGTGCTCGCGGCGGTGGTCGAGCGTTCGGGTGCGTCCGCCGGCGGCGGGACGGAGGACGCCGGCCTCGCCGCGCACTGGCTCACGCAGATCGCGGAGGGCTCCGTCGTCGCGGCTCTCGCGCACGAGGAGGGGAGGGGGACGCCGGACCCGTCCCTCCACGCGAACACCGCCGAGGCGGTCCCCGCCTCCGCGGGCGACTCCGGTCATGTCCTCACCGGTGAGAAGGCCGCGGTGCTCGCGGGCGCCTCGGCGGTGGTCCTCGTCGTCACCGCGCAACTCGACGGGAAGCTCGCGGTGTTCCTCGTCGAGCGCGGCGCCGGCGGTGGTGATGCGGCACGGAGTGGGGATGCTGCGCGGGGTGGCGGTGCTGCATGGGACAGCGGCGCTGCGCGAACCGGTGGCGCGAACGGTGGAGGCAGCGCGATCACCGCACAGGAGTTCACGACGATCGACGGGCGACGCGCCGCCCACCTGCGGTTCGACCGCACCCCTGCGCTCCTTCTCGCAGCGGACTCCGAGGACCTCGTGCGGGACGCGATCGGTGGGGCAGTCGTCGTGCTCGCCGCCGAGGCGGTCGGGGCGATGGAACGTCTCCTCGCGACCACGGCGGAGTACGTGGCAACCCGGAAACAGTTCGGCGTGCCGATCGGATCGTTCCAGGCGATCGCCCACCGGCTCGCGGACATGAAGATCGCCTTCACGAAGGCGAACGCCACGCTCCTGTACACGACGGCCCTCGCGGAGGCAGGACTGCTCACGCCACGGGACGTGTCCGTTCTCAAGGCGCAGGTGGGGCGGTACGGCCGGGAACTCGGAGAGGCCGCGATCCAGAACCACGGGGGAGTGGGCATGACCGACGAGCTCGTCGTCGGCCACCTCCACACGAGGATCCTCGCGGTGAACGCCCTCCTCGGGCCCGCGGAGTACCACCAGCGGGTCCTCGGAGCGCCCCGTACCTGAGGACTCACGGGCGACCACCGCCGCAGATCCTCGGCGACACGCACACGCGGAGCCGACAACCACCCGCTTGTGCGAGTGATTGTCGGCTCCGTCAGTGCTTGTCGGTGAAGAACGCGTGTCGCTGAGGGACGCTTGTCCGTGGGGAGAGCTCACACGAAGTCGGTGCGGAGCTCTCCCGTGCTGCGTTCCACCCAGGCCGCCGCGGTGTGCGCGGGGTCCACGGTGTCGTGGGGGAGGGGCGCCTCGGGTGCGGTGCCCTCGCCGAAGGGTGAGCCGCCGAAGCGCTCGTCGCGGCCGTGGGGTTCGAGCCAACCGGAGAGGTCCGGGCCGACCGGCACGATCTGCGTCGGATTGATGTCCGTGTGGACGATGTAGTAGTGCTGCTTGATCTGCTCGAAGTCGATCGTGTCGCCGAATCCGGGCGTCTGGTAGAGATCACGCGCATAGGCCCAGAGGTTCGGGAAGTCCGCGAGCTTCTGCCGGTTGCACTTGAAGTGCGAGTAGTAGACCGCGTCGAACCGGGCGAGCGTGGTGAAGAGGCGGACGTCGACCTCGGTGATCTGCTCGCCCATGAGGAAGCGGCGGGTGTCGAGGCGTGCCTCGAGGGTGTCGAGAGCGGTGAAGAGGCGGTCGAAGGCCTTCGCGTACGCCTCCTGGGAACCGGCGAAACCGCACCGGTACACGCCGTTGTTCACCTCGGTGAAGATGAACCTGATGAGCGGGTCCATCTCCGCCCGCAGGTGTTCGGGGTAGAGGTCCGGGGCACCGGCGCGGTGATACTTCTTCCACTCGCTCGAGAAGTCGAGGGTCATCTGCGCGTAGTCGTTCGTGACGACCTGTCCCGTCGGGATGTCGACGAGCGCCGGCACCGTGATACCGCGCGGGTAATCGGGGAAGCGCGCGAAGTACGCCTCCTGGAGCCGCTCGATCCCGAGGACCGGGTCCTTGCCGTCCTCGTCGAGGTCGAAGGTCCACGAGCGGACGTCGTGGGTGGGGCCGGGCATGCCGATCGAGATGACATCCTCGAGCCCGAGGAGTCGCCGGACGATCATCGTCCGGTTCGCCCATGGGCAGGCGCGCGCGGCGACCAGGCGGTACCGGCCGGGTTCGACGGGCCACTGCGCCGCGGGGTCGTCGAGGACCCGATCGGTGATGTAGTTCGTGTCCCGGGTGAATTCCGCCCCGGCCGTCACGTAGTTCCCCTTGAGGACGTCCGCGGGCTTCTGCCCGGACTGCTGTGCATTCATGTTTCCTCCTCGCCCGGCCGATCAACGACGCCATTCACGATTCAATGACTTTCGAGTAACCATAAACCCTCCCGGACCCGGTGGGGAGGGGGTGGGTCACTCCGGCTTGGCGGCTCCGTAGATCTCGTCGATGACATCGGCGAAGTCGCGGTTGACGATGTGCCGCTTCACCGACTGCTTCGCCGAGAGGTACCCGTTCTCCTCCGTGAGTTCCGAATCGAGGATGCGGAAGGTCTTGATGCCCTCGGCACGGGACACCGAGGAGTTCACGCGTTCGACCGCACGTTCGATCGCGGCGTGCACCTCAGGGCTCTTCGCCGCCTCCTCGAGGGTCATCTCCGGCAGTCCGTGGTTCTCGAGCCACACCGGGAGCATCTCCGGGTCGAGGAAGATGAGCGCGGCGACGAAGTTCTTGTTGTCGCCGATGACGACCGGCTGCCCGATGATCGGGTGGCGGCGCAGCGCGTCCTCGAGCGGGGCGGGGGCAACGTTCTTCCCGCTCGAGGTGACGATGAGTTCCTTCTTGCGCCCGGTGATCGTGAGGTACCCGGCCTCGTCGAGCGTGCCGATGTCACCGGTCGCGAACCAGCCGTCGATGAAGGTCTTCGCGGTCTCCTCCGGGTTCTTCCAGTACTCCTTGAAGACGGCGACGCCCTTGACGAGCACCTCGCCGTCGGGGGCGATCGCGACCGCGCAGCCGGGAAGCGGTACGCCCACGGTGCCGATCTTCACGTTCTTCGGGATGTTGACGGTGATCGGAGCGGTGGTCTCCGTGAGGCCGTAGCCCTCGAGGACGGTGAGGCCGATGCCCTTGAAGAAGTGCCCGAGGTGCTCACCGAGCGGGCCACCGCCGGACACCGCGTGCGTGGCGAAGCCGCCCATGACCTCGCGGAGCTTCGCGTACACGAGCTTGTCGAAGAGTGCGTGCCGCACGCGGAGGCCGAGCGGGATCCGGCCGGCGTCCTCGGCGCGGGAGTACGCGACGGCGGTCGCCTCCGCGAGGCGGAAGATCTTGTCCTTGCCGCCGGCCTCGGCCTTCGCGAGGGCGGAGTTGAAGACCTTCTCGAAGACGCGGGGGACGCCGAGGAGGAAGGTGGGCTTCACCTGCGCCATCGACGGCAGGAGCTGCTTGATGTCGCCCTCGAGCGCGAGCGTCGTCCCCGAGGTGATGCAGATGATCTGCATGAACCGCGCGAACACGTGGGCGAGGGGGAGGAAGAGGAGGCAGCGGGCGCCGGGCCGCACGACGTTCTGGATCTGCTGGAGTGCCGCCTGGGCGGTCTGCACGAAGTTCGCGTGGGTGAGGACGCACCCCTTCGAGCGGCCGGTCGTCCCCGAGGTGTAGATGAGGGTCGCCGGGTCCTCCGGACGCACCTGCGTGCGGCGGGCCTCGAGTTCCTCATCGGACACCGCGGCGCCGGACTCCTTGAGCGTGTCGAGTTCGTCGAAGAGCCACGGGGAGGCCTCCGGCTTCCCCGCGGCCTCGCGGATGCGGTCGCGGTGGGCGGCGGTCTGCGCGAACCCCGTTGTCACCTCGGCGTCCTCGAGCATCCACCGCAGCTGGTCGACCGAGGAGGTCTCGTAGAAGGGCACGGTGATGCCGCCGGCGTACCAGATCGCGTAGTCGCAGAGCGTCCACTCGTACGAGGTGGTGCCGAGGAGCCCGACCCGCTGCCCGTGCTCGACGCCCGAGGCGATGAGCCCCTTCGCGACTGCCCGGACCTCCTGTACGAAGGCGTCGAGCGTGACGTCCTCCCAGACGCGGTCCTCCCCGGTGCCGACGGGGCGTTTGAAGGCGATGTTCTCCGGGCGCTTCTCCCATTCGCCGAGGAGCACGTCGGTCGTCGTCGATGTCCGATCCACCTCGAAGTTCACGGGGGTGACGGATTGGCGCATGGTGGTGACGGACATCGGCAGTCTCCTTCGTCGGAAGCTTCACGCGCGGCGGTGCGCAGTGAACGTGGTGCGCAGTGAACAGTGTGCGCAGGGCATCTGGTCCGATCCTATGCAGGGAAACCGCTGCCGTGGCCGGTTCACGAGGAATCCTCATGAGTTCCTTGACCGCGGACGCAATGGGCCCTGCGGCCCGGAGTACAATCGGAATTCTGTCGCACCCGCTTCCCCCGAGCCGAAAGAGGATCTCCATGAGCTCTGCTGCCACCGATGCAGCTTCCCGAACGACCTCCGAGTACCGCTACGACGCGGCCCTCGCCGGACGGATCGAGGAGAAGTGGCAGGACCGCTGGGACGCGGAGCAGACCTACGCGGCGCCCAACCCGGTCGGTGACCTCAGCACGGTGCCGAGCGGCGCCTCGGCGGACGGACGCGAGTCCGTGTACCTCATGGACATGTTCCCCTACCCCTCGGGCAAGGGCCTCCACGTCGGCCACCCCCTCGGGTACCTCGCGACCGACGTGTACGCCCGCTACAACCGCCTCCTCGGCAAGAACGTCATGCACGCGATGGGCTACGACGCCTTCGGACTGCCGGCCGAGCAGTTCGCGGTGCAGACCGGTCAACACCCGCGGATCACGACCGAGGAGAACATCGCGAACATGCGCCGCCAGCTGCGCCGCATGGGCCTCGGCCACGACGGTCGTCGCACCTTCGCGACGACGGACCCGGAATTCGTCAGGTGGACCCAGTGGATCTTCCTCCAGGTCTTCAACTCCTGGTACGACCCCGAGGCGCAGAACCCCGCGGGCACGACCGGCGCCGCCCGGCCCATCTCCGAGCTCGTCGCGCAGTTCGAGGCCGGACGCGACACCCGCACCGGCCGGGCCTGGTCGGAGCTGTCCGCCGCCGAGCGCGAGGACGTCCTCCAGCAGTACCGCCTCGCCTACGTCTCCGAGTCGCCGGTGAACTGGTGCCCCGGACTCGGCACCGTGCTCGCGAACGAGGAGGTCACCGCCGAGGGCCGTTCCGAGCGCGGCAACTTCCCGGTGTTCACCCGCAAGCTCAAGCAGTGGAACATGCGGATCACCGCGTACGCCGACCGCCTCGCGGACGACCTCGACTCGGTCGACTGGCCGGAGGCCGTCAAGGCGATGCAGCGCAATTGGATCGGCCGGTCCACCGGTGCGATCCTCACGTTCCCCGTCGGCGCGGAGACCGTGGCGGACGCCGAACACCTCATCGAGGTGTACACGACCCGTCCGGACACCCTCTTCGGTGCGACCTACGTCGTGCTGAGCCCCGAACACCCGCTCGTGCCGGAGCTCGTCACGGACTCCTGGGACGCCGAGGTGCCGGCCGCCTGGCGCGGTGAGGGCGCCTCGCCCGCGGAGGCCGTCCGGACCTACCAGGCCGCCGCGGCACGCAAGACGGGCGCCGAGCGCCAGGAGGACAAGGAGAAGACGGGTGTCTTCACCGGCACCTGGGTGACGAATCCGGCGTCGGGGGCACGGATGCCCGTGTTCGTCGCCGACTACGTCCTCATGGGCTACGGCACAGGTGCGATCATGGCCGTGCCGGCCGAGGACACCCGCGACTGGGACTTCGCGAAGGCGTTCGGCCTGCCCTACGTGCGCACCGTACAGCCGGCGGAGGGGCACGACGAGGACACCGCCTACACGGGCGAGGGTCCGAAGATCAACTCCGCGAACGCGGAGATCGACCTCAACGGTCAGGGCGTCGCCGAGTCCAAGGCCGCGATGATCGAGTGGCTCGCGGGCAAGGGGCAGGCCGTCGCCACGACCCAGTACCGGCTGCGCGACTGGCTGTTCTCCCGCCAGCGTTACTGGGGCGAACCCTTCCCGATCGTGTACGACGAGAACGGCACCGCCCATGCGCTGCCGGACGATCAGCTGCCGGTGAACCTCCCGGAGGTCTCCGACTTCTCTCCGCGCACCTTCGAGCCCGACGACGTCACGAGCGACCCGGAGACCCCGCTCAGCCGCAACGAGGACTGGGTGAATGTCACCCTCGACCTCGGCGACGGACCCAAGCAGTACCGCCGGGAGACGAACACGATGCCGAACTGGGCCGGGTCCTCCTGGTACCAGCTGCGGTACGCGGACCCGCACAACTCCGAGCAGCTCGTCGACCCGGTGAATGAGGCGTACTGGATCGGCCCCCGCGAGGGTGCGACCTCCGGTGGCGCGGACCTCTACGTCGGCGGCGTCGAACACGCCGTGCTCCACCTCCTGTACTCCCGTTTCTGGCACAAGGTCCTCTTCGACCTCGGCCACGTGAGCTCGTGGGAGCCCTTCCACAAGCTCATCAACCAGGGGTACATCCAGGCGTACGCCTTCACCGACGCCCGTGGTGTGTACGTCCCGGCCGACGAGGTCGAGGAACGCACCGACGGGTCCGGCTCCACCACGTGGTGGTACGACGGCGAGGAGGTGAACCGCGAGTACGGCAAGATGGGCAAGTCGCTCAAGAACATGGTGACGCCGGACCAGATGTACGCCGAGTACGGTGCGGACACCTTCCGCGTCTACGAGATGTCCATGGGACCCCTCGAGATCTCCCGCGCCTGGGAGACCCGGGCCGTCGTCGGCGCGCAGCGGTTCCTGCAGCGCGTGTGGCGCCTCGTCGTCGACGAGGAGACCGGGGAGTCGCTCGTCACCGACGCCCCGGCGGACGAGGAGACCCGGAAGGTCCTCCACCGCACGATCGCCGGTGTCCGCGAGGACATGGAGCACTTCCGCTTCAACACCGGCGTCGCGAAGCTCATCGTCCTCACGAACCACCTCACGAAGGTCGGTACGGCTCCGCGCGAGGCGATCGTTCCGCTCACCGTCATGCTCTCCCCGCTCGCCCCGCACCTCGCGGAGGAGATCTGGGAGCGCCTCGGCGAGTCGACCTCGGTCGTGTATGCCTCGTTCCCCGAGTTCGACCCGGCGTACCTCGTCGAGGACCTCGTCACCTGCGTCGTCCAGATCAAGGGCAAGGTCCGCGACCGCCTCGAGGTCGCCCCGGACATCTCCGCCGAGGAACTCGAGAAGCTCGCCCTCGCCTCGAAGGGTGCACAGCGCACGCTGAACGGTGCCGGTGTCCGCAAGGTCATCGTCAAGGCTCCCAAGCTCGTGAACATCGTGCCGGACAACTGAGGCTCCGTAGCCGCGGCCATTCAGGTCGCCCGGCTCCCGCTGTGCGACCTTCCTGCTGTGCGACGGCCCCCGTGGGTACTCCCGCGGGGGCCGTTCGCGCGCCGGGGCCCATTGTGGCGAGCGTCACGGCGGGGTGAAACACCGGGTTCACCCCTCGCGGTTAGGGTGAGGCCATGAGTGCAATCTCCGAACAGATCCGTAACGCTCTGGGCGTCGTCCCGGAGATCGATCCCGAGGCCGAGGTCCAGCGTCGTGTCCAGTTCCTCGTGGAGTACTGCCTGACGGCGGGCGCAGCAGGATTCGTGCTCGGCATCTCCGGTGGACAGGACTCGACCCTCGCCGGCCGGCTCGGCCAGCTCGCGGCCGAGAAGCTCCGTGCGAAGGGGCACGATGCGAGCTTCGTCGCGGTCCGCCTGCCGTACAAGGTGCAGAAGGACGAGGAGGACGCGCAGTGTGCCCTCGACTTCATCCGTCCCGACGAGTCCCTCGTCTTCAACATCGCGGGCGGGACCGACGGGATGTCCGCCGACTTCTTCGACGCGACGGGCGCCCCGATCAGCGACTTCAACAAGGGCAATGTGAAGGCGCGCATGCGCATGATCGCCCAGTACACGATCGCCGGCGAACGACGCATGCTCGTCATCGGCACCGACCACGCCGCCGAGGCGATCACCGGCTTCTTCACGAAGTTCGGTGACGGTGGCGCGGACGTCCTGCCGCTTTCCGGTCTCACGAAGGGCCAGGGCAAGCAGCTGCTGCGGCACCTCGGCGGCCCGGAGGAGATCGTCACGAAGGCGCCGACCGCCGACCTCCTCGACGACGCCCCCGGACAGACCGACGAGTCCTCGCTCGGCCTCACCTACGAGCAGCTCGACGCGTACCTCGTCGGCGAGGAGGTCCCGGACGAGATCGCTCAGAAGATCGAATCCCGGTACCTCTCGACCGAGCACAAGCGCCGCCTGCCGGTCACCCCGCTCGACAGCTGGTGGATCCGGCAGTGAGGTGAGGACCGGTCGGTTCCGAGCGCGGTCGGGGTGGTCCCTGAGCCGGGTGTGTTCGCGTTCTCGCGGTGTTCCGGCTCCGGCGGTGTTCGGCACTGCAGAGTTCCGGCCCCGGGGCGGTCCCCGCGCTGATGGTGGAACGCCG
>NZ_BAAANO010000017.1:107295-134549 GCF_039529845.1 Brevibacterium samyangense | reverse complement strand
CGACACGGCGCCTCGGCGGTTTCTGGGCGAGGGGTGGTGGCCGCACAGGGCGGTTTCTGCGCTGAGCGGTTCATGCACCGGGCGCGGCTTCTCCACGGAGGGCCGAGAGGCTTCGAGATCGCGATTCCCTACGGGAGCGCCGTTGAAATCCCGATCGAATGTCGGGTTCGGCGAAAAACCCGCATTCGATTGCGACCTCGATGCCGCCGACCTCAGCCGATCGTCCATTCGACGGGCGCGGCTCGCCGTGCTTCGCGACCGCGGCGGGCGCAGCCTCGTGGCCGTGGGCTGTGCCGTTTCCCAGGTGAGTGCCGTGCCGTCTCTCGGCCGAGGGCTGCGTCGCTTCTCAGCCGAGGGCTGTGCAGTCCCCTGGCCGAGGGCTTCGTCGTCCCCTAGCCCAGCGCTCCTGCATTGATTGCCGCGATGCCCTGTGCCAGCAACACCCCGAGCCACGCCGCGAGGGTGATCGCCGCGAGGGTGACCGCGACGCTGAGGATGCCCTTGCGGCGATGACCGGCGGTGTAGAGCCGGACGGCATCGACGAACACCGTCGAGAAGGTGGAGAAGGCCCCGAGGAAACCGGTTCCCGCGACGGCGACCCACGCCTCGGGTGCCTGTGAGACGGCACCGGCCCCGAATGCCCCGAGGACATTCACGACGAGGACGCCGACGGGCCACACGGGGAACCCGAAGAGCGCGGTGACGAACCGGTCGAGGAGGTAACGGGCCGACGCGCCGAAGCCACCTGCGAGGACGACGAGGAGGGTGAGGTCGGTCATCGCGAGGTCTCCTCGGTCACGGTGCCGGCGGGTTCGGTCTCGGTGCCGGCGGGATTCTCCACTGCGCGGGTCGGCAGCGTGGTGTGATGCGCTGCCGCGGCGCGGCGGGCGCTGAGGCGGCGGTTACGGGCGCGTCGCAGGAGAGTCCCGAGCCACCAGCCGAGGACCGCTGCGAGAACGCCCGCCGCGACTGCGACGACGAGCCCGACGAGCCGCTCGCCCGCCGACGCGGTGGCGAGCGCGAGCCCGAGGGTCGAGGCGGTCGTGAGCGAACCGCAGATCCCCGCCGCACCGAAGAGACGACCGAGCTCGGCACGGCGCGTGGGAGCGTGGAGGGAATAGGCGACGAGCGCGCCGAGGAACACCGTGCCGCCCGCGTTGGCGACGAGGACTCCGAGAGGTGCGGCCGCGAACTCGGTGGGGAGCGCGAGGACCGTCGCCCACCGCGCCCACGTGCCGATGAGGCCGCCGGCGAGGACGACGAGTGCACCGAGTGCCCAGTGGACCTGCGAACCGGTGCCGGTGGTCCGTCGGACGCGCGGTCGGACAGGAGCGTTCGGCGTGGCGCTCACGGGAGGACGCTCGTCTCGAGAGCCGTGCGTTCGAAGGCGCGGCGGGCGGCGACGAAGGTGTCGATGAGACGTTCGCCCTGTTCACGGGCCTGTGAGAACTCGCGCCAGCCGTCGTCGCGCAGATCGCCGGGACGGATCTCGTGGACGCCGGAATCGGTGATCGTCTCCTCGTCGATCCACGCGATGAACGCGGCCGCCGCGCGGTGGAGGTCCATGAAGGCATGGTGCGTCCGGGCGCTGCCGAAACTCGTGTGTCCGAACTCCTCGAGGAACGTGCGGACCGGCTCGAGAAGCGTCGGGGACACGGGGGAGTACCCGGTCTCGACACGCATGTGCTGGACGAGTCCGGTATCGAGCGGGAACAGGGCCAGGACGCGGCGGGCCCGCGCGGTGTCCGGGTCGAGCGGGGCCTCGGCGGACTCGGGCGCCGGCGCCACGGTGTGCCGGACCTCGTCCCGCGCCTCGGCGAGGTCCGCGCGGAGCGCGTCCACGCGGTGCTGGAGCGCCGTCCACTCGCGCACGAGCAGTGCGAGGACGCCCGCCATCGCGGCGACCGCGACGAGCCCGATGACCCAGGCGACGTCGTGCAACGGCGGGATCGCGAACAGGACGAGGCACACGAGACCCAGTGCCGCGAGCGCGAGAGCGGCGGGCGAGTTGAGAAGCAGACCGGCGAGTTTCTTCACGGGTCCACCTTAATCGGCGGGCCGGGCGAACCGGCGCAGGGCGCGGCGGTCGCAGGGCGCGGTGGTACCCGAGTCCGGACCACTCACTGCCCGGACCACTCACCGCCCGGACCACTCACTGCCCGGACCACTCACCGCCCGGACCACTCACTGCCCGGACCACTCACCGCCCGGACCACTCACCTCCGGGTCGTTTCCCGGGCGCGGGTACTTCTCGGGCGTGGGCACCCGGCCGCACACTGGAACCGACTCGCATAGTGTTCTGGGGTGCCGGTGTCCTCCGGCGTCCCCTCCGCTCTCCCAGCCAGGACGGTGTCATGACCACGATCGGGATCGTCACGGATTCCACCTCCCGCATCCGCGGTGCCGCTCGCGAGGCCCTCTCCGCCGCGCTCGACGGTCGCTTCACGGTCGTCGACCTCAGCGTCGAGGTCGACGACGAGACCCGTCCCGACTCCGACTGGGAGGCCGGAGAGGTGTGCCGGGCGATGACCGACGGAGCGATCGTGCGGACCTCGATGCCCGGGCCGCTCGCCTTCACGGAGGCCATTGCCGCAGTGCACGCAGCCGGGGCCCACGAGGTGCTCGTCCTCACGCTCTCGTCCGCACTCTCGGGGACGCACGGGGCCGCGGTGGCCGCCGCGGCCGGTTCGGACACCGTCCACGTGATCGACTCCGGCACGACCTCCGAGGCGCTGGCGGGCGCGGTGCGCCGGGCTGCGGCCCGCGCCGTGAGAGGCGACACCGGGGAACTCATCGCCGCCGAGGTGCGCCGCTGGTGCGCCGAGGACTCCCGGGTCTTCTTCGTGCCGGCCACTCTCACGTACCTCGAGCGCGGAGGGCGCATCGGACGTGCCGCGTCGCTGCTCGGCAATGCACTGTCGATCGTGCCGGTGCTCGGGATCGTCGAGGGGGAGGTCCGCCCGCTCGCGAAGGTGCGGACGCGCACGAAGGGTGAGCAGCGCCTCGTGCGTATGGCGGCCGAGGCGGTCGCCCGGATGCAGGAAGCGGGCGCCACGTCCGTCGACGTGATCCTCCTCCATCCCGAACCCGAGGCTCCGCGCGAGGTCCTCGACCGGGTGCGCGGGCTGCTCGCGGCGGAGGGGATCGGTGGAGAGGACCCCGGCGTGAGCGGGCACGGCGCCGGTGTCGCCGTCTCCGAGAGTGTGCTCTCGACGGTCGTCACCGCGCACGTCGGACCGGGGGCACTGGGGATCGCGGTCCAGACCCGACCGTGAGTGAACCCCGGCCGGTGGGGGCCTCCGTGCGCACGTCCGGGTCGACGCGCCCTGGCGCCACTGTCGTGCTCGCAGCTGGGGACGGACCGGTGTGGCGTCCGGTTCGCGGACCGATCACCGAGTGACACATGCGGCCCCGGTCCCCGGCCGGTCCTCTCACGAGGCCGAACATCCGTATCGCGCGGGATCGACGACCGGTGCTCCACGGGGTGGGGACACGGTCGCGGAGATCCACAGCCCTCCACCGTTCCTCGGCGACGGCGCCGGACCGGCACCATCCTGGGGGCATGAGCTCGAATCCGGACGATCGTTTTCTCGCGCTGCTCGGTCGCAGCAGCCGCGGATGGCTTCCGGACGACCCCGAGGACCCCGCTCCCGTCACCACCGTGCACCGGGTGTCCGCCGGGCCGGGCCGGCTGCGAAGCACGTTCCCGTTCCCGTTCGACGACGGCGGTGAGGGCGGCCCTGCGGGTGTGAGCGAGGGCGAAGCGTCCGACGAGGGGAGCAGCAGCACACCCGACGATCGGTCGGTCGTCGACATCTCGACATTGCGCGCCGCGCTCGGCGGAGGAGCTGCGCACGGCGACAGGAGGCAGTTCGACGATCGGCGGCTGTCCGACGGGCGGCGATCCGATGAGGACGGGCCGGAAGCTTCGCAGGGACCGGACCTCGCGGGGTTCTCGTTTCCCGATCAGGACGGCATCGGTGCGCGGCCCGTGCCCCGGACGACGCTCGTCTACCTCGCCGCTGGAATCGTCCTCGTCCTCGCGGTCGTTTTCGTCGTCCTCGACCCGCTGGGCTCCACACCGGGCATGCGGGGTGGGACGGAGGCGGAGGGGACGCCGGGCGGAGCCGAAGCCGCCCACGGAACCGCCGGCGCGGCGGGGCTCGAGAGCGGGACGACGAGCGCCCCCGGAGGACCGGGAGCCTCGAACGACGGCACCGCGGCCGACACACCGACGGCCGGGCCGGTGGTCGTCCACGTCGTCGGTGCGGTCGAGGAACCCGGCGTCGTGGAACTGCCACCGGGCGCCCGGGTGTCCGAAGCGGTCGCCGGCGCCGGCGGTACCGCGGAGGGCGCGGACACCGCGGCGCTCAACCTCGCCCGGGTCCTCACCGACGGGGAACAGGTGTACGTACCGCGGGAGGGCGAGGAACCGGCGGTCGGCGCCGGAACCTCCGGGGGAGGCGGCGTGGCCGCAGGTGGCGCCACCGGAAGCACCGGTGACGCCCCACCGGTCGACCTCAACACGGCCGATCTCGCAGCACTCGAATCATTGCCGGGCATCGGCCCGGTCACTGCGGCGGCGATCCTTGCACACCGGGAGGAGAACGGTCCGTTCACGAGCGTCGACGGGCTGCTCGATGTCAGCGGGATCGGGGAGAAGACCCTCGAGAACCTCCGCGACCGCGCGACGGTGTGAGGCGGTTCCGCACGTGGGTGCTCCGGCACTCCGCGACCGGCCGGCTGCTCATCGCGGTCGCGCTGCTCTGGGCGGCGGTGGGCACAGGCCTCCCGAGCGGCGTCGTGTTCACCGCAGCGCTGGTCCTCACCGCACCCGCGCTCCTGTTCTTCGACCGGTCTCGGGGAGAGTTCGCCAGGTGGGCGTGGTCGACGCTCGTCTTCGCCGGGATCGGGCTGCTTCTCGCCGGGCTCGGCAGTGCGCGCGTCGAGGGGGCTTCCGCGGAGTTCACGGGCGAGGTCACCGTCGTGAGCGATCCCGTCCTCGGGGCGGGTGGAACGTGGTCGGCGACCGTCCTCGGCCGGCACGGGCCGCTCACGGTCCACGCCCACGAGGAACTCCCGCCCGCCGGCACACGTGTCCTCGTCGACGTGACGACCGAGCGCAGTGCCGCACGGGTGAGGGGATTCCTCGATTCCGACCCCGAGGTGCTCGCGGCTCCCGCCGTTCCCTGGACGGTCCGGGCGGACCTCCGGGCCTTCCTCGCCGAGGCGGTGGGCGCCTCGGCCGAGGGGGCACCGGCGCGGGGGCTCGTACCGGGCCTCGTCATCGGGGACACCCGCGCGGTGCCGGCGGCACTCGAGGAGGACATGCAGACGGTGTCGCTCTCGCACCTCGTCGCGGTGTCGGGGTCGAACATCGCGATCGTGAGCGTCGCGGTGCTCTGGGCCGTCCGGTTCCTCACCCCACGGCGCGGGGTCGCCACGGCCTGCGCCGTCGCGGTGACTCTCGGATACGTGTTCGTCGTCGGCCCGGAGCCGAGTGTCGTCCGGGCGGCGGCGATGGGTCTGCTCGGGGCACTCGTGCTCGTCCGGGGGAGCGGGACTCCCGGGCTCGCGGTGCTCGCGACCGCGGTCGGCGTGGTTCTCACGCTGTCGCCGGACCTCGCGGTCACTCCGGGTTTCCAACTGTCCGTCGCGGCGACCGCGGCCCTCGTGCTCCTCGGCGTTCCCGCCTGCGAAGCGCTCGTCCGCAAGCAGGTGCCGTACCCGATCGCGGCCGCCCTCGTCGTACCTGTGTGCGCGCAGATCGGGGTCACACCCGTCCTCCTCACGATCGGAGGGACGCTCAGTGTGTGGTCGGTGCCCGCCAACGTGCTCGTGGCACCCGTCGTCGCTCCGGCGACCGTGCTCGGGATCGTCGTCCTCGCGCTCGGGATGTGCGCCGGGCCGGCAGGTGCTCCTGCGGTCCCCGGCGTCCACGTGCTCGCCGAACTCCTCGGGCATCTGCCGGTCGCGTGCGCGTGGTGGATCGTCCGGACCGCGACCGTGGCCGCCGATCTCCCGGCCGCCGTGTGGCCCTGGGCGTCCGGACCGCTCGGAGTGCTGTGCGCGAGTGCCGCGTGCGCGGGTCTGGTCCTCGGGGTGCTCGTCGATCTCCGGTGGGCGCGGGTGCTCGGAGCGGGCCTGCTCGTGCTCGCCCAGGTCGTCGGAACTCTCGTCCCTGTGGTGGTCCGGCCCCGCCTCGGCGAATGGGAGGTTCTCGTGTGCGACGTCGGGCAGGGGAGCGCCACCGTCGTCGCACTCGGGGACGGGGACGTGCTGCTCATCGACGCGGGCCCGGCCGAGGAACCCCTGCGGGCGTGCCTCGACACGGCAGGTGCGCGGCGCGTGCACCTCCTCGTGTCCCATTTCGATTCCGACCACATCCGCGGGTACCCGGGAGCCACCCGTGGCCGCGATGTCGTGACGCTCCACATCGGGCCCGGGACGCTCGTCGATCCCGTGGCCCGCGACCTCGTGGGCGCGGTCGCACCTCTCGCTCCGACCGTGGTGTCCGCCGGTGACCGCTACGCCTTCGGTGACGTCACGGTCGAGTACCTGTGGCCGAGCGCGGAGCGGGCGGCGTCCCTCGAGGACCCGAACGGCAATTCGCTCGTCGCCCGGGTGACCACCGGGAGCGGCCTCGTCCTCCTCGCTCCGGGGGACGTGGGGGAGGCGGAACAGGGCGCGCTGGCCGCGGAGCTCCGGAACGACCCGGCCGAGACCGACGTCCTGCTCGCGGCCCATCACGGCTCGGGCGACCTCGACCCGGAGTTCTACACCGCGGCCGGTGCGCCGCTCGGGGTCGTTTCCGTCGGTGCCGACAATCGTTACGGTCACCCGCATCCCGATGCGCTCGACGCCTTCGGGCAGGCGGCCGTGCTGCGGACCGATGAGTGCGGGTCGATCGCGGTCGCACTCCGGGACGGCCTCATCGCGGCGCGCGGCACGGCAGCGGTACCGGGAGCGTGCGAGGCGATCGTCCCGCGATGAGATCCGGCACTGTGCCCGTGTCCGAGTGCCCGTGTCCGAGTGCCCGTGACCGGCTGCCTGCTTGGGTGCCCGGGATCGTGTGTCCGTCCGTGCGACTAGGCTGGAGGGGTGGCAACGCGAACGAGTTCGAGGTCGAGAGGCGGCAGCACCGCGAAGGGTGCGGCGAAGGGCAGTGCGAAGAAGTCCCTCGTCCCCTGGCACCGGGCGAAACCGGCCCCGGTCGTCCTCATCTCCGGGAACGAGTCCGTCCTCGTGCGCAAGGCGCAGGACCGGATCGTGCAGGCGGCACGGAAGAACCCGGACCTCGAGGTCGTCCGTCTCGACGCCGCCCGTTACGACGCGGGAGCACTGTCGATGGCGACCGCACCCAGTCTCTTCTCCTCCGCGAAACTCGTCCTCGTCGACGGCGTCGCGCAGTGCTCGGAGGACTTCCTCAAGGAGGCACTCGCGTACCTCGAGGACGTGAACCCGGACGTCGTCCTCGTCCTCAAGCATTCCGGGGGCAATCGGGGTGCGAAGCTCCTCAAGGCGATCGAGGCCGCCGGTCATCCGCGTATCGACGCACAGGTGATGAAGAGCGAAGCCGACAAGCAGAAGTTCGCGCAGGAGGAGTTCGACCGGGCCGAACGCCGGATCGAGCCGGCCGCTCTCGACGCGCTCATGGCCGCGCTCGGAGCGGACCTCTCCGAGCTCGCGGCCGGAGTCGACCAGCTGCTCCAGGACACCGAGGGGGTCATCACCGAGGCACTCGTCGACCAGTACTACGGCGGACGGGTGGAGGCCACGGGTTTCAAGGTCGCGGACGCCGCGGTCGCCGGCCGGGTCTCCGAGGCCCTCACCCTGTTGCGCCACGCGATCTCCACGGGCACGGATCCGGTGCCGATCGTCGCGGCGATCGCGGGGAAACTGCGGACGATGGCGCGCGTCCAGGGCATCGGGGGCAGTCCCGCCCAGGTCGCCTCGGAACTCAGGATCGCGCCGTGGCAGGTCGATCGGGCCCGCCGTGATCTGCGGTCGTGGAACGACGTGGCACTCGGCCGGGCGATCCTCGACGTCGCGGACGCCGACGAGGCCGTCAAGGGTGGTGGCCGTGACCCGGTCTACGCGGTCGAACGCCTCGTCACCGCCGTCGCCCGCGCGGCCCGCACCCGCTGACCGCTGCTGTCTCCCGTCGGCCGACCGACAACCATTGACGGCACTGACAAGCACTGCACGTCCCGACAAGCACTGCCTGTCCCGACAAGCACTGCCCGCGATCCACACGTGTCGGTTGCGCGTACGTGTGTCGGCCGGCACTCCGCAGGCGGGGGTTAAAGGCGAAAAAATGTGTGTACGAGACAGGCCTCTTGCCCAGTAGCTCGTAGGGCAGAACCCGCCCGAACATGCCCTGTCAGCATGTTCGGTGCCAGATCCTCGACATCGCCCCCGCCATGATGAGCCCCACCATGATGTCCGTGCCGCCGCGCCGGACGTAGTCCCTCGCACCACCGGAACTCCCGCGGTTCCGACGGGGTACGCCCGGACCCCGACTGTGCATCACGGCAGCGGCGTCGACGGCTCGACGCTGCTTCGACCACCTCTGGTCGCAATCGGGTGCGGTTGCCGCTGGTCGGATCGCGATCGATGGTGGGGTTTCCGCGAGGTCGCTCAGTCGATCGCGATCCGAGCAGCACAGTCGCAGCCGATCGTGATCTCGCTGCACGGACCGGCTCATCCCGGGGCGAGGATCCCCGAAGACAGGCCGGACCGGGGCCGCCGGGTGCACTATCCCGCAGTTACGTGTGCACTCTGGCACGATCCAGCCGCCTGAAATCGTGCCGGAGTGCGCACCTGATCCCGGAATCGTGCGAAAGTGCGCAGCTGATTCCCTCCGCCGCTCACATGGGGGAACGATGCGGAATCCGGTCGGGAAGACGAGCCACGGGAGCCGGCCGGGGCGGGCGACGACGGTGACACACCCGGGCGGTACACACATTTCGGCCTTTCACCCGCAGACGGACAGAGGTACGACGAAGGCCGGGACCCCGTGCGGGTTCCCGGCCTCACATCTCCCGTCCTTCCCGACCGCGTTCCCGAGTAGAGGGCTCGGGGCCGGCCGGTGGTGACGGTGCTCGCGTCAGATCACTCAGATCTTGCCGACGAGCTTGGCAAGCTTCGACTTGCGGTTGGCTGCGTTGTTCTTGTGCAGCACACCCTTGGACACGGCCTTGTCGAGCTTGCGCGAGGCAACCTTGAGCGCGTCCTGTGCAGCCTCGGCGTTCCCGGCAGCAGCCAGCTCACGCACGGAGCGGATGGCCGAACGGACCTCGGAACGCACGGACTTGTTGCGCAGGCGAGCCTTCTCGGCCGTGCGGATCCGCTTCATCTGGGACTTGATGTTTGCCATTTCAACACTCTTTCGTGTTCGTCATTGTCGATCGGTCGTGAGGGCAACCGAAGGGCCTTCTGCCTCACCGCGGGGAAACACGGTTCGGCCCGCCTCCCGGCTGTGTGCTCACCCGACCAGGAGAGACACACTCCGTGGCGAACACACGAGTACCGATTCTACACGGCACCCGGTCCCGGAACCGAACCGGCGCCGGCCCCGGAGCCTCACTCCGTTGTGACGTTGGCGACCACCGTGGAGAAGAGGTCCATCGGCAGGATCGCTCCCTCCCGGCGGACTGCGGCGTCCTCGATCCTGATGACGCGGTCGAGTCGGATCTCCGAGGGCCGGCCCTTCGAGTCCCAATCACCGCTCCCGATGTTCACGTACGTCGCGTGCTCGTCCTCGCGCACGGTGCCGACACCACCGTCGACGTTGTCCTTGCTCGTGAGCATGAGGCACAGCAGCCAGTGGCCGTCCCGGCCGATGACGAGCACCGGGCGGTCCTTGCCCTGCGAGTGGTCCTCCTCGTACGGGACCCAGCCCCAGACGATCTCGCCGGGGTCGGGCTCACCGTCGAGGTCGGGTGCGTAGAGCGGCTTGATCGGACCCGTGTAGTCGCCGGGATACCCGGTCTTCGGGCGGTGCGGGAATCCCTGCTTCGGTCCGCTGCGCGGAGCCGGGCGGGCGCCACCGTACTCCTCCGACCGGGTGTTCGACCCGGATCGGGTGCCCGAGGCGCCGCGCCCGGCATCCCCGGAAGGCGCCTCGGGAGCGGGGGAGTCCCCTCCGGAAGCCTGTGGCTTCCGCATCTCCTTGAGAACCTGCGTCGGTTCCTTGCCGCCGACGAGGTCCGCGATCGCCTGTCGTGTCTGCGGCTCCCGCAACTTCCTGCCGATGAACGAAACTCCCGCGCGTGCACCGCGGTTGAGCGCAGTGCGCGCCACATCCTTCCAAGCCATGGGGTTCACAGTACCGTCGGCGCCGTCCTCGGCCCGAACCCGGCCCGTGCGGTGCGGGCCGTGCCGGGCGTGCCCGCTCAGCCGTGCCGGGCGTGCCCGCTCAGCCGTTCGGGTCCGGCACCCGTACGAGGACCGCCTGCACGGGAAAGTGGTCGGAGGGGTACTGGTGGCCCCGCCCGTGGGTGAGGACGCCGGTGGTACGCGGACGGTACGCGGGGGAGTGGAGGATCCAGTCGATCCGCCGGTCCTCCTCGCGCGGACCCCGGTACCCGTGGAAGGTGTTGATACGGGCATCGGGCCCCGGGGCGCCGGCGACCGCGTCGTCGAACCAGGGCGAGGTCGTGAGCAGGGCGTGGACGTCCGAACGCTGGTCGACGTTGAAGTCCCCGGTGAGGATCACGGCCCGCGGCGAACGGTTGTTGTCCCCGTCGGCTCCGGCAGACCCTCCACCCGGGCTCCCACCCGCTTCCGCCGCGAGTTCGAGCAGGATCCGTGCCGAGTGCTGCCGGGCCTCGTGCGAACGGTGGTCGAGATGGCAGTTGAGGAACCGCAGGTGCGTACCGGTGCGGAGGTCGGTCGCGTCGATCCACGTGACGGTCCGGGGATGCCGGGCACCCCAGGCGACGGAACCGGCGACGTCCGGGCGGGTGGAGAGCCACCGGGTACCCGTCGACTCGACCTCGATCCGTTCGCGGTCGTAGAGGATCGCGGTGAACTCGCCGCGGTCGCCCCCGTCGCGACCCTCGCCCACCCACGCGTATCGGTCCGGCAGGCCGTCCACGAGAGCGGTGAGCTGATCGACCGTGCCCTCCTGGGTGCCCACGAGGTGCGGGGCCGCTGCGGTGAGCAGCCGACGGGCGACCGGCAGGCGCCTCGGCCAGGGGTTCCGGTCGAGCGCCGGATAGCGGAGGTTGAAGGACATGACGCCGAGCTCCCGACCGTGCGGCACGAGCCGGGCGGGCACACCCGGAAGGGCGCCCGACTCGGGCGCGGAGCCGGTGGCAGGAGGAGGAACCGAGGGGCCTGCGTCCATTCTTCGATCCTAATGACCTCGTGCGACAATGGACCACTGCACCGGGAACGAAAGGGACACCACTTCTATGCCTCAGGTCAGTGCGGCCAACGCCTCCAGGATCGCTGTCGCGAGCACGGCTCCGGAACTCATCCGGAACTTCTGCATCATCGCGCACATCGACCACGGGAAGTCGACCCTCGCCGACCGGATGCTCCAGGTGACCGGCGTCGTGCAGCCCCGCGACATGCGCGCGCAGTACCTCGACCGGATGGACATCGAACGCGAACGCGGCATCACGATCAAGTCCCAGGCGGTGCGCATGCCCTGGGAGCTCGACGGCACCCCCTACGCGCTCAACATGATCGACACCCCCGGCCACGTCGACTTCACGTACGAGGTCTCCCGGTCCCTCGCCGCGTGCGAGGGCACGCTCCTCCTCGTCGATGCCGCGCAGGGTATCGAGGCGCAGACGCTCGCGAACCTCTACCTCGCTCTCGAGAACGGTCTCGAGATCATCCCGGTGCTCAACAAGATCGACCTCCCGGCCGCCCAGCCGGAGAAGTACGCGGAGGAGCTCGCGAACCTCATCGGGTGCGAGCCCGACGACGTCCTCCGGGTCTCCGGCAAGACCGGTGAGGGCGTCGAGGCGGTCCTCGATCGTATCGTCCGTGACCTGCCCGCTCCCGTCGGCGATCCCACGGCGCCCACCCGCGCGATGATCTTCGACTCCGTGTACGACACCTACCGCGGTGTCGTCACGTACGTCCGCGTCGTCGACGGGCAGCTGAATCCGCGCGAGCGCATCCAGATGATCTCCACGGGTGCTCACCACGACCTCCTCGAGATCGGCGTGTCCTCGCCCGAGCCCGCTCCCTCGAAGGGCCTCGGCCCCGGGGAGGTCGGTTATCTCATCACCGGCGTCAAGGACGTCCGGCAGTCGAAGGTCGGTGACACCGTCACCACGGCCCGCAAGCCCGCCTCCGAGGCACTCGGCGGTTACCGCGATCCCAAACCGATGGTCTTCTCCGGCCTCTTCCCGATCGACGGTTCCGACTACCCGAACCTCCGCGACGCACTCGACAAGCTCAAGCTCAACGACGCAGCGCTCACCTACGAACCGGAGACCTCGACGGCCCTCGGGTTCGGTTACCGCTGTGGGTTCCTCGGGCTGCTCCACCTCGAGATCATCCGTGAACGCCTCGAACGCGAGTTCGACCTCGACCTCATCGCGACCGCCCCGTCCGTGATCTACCACGTGACGATGGAGGACGGAACCGAGTACGAGGTGACGAACCCGTCGGAGTACCCCGAGGGCAAGATCCGTGAGGTGCGTGAGCCGATGGTGCGCACGACGATCCTCGCCCCGAGCGAGTTCATCGGCGCGATCATGGAGCTCTGTCAGCAGAAGCGCGGGCAGATGCAGGGCATGGACTACCTGTCCGAGGACCGCGTCGAGATCCGCTATCGGATGCCGCTCGCGGAGATCGTCTTCGACTTCTTCGACCAGCTCAAGTCGCGTACCAAGGGCTACGCCTCGCTCGACTACGACAACGACGGCGAGGACGCCGCGGATCTCGTCAAGGTCGACATCCTCCTCCACGGCGACCAGGTGGATGCGTTCTCGGCGATCGTCCACAAGGACCAGGCGTACTCCTACGGGGTGTCGATGGCGGGCAAGCTGCGCAAGCTCATCCCGCGTCAGCAGTTCGAGGTGCCGATCCAGGCGGCCGTCGGTTCACGCATCATCGCCCGTGAGACCATCCGGGCGATCCGCAAGGACGTCCTCTCGAAGTGCTACGGCGGCGACATCAGCCGTAAGCGCAAGCTCCTCGAGAAGCAGAAGGAGGGCAAGAAGCGCATGAAGATGGTGGGCCGCGTCGAGGTTCCCCAGGACGCCTTCATCGCCGCTCTGTCCTCCGATGACGCGGTCGCGGAGAAGACCGCGAAGAAGTGAGCACGCAGGAGGGTGGCCACGGTGCCGGCACAACCCGAGGGTGAGACCCCACCGCTCGACGGTCGGCTGCCCCTCTCCGTGGGGGAGGGTGCTGCCGACCGGACCCTGAGCCTTTACGTGCACGTCCCGTACTGCCGGGTGCGGTGCGGTTACTGCGACTTCAACACGTACACGGCCGAGGAGCTCGGACCGGGTGCGAACCGTGCGGACTACAGTGAGAACCTCGCCCGGGAGCTCGATCTGAGTCTCCGCGTGCTCGAGGAGTCCGGAGCCGGCGCGGGACCCGGGGGACGCGAGGTCTCGACGATCTTCTTCGGCGGGGGCACCCCGACGCTCCTGTCCGCGGACGTTCTCGCCGGTGTCCTCCGCGACATCCGCGCCCGCTTCACGCTCGCTGCCGGCGCGGAGGTCACCACCGAAGCGAACCCCGACACCCTGAGCCCGGAGTACCTCCGGACACTCGCGGACGCCGGGTTCACCCGGATCTCCCTCGGCATGCAGTCCGCGGTCCCGCACGTGCTGCGGACCCTCGACCGCACCCACGAGGCCTCCCGGATCCCCGAGGTCGTCTCCTGGGTGAAGGATGCGGGCCTCCAGGTGAGCCTCGACCTCATCTACGGCACTCCGGGGGAGTCCCTCGAGGACTGGCGCACCTCCGTCGAGGCCGCTCTCGCCTGCGCGCCGGACCACGTGTCCGCGTATTCCCTCATCGTCGAACCCGGTACGAGGATGGGGGTGCAGGTTCGCCGTGGTGAACTCCCGATGCCCGACGAGGACGACCTCGCCGACAAGTACGAACTCGTAGACGAACTCCTGGCCGGCGCCGGATACCGCTGGTACGAGGTGAGCAATTGGTCGCGATCGGAGGACACCCGGTGCGCCCACAACATGGCCTACTGGCGCAATGCGGACTGGTGGGGGTACGGTCCCGGAGCCCATTCGCACATCGGCGGAGTGCGCTTCTGGAACGCGAAGCATCCGCGGGCCTGGTCCGACCGTCTCACGGCGGGACATTCACCGGCGGTCGGCCGCGAGGTGCTCGACGTGCCGACGCAGGAGATCGAACGGATCATGCTCGCCGCGCGCATCACCCACGAACTCCGGACGGACAGCCTGCCGGCCGGCAGCGGCGCTCTCCTCGCGGAGTTCGCCGGTGACGGCCTCCTCGACCCCGAGGCGCTGGCCGCCGGATGGTTCGAACCCACCCTCTCCGGCCGCCTCCTCGCGGACCACATGGTCCGCCGCCTCACCGATCTCATCGCCTGAGTCGCGCTCCGGACTGTGAGAGGCCAACGGTTCTGCTGAGAGGAACCGAATCGGTTTGCACCTCGCGAAAGGGAAGGCGATTCGATTTCCCACGGCGAAACCGTGGTCATTCCGGTCGTCCGGGCCGCGCGAGCGAGAACGCCGGAAGCCCCGGCTCCTCGGAGGGAGTCGGGGCTTCTGAGTTCCTGCGACAGTGCTGCCGGAGCCCTGGAGTGCTGCCGGAGAGGCCTCCGGAGAGTGAGAGCGCCGTTCAGGGCCTCACTTCACCCAGTTCGGGGTGAACTTGAAGAGGTAGCCCTGGCCGTTGCTCGCGGCGATCGCGGCCTGGATGAGGAACACGAGCAGTACGACGGCCGGGACGAAGGCGAGCCACACCGTGATCATCCCAATGAGGACGAACATGAGGATCATGCTCACGATCGCGATTCCGTAGGAGACGATCGACATGATGATCGTGCAGTTGAGTGCCTGGCGGGCGTGCTCACGCACGAACGGCGACTCGTCCTTCTTCATGAGAAACATGATGAGCGGCATGAGCCAGCCGATGAAGATCGCGCCGATGTGAGTCCACATCGCTGCCTGACGGTCGGATTCGCTCGCACGCCAGTACGCTTCGGAGCCAGGTCCGAACGCCTGGGCGGGAAGTGTCGTCGCGGGACCGGCGGGAACGCCGTACCCGGCCTGCGCGTACCCGGCCTGCGCGTATCCGGCCTGCGCGTACTGCGCTTGCTGGCCGTGACCCTGCTGGGCATACTGTGCCTGCTGGGCGTACGGTCGGCCGGACTGCGGTGATCCGTAGGACTGCGGCTGGGAACCGTACTGACCCTGGGAACCGTACTGCTGGGCTCCCTGCTGCGGCTGGGATCCGTAGGACCGGGGCTGCGAGCCGTACTGGCCCTGAGCATACGGGCCCTGCGAGGAGTTCTGGCCCTGCGAAGCATTCCGGCCCTGCGAACCGTACGGGCCGCCGGGCTGTCCGGGCTGCTGCGTGCCGTAGGTCGGGGGCATCGGGCGGCCGGGGCCACTGCCGTAGCCCTGCCCGCTGCCGTAGCCCTGCTGGGGGTCCTGGGGAGTCTGTGACATGGGATGTCCTTCCACGTGGTCGTCCGGTGCCGGTGATCGGTCGCCGGCACCGACGGTCGCCCGTCGCGACGGCAGCTCGCTTTCCGCGCACCACTCGTCCACCACGCTAGTCGACCGACCTGAACGGCACCTGCCGGGTCCGGTCGCAGAATCGGAACCGCGGCGTATCTCGCGTCGCCCGTACCTCCCCGGGGCGCGGCGCCTCGGGGTCTCTCCTACTGACAGCGGTGCCGCGTCCGGACTCGTGCCGAGTTCGAATCACCGTCCCGGATTGTGCGCAGAATCGCGGTCGAATTGCCGGTAACTCGGGACGGTGCGTGCAATTCGCGGCGATACCGAAACACGAGGTGGCACCGAAACACGAGGTGACACCGAAACGAATGCGGTTCACCCCACGGTGACGAAGTCGATGAGCTCCTCGACCCGACCGGAGAGGGTCGGCTCGACGTCGGCGATCGTCCTGACGCTCCGGAGGATGCGTGCCCATGCCGCAGCGACGTCGCGATGGTCCCGTGCCGGCCATCCGATGCGCCGTAGCACCCCGGTCTTCCAGTCCTCTCCGCGGGGCACCTCGGGCCACGCGGCGATACCGACGACGGAGGGCCGGACCGCCTGCCAGATGTCGACATAGGGGTGGCCGATGACGTGGACGTGACCACGGAAACGCGGATCCTGTGTCGCCTGCTGTGCGATCCGCGTCTCCTTCGTCCCGGACACGAGGTGGTCGGCGAGCACCCCGACCCGGTGGTCCGCGTCCGGCCCGAACTCCTCGAGCTGCGGTACGAGGTCGTCGAGTCCGCCGAGCGGTTCGACGACGATGCCCTCGATCCGCAGGTCATCACCCCAGATCTTCTCGACGAGTTCCGCATCGTGCTTGCCCTCGACCCAGATCCGGGAACCGCGGGCCACTCGTGCCTTCGCCCCGGGGACGGCGACGGAGCCCGAGGCGGTCCGGCCGGGACACCGTGCCGTCGCCGGCTGCTGCGGGGTCGGACGGACGAGGCGTACCGGTTTCCCGTCGATGAGGTATCCGCCGCCGAGCGGGAAGGAACGGGCCCGGCCGAGGCGGTCCTCGAGGATCATCGCCACGCCGCCGGGGGCCTTCTCGAGCCGGAGGACCTCGCCGACGAACCCCGTGGCATGGTGCTCGAGGACGAGACCGCGGCGCGCCTCGACCTCGGTGGACGTGGGCCTGCGGTGTGCCTTCGGGGAGCGGCCGGCGAGCACGTCCCGGCCGTAGGGATCCTGGTAGTTCACCCGGGCGAGCCTAGACCGGCGGCGCCCCCGGAGGTTTGGGTGACACGCGGCCCCGGCGTAGAATTGGCACTCGATCGACGAGAGTGCCAGGCGTGCGGGCCGTCGGAGGACATGCGACAACGACCGCCGCCTGCGGGTGGAGCGACCGGAGGTGGACCGTGAACGACGAACGGAAGGCGCGCGTACTGCGTGCGATCGTCGAGGACTACGTCTCGACCAACGAGCCCGTCGGCTCGAAGGCACTCGTCGACCGCCACCGCCTCGGTGTGTCCTCCGCGACGATCCGCAACGACATGGCCGAACTCGAACGCGAGGGGCTCATCGCGCAGCCGCACACCTCCGCCGGACGCATCCCGACGGACAAGGGCTACCGTCGGTTCGTCGACTGGCTCGACGACGTGCGGCCGCTGTCGAACGCCGAGCGGCGGGCGATCGCCCGGATCATCGAGCATCCCGTCGACATCGACGACATGCTCGACCGGACCGTCCGACTCCTCGCCCAGCTCACCCACCAGGTCGCGGTCGTCCAGTACCCGGTGGCGACGCGTGCCCGGGTGCGCCATGTCGAGTTCGTGAGTCTCGGACCGGCCCGGCTCCTCGTCGTCCTCATCTCGGACACCGGCCAGGTGGAACAGCGGATCGTCGACCTCGGACGCACCCTCGACAAGGAGGAGACCGCCCGCCTGCGGGACACCTTCAACAGCGCGCTCGACCGGGTGCGCCTCGACGCGGTCGCGGAGGCCACCTCCGGCGTCGAGGTGCCGACCGCCCTCCGCGCTCCCGCGCAGGCGATCGCGCAGGTGCTCGTCGACCTCGCGAAGAGCAACCGGCAGGAACGCCTCCTCATGGCCGGCACCGCGAACCTCGCCCGGTCCGGGGTCGAGTTCGGCTCACAGATCGGCCCGCTCCTCGAGGCGTTCGAGGAACAGGTCGTGCTCCTCAAGCTCCTCACGTCGATGGCGAGCGATACGGACCGGGTCTCCGTGAGCATCGGACGTGAGAACCCCCACGAGTCCTTCTCGACGACATCCGTGGTGTCCGCGCACTACGGTGGGGAGAGCGCGGCGGCGCGTCTGGCGGTGCTCGGCCCCACGCGGATGGACTACCCCACGACGATCGCGGCGGTGCGAGCCGTCGCGAAGTACGTCTCCGTGATCCTCTCCGAGCGCGGATGAGGGTTCCGGGACACACCCCCGACCGGACCCGGACCACCGACCGAACCCCGAACACCGAACCCCGAACACCGAACCCCCACCCGAGGACACCTCCCCGGGCCACCACGCACGACTCCACGAAGGGTGACTGTGAGCAACCATTACGAGACGCTGGGTGTCTCCCGTGACGCCAGTGCCGACGAGATCAAGAAGGCCTACCGCAAACTCGCGCGCAAACTCCACCCGGACGTCAACCCCGGGCACGAGGACGAGTTCAAGCAGGTCTCGGTCGCGTACGAGGTGCTCTCCGACGAGGTCAAGCGCCGGAACTACGACAACGGCGGTGGCGAGTACGGCCAGGCCGGCGGTGCCCAGGGCTTCGGCGGTTTCTCCGACCTCTTCGAGACCTTCTTCGGCGGCGGCATGGGCGGAGGACGTCCGCAGCCGGCATCCCGCAGGCAGCGCGGCAAGGACGCACTCCTCGACGTCGAGATCAGCCTCGAGACCGCGGCGTTCGGTGGGAAGGCCGACCTCGACGTCGTCACCGCGGAGACCTGCGACACCTGCCACGGCGAGGGCACCCGGCCGGGTACCACGGTCCAGACCTGTTCCCTGTGCGGCGGTGCCGGCTCCGTCCAGCAGATGACCCGCACCCTCCTCGGGCAGATGGTGACGAACCAGACCTGCTCGAACTGCGGTGGCTTCGGCACCACGATCCCGGACCCCTGCAACAACTGCCACGGCGAGGGACGGGTGCGCGTCGAGAAGACACTCACCGTCCGGATCCCGGCCGGTGTCTCCGACGGCACCCGCATCCAGCTCGCCGGGCAGGGCGAGGTCGGACGTGGGGGCGGCCCCGCCGGTGACCTCTTCATCGAGATCTCCGTCGCCCGCGACCCGGTGTTCACCCGTGACGGCGACCACCTGCGCGCGACGATCACGGTGCCCATGACCGCCGCGGCCCTCGGCGCCACCGTCCCGCTCGAGACCTTCGACGGTCCCCAGGACATCGAGATCGAACCGGGCACGCAGTCCGGCACGGAGAAGAAGCTCGTGGGGCTCGGCGCGAAACGCCTGCGCCGTGACAGCCGCGGCGACCTCCTCGTGACGGTCCTCGTGCAGACCCCGACCGGGCTCGACGCCGCGCAGCGCGAGATCCTCGAACAGCTCGCGGCCGCCCGCGGGGAGTCCGAACCGACCGCGACCGTGAGCGAGCAGACCCACCACCGGAACCCGTTCAGCCGGTTGCGCGAGAAGTTCGCGGGTCGATGACCCTCCCGGTCTTCCTCGCCCCCGAGCTCGTCGCGCGGACCGCCGACGGCACACCGGCCCCGTCCGCCGGGACCGCGCTCGCGCTCGGTGCCGAGGTCGCCTCGCATGCGGTGAAGGTCCGCCGGATGGCGGTGGGGGAGGACCTCGACGTCACCGACGGTGCGGGCCTGCGGGTCCGCGGGACGCTCACGGCGGCCGCCCCGGACTCCCTCGTCCTCACCGTCACCGCGGTGACGCAGGAGCCCGTGGCCACTCCCTCCCTCGTTCTCCTCCAGGCCCTCGCCAAACAGGACCGCGACCTCCAGGCGATCGAGGCGGCGACCGAGGTGGGCGTCGACGCCGTGATCCCGTGGGCCGCCCAACGCTCGATCGCCGACTGGCCGGCGAAGAAGGCCGGGAAGATGGCCGCGAAGTGGGAGAACACCCTGCGCGCCGCTGCGCTGCAGGCCCGCCGGGTGCACGTGCCCGCGCTGCACGCGCTCGTGCGTGGCGACCGGGCCGCGAAGGGCTTCGGCCCGGGTGATCTCGTGCTCGTCCTCCACGAGGAGGCGAGCGTGCCCGTCCCCACCGCACTCGCGGACGTGCCGGAGGGCACCGAACGCATCGTGCTCGTGGTCGGCCCCGAGGGCGGGATCACGGAGGCGGAGGTCGCGGCCTTCACCGCGGCCGGTGCCCGGATCGTGCGGCTGGGCCCCACCGTGCTGCGGGCGTCCTCGGCCGGTCCCGTCGGCCTCGCGCTCGTGCAGACGCTCCTCGGTCGGTGGGCATGATCTCGCCTACCATGGAGGGACACCCGAAATCGCCGCTCCGGCGACGTTCCCACCCCTTGTGAAAGGTTCTCCTCTGGACACCACGCGCTCCGCGAGTCCCGCGACCACGGCCACCACGGTGCGCCTCGCGGTCCCCGAGACCATCGACGTCGTCGCCCTGTTCGGCCCGGCCGAGGCCAACCTCCGCGCACTCGAGTCCCTCGTCCCGCAGGTGACGATCCACGTCCGCGAGCGGGACATCACGATCACCGGCCCCGAGGAGTCCGTCGCCTCCCTCGTGACGACCGTCGGTGAACTCAAGAAGCTCGTCGCGGCCGGCCACGCGGTCGATCCGGACACCGTCCGGCGGGTCCACACGATGGAGACCCCGGAAGGCACCCCCTCGGCCGTCCTCACGCAGAACATCCTCTCGACCCGCGGGCGCACCGTGCGTCCGAAGACCTTCGGGCAGCACGAGTACGTGCGCGCCATCCGCGCGCACACGATCACCTTCGGACTGGGCCCCGCCGGTACCGGCAAGACCTACCTCGCGATGGCGATGGCGGTGAACGCCCTGCAGCGCAAGGAGGTGTCCCGGATCGTCCTCACCCGGCCGGCCGTCGAGGCGGGGGAGAGCCTCGGATTCCTCCCCGGTTCCCTCACCGAGAAGATCGACCCGTACGTCCGTCCGTTGTACGACGCCCTCCACGACATGGTCGAGCCCGAACGCATCACGATGCTCCTCGACTCCGGGACGATCGAGGTCGCTCCGCTGGCGTACATGCGCGGTCGGACCCTCAACGACGCCTTCGTCATCCTCGACGAGGCGCAGAACACGACCCCGGAACAGATGAAGATGTTCCTCACCCGCCTCGGGTTCGGTTCGCGGATGGTCGTCACGGGGGACACCTCGCAGGTCGACCTGCCGGGCTCGACCCGCAGCGGGCTCCTCGTCGTCCAGGACATCCTCGACGGTGTCGACGACGTCGCGTTCTGCCGCCTCGGCAGCAAGGACGTCGTGCGGCACGCGCTCGTCTCCCGCATCGTCGAGGCCTACGATCTCTGGGCGGCCGCCGAGGACACGGCGCCGGCGCCCCGGCGCGGCGGGCGGAACCCGGCCGGTGGCCCGAGACGCCAGAAGGGTGTGGGACGGACCCGCACCTCGGCCCCGGGGGACTCCGCCGGGGGCGGTCACGCGAACGAACACGAGGACACGGAATGACGATCGAGATCGGCAACGAGACCGAGGCCCGGATCGACCTCGCCCAGGTCGAGGACCTCGTCGCCCACATCGTGGCGAAGATGCACCTCAACCCCGCTGTGGAGGTGTATGTGCGGTTCTGCGACGAGGAGGCGATGAGCGAACTCCACGTCGAGTGGATGAATCTCCCGGGACCGACCGATGTCATGTCCTTCCCGATGGACGAGCTCAGCCCCGGCGACGAGGAGGCCGAAGGGATCCTCGGTGACATCGTCATCTGCCCGGGGGTCGCCCAGGAACAGGCCCGCGCCGCCGGTCACTCGATGATGGACGAGATCCTCCTCCTCACCACCCACGGCATGCTCCACCTCATGGGGTACGACCACGCGGAACCGGCGGAGAAGGAGGAGATGTTCGGCCTCCAGCGCCATCTCCTCCTCACGTGGTTCGCGGACCGGGAACCGGGGCGCACCTCGATCCCCGAACCGACCGAGGACTGACCCGTGCTCGTTCTCTGGTACTTCCTCGCTGCCTTCCTCTGCCTCCTCGTTTCCGGCGTGCTGAGCGCCGCCGACTCCGCTCTCGCCGCCGTGTCCCACCATCATGTGGAGGAGGAACGCGAGGACGGACGGCGCGGCGCGGACGCCGTGTGGCGGATCCTCCACGACTTGCCCACCCATGTGAACGTCCTCGTGTTCGTCCGCCTCTTCTTCGAGGCGGCGGCCACGGTCTTCATCGCGATCGCCTACGACCGCGTGTTCGACGCGAGCTGGCAGATGGTCGTGTGTTCCGTGGTCACCGCGGCGATCGCGGTGTTCGTCCTCACAGGCGTGTCACCGCGGACGATCGGCCGCCGCCGCGCGCTCGTCGTGTCGCTCGCCCTCGGCCCGCTCGTCTCCGGGCTGCGCACCGCGCTCGGGCCGGTCGCCCGGGTCCTCGTGTGGGCCGGTAATCTCCTCACCCCCGCGCAGGTCTACCGGGACGGCCCCTTCGTCACGGAGGACCAGCTCAAGGACCTCGTCGAACGCGCCGCGGGCAGCGACGTCATCGAGGTCGAGGAACGCGACATGATCCAGAGCATCTTCGCGTTCGGCGACACGCGCACGTACCGGGTCATGGTGCCGCGCACCGACCTCGTGACGGTGCGGACGGGAACGACGCTCGACAAGGCGATGACGCTGTTCCTGCGTTCCGGGTTCTCCCGGGTGCCGGTGACCGGAGAGGACGTCGACGACGTCCGGGGTGTGCTCTACCTCAAGGACGTCGCCCGTCGTCTCCACACGCACCCGGAGGACGCCGGGCTCCGCGTCGAGGACCTCGCCCGGGCGGTCGCCTTCGTGCCGGACACGAAACCGGTCGACGACCTGCTGCGCCAGATGCAGCTCGACAGCACGCACGTCGCCGTCGTCGTCGACGAGTACGGCGGGACCGCCGGTATCATCACGATCGAGGACATCGTCGAGGAGATCGTGGGCGAGATCGACGACGAGCACGACCGGTCCGATGAGGACATCGAGGAACTCGAACCCGGTCTGTACCGCGTGAGCACACGCATGCAGATCCAGGATCTCGCCGAGTACTTCGACACGAGGATCGAGGAGGACGACGTCACGACCGTCGGTGGCCTCCTCGCGAAGGAGATCGATCGGGTTCCGATTGCCGGATCCACTGCGGTCATCGCAGGCCTGAGGATCGAGGCGTTGCCGGGCTCCGGCCGCCGCCACCGCATCACGCACGTCCTGGTGTCCCGGGACGAACAGGAGAACGAGAAACCGTCATGACCTTCGAATTCCGCACCGACTGGCCCGAGGACCACCGGGCAGGTTTCGCCTGCCTCGTCGGACGCCCGAACACCGGGAAGTCCACCCTCACGAACGCCCTCGTGGGCGCGAAGGTCGCGATCACCTCCGCGAAACCGCAGACCACCCGTCACACGATCCGGGGCATCGTGCACCGGCCCGACCACCAGACCGTGCTCGTGGACACCCCCGGGCTCCACCGTCCGCGCACCCTCCTCGGAGCCCGCCTCAACGACCTCGTCGCCACGACCCTCTCCGAGGTCGACGTCATCGGTTTCTGCCTACCGGCGAACGAGAAGATCGGTCCGGGCGACCGCTACATCGCCGAGCAGTTGCAGGCGGTCGCCGGTCGCACTCCGGTCGTCGCCCTCGTGACGAAGACGGACACCGTCGAGCCCGACCGGGTGGGGGAGAGCCTGCTCGCCGCGGGGGAGCTCGGGGACTGGAAGGAGATCGTCCCGGTCTCCGCCCAGGACGGATTCCAGGTCGACACCGTCGACTCCGTGCTCGCCGGGTTCCTGCCGCTGTCGCCGCCGCTGTACCCGGACGGGGAACTCACCGACGAACCCGAGGCGGTGCTCGTGGCCGAACTCGTCCGGGAGGCAGCGCTCGAGGGCGTCAGGGACGAACTCCCGCACTCGCTCGCGGTTCAGGTCGAGGAGATGGGCCCGCGCGAGGGCCGGCCGGCCGACAAGCCGCTGTGGGACGTGCACGTGAACCTCTTCGTCGAACGCCCCAGCCAGAAGGCGATCATCATCGGCAAACGCGGATCGAGGCTCAAGGAGATCGGCACCCAGGCCAGGGAGGGGATCCAGGCGATCCTCGGGACCCCGATCTACCTCGACCTCCACGTGAAGGTCGCGAAGGACTGGCAGCGGGACCCGAAGCAGCTCGGGCGTCTCGGGTTCGATTTCTCGTGAGCCGGCCCTGCCCGATACCCCGCGTGATCCCTCACGTGATCGGGACGACACACGGGGGTTTGTAGACTTGCCCCTTGTGACCAACCCGCAGATCGTTCACCTCACCGACAGGAATCCCCGGGTCGCCCCGGAGGAACTCATCACGGCGCTCGTGCCCCCGCCGCACTTCGAGGACGTGTCCTTCTCGTCGTACCGGCCGGATCCGGTGCAGCCCTCGCAGTCGCTCGCCCGCGACACGCTCGAGTCCTTCGCGACCCGTGCACCGAAGAAGGCCGGGCTGCTCGGCAAGCTCTTCGGCGGGTCCAAGGAACAGTCGAAGGGGGTGTACCTCGACGGTGGTTACGGCGTCGGCAAGACGCACCTCCTCGCCTCCTCGTGGCACGCGCATCCGAAGCCCGCGACATTCGGCACCTTCGTCGAGTACACGAACCTCATCGGCGCGCTCGGGTTCCAGAAGGCCCGTGACGCCCTCAAGGAGATGAAGCTCGTCTGCATCGACGAGTTCGAGCTCGACGACCCCGGTGACACCGTCATGATGTCGCGCCTCATGCGCGAACTCACCGACGCCGGGGTGAAGATCGTCGCGACCTCGAACACGCTCCCGGGGGCGCTCGGCCAGGGTCGGTTCGCCGCCCAGGACTTCCTCCGCGAGATCCAGGCCCTGTCGGACCAGTTCGACATCATCTCGATCGACGGCGACGACTACCGGCACCGGGGTGCGCCCACCCCGCCGGAGCCGAAGACCGTCGAGGAGATCGAGGCGGTTCTCGACGGGCTCGACGGCACCGTCGCCCGGGACGATTTCCCCGCTCTCCTCGACCACCTGCAGCAGGTTCACCCCTCGAAGTACCGGCGGTTGCTCGAGGACGTCGACGTGGCGGTGTGGGACGGCATCACGACGATCACGAACGAGGGGGTCGCCCTGCGGTTCGTCGCACTCGTCGACCGCATGTACGACACGAGTATCGCGATCCACAACACGGGGCTGCGCCTCGACGCGGTCTTCACCGCCGAGCAGCTCGCCGGTGGGTACAAGAAGAAGTATCTGCGCTGTCTCTCACGCCTCACCGCGCTCTCGAGCGGGCTCGAGCAGTGAGAGTGTGATCTGGTTATGGTGAGGGGACGGTATCCATCCGGGTACCGTCCCCTTTCAGTACCGCCCCTGCTCGATACTGTCCCTGCTCAATGCAGTCCCTACTCACTACCGTCCTCTCACATCTTCGGAGCTGACATGGAGATCCGTCCGGCCGTCGTCCCTCCCCTCGCCGACAACGTCCCCCAGGCGTCACCCGCCGAGGTCTCACGCCTCCTGCGGTTCCGGAAGGGGCTCGACTTCGGCGGGGTCGACACCCGGGCGACGCCCGGCTTCGAGGGGGACAAGCTCGCGGGACGGGCCGCCCACGTCCTCGACAACGAGGTGCTGTCCGATCTCCAGGAACGCCTGTTCGCGAATGCGCGCACCGGGAAGTTCGTGAAGGCGCTGCTCCTCGTCCTCCAGGGCCGGGACTCCTCGGGCAAGGGCGGGGTCGTCAAACACGTCGTCGGTGCGCTGAGCCCCCACGGCGTCCACGTGGCGGCGTTCGGGGTCCCCACCGAGGAGGAGGCGTCCCACCACTTCCTGTGGCGGATCTACCGGGAATTGCCCCGCTACGGTCACATCGGGGTCTTCGACCGCTCCCACTACGAGGACATCCTCGCCGCCCGGATGCACCGGCTCGTCCCGCCGAAGGTGTGGAAGGGCCGCTACGACACCGTGAACGAGTTCGAGGAGAGCCTCGCCGACAGCGGGATCGACGTCGTCAAGGTCATGCTCACGATCTCGAAGGAGGAGCAGGCCGAGCGTCTCCGGGACCGACTCGAGCGGGCGGACAAGCACTGGAAGTTCGCGCCGAGCGACATCGCGGACCGCGAGAACTGGGATGCGTACACCGAGGCGTTCCAGGACGTGCTCGACCGGACCCACAAGGACCACGCGCCGTGGTACGTCGTGCCGGCCGACCGGAAGTGGTACGCCCGGTGGGCGATCACCCGGATCCTCGTCCATCACCTCGAGCGAATGGACCTCGCGTGGCCGACGGGGTCCTTCGACCCCGAGGCGGAACTCGCCCGGCTCGAGGCGAGCCGCTGAGGCGACGTGTGCGGCGCCTCGGCCGCGCCCGCGTCAGGCGCTCCTGCTTCAGGTGAGGCCGAGGAACTCCGGCACGAGGTCCCGGAACGGCACCCACAGCGGGATCCCGGTGATCCGGAGCGTCACCCAGACGACGGCGCACACGAAGGCACCGGTGCCGGCCGCGAGCAGGAACTTCACGAGGGCGTGCTGCCGGCGCACCCAGGCGGTCCACCGGGAGAGGAGCCGGCGCCCCCGGTGGAGCAAACCGCGGGCCCATTCGAACTCCGAGGCGATGATCGCGACCCCGAGGAACACGACCACCCAGCCCGGTCCGGGGAACGGCACCATGACGAGCCCGGCGACGACAACGATCGTCCCGAGGCCCCCGATGAACGACCGGTAGAGGTGCCGGGCGACCGGATCCCGGTGGATGGCCGCACGCTTGCGCAGGTACTCGAGGCGGACCCGTCGCCACCAGGGCCGGCCGTGCCGGTGTTGGCGCGAGAGCCACCCCGCGGGGCGACGTCCGTGCGGATCGGTACGGCGGCCGCGGCGCTGCGGGGCGGGCCGGACAGGGGCGTTCTTCACGGCGAACAGTCTAGGAATCCCTCCCGAACGTCGGCTGAAAGAGGTGTGAACGGGATCACCGCGTTTCGATTTGGCAGGGTGGCCCGGGCTCCCATATAGTTGTTTCTCGTTGCCGAGGAAACGAGGCGGCGAGGAACGCCGGGAATCGCTTGCGAAAGCGGTCGGCCGGGAACACGGTCCAGGCGTTCTGCGGATGTGGCTCAGTTGGTAGAGCATCACCTTGCCAAGGTGAGGGTCGCGGGTTCGAGTCCCGTCATCCGCTCGCAGAACATGCAGTGCAGACACTTTTCCCCGAAGTCCGGAAGGGCTCAGGGTGCGGGTCTCACGCGCGATTGGCGCAGGGGTAGCGCGCTTCCTTCACACGGAAGAGGTCACTGGTTCGATCCCAGTATCGCGCACGGTCTCCACGGGGCAGCCCTGGAGGTGGTGCAGAGCATTCTGCACGGACCGTGCAGTCATGTACGGCGGCTCGATGACGAGCGCGATTGGCGCAGCGGTAGCGCGCTTCCCTGACACGGAAGAGGTCACTGGTTCGATCCCAGTATCGCGCACAGAGAATGAAATAT
>NZ_BAAANO010000017.1:22504-107274 GCF_039529845.1 Brevibacterium samyangense | reverse complement strand
CCTCGAGTCCGGGCCTTCTGCATCTACGTCGTGGGATGCCAACGGTTTCGAGGAAGCACAACGAATCCGTTCGCCCCGCGCGAAAGGGCTCCACGCGAAAGGGAAAGCGATTCGGTTTCTCTCCGCGGAAGCATGGGAGCTGCAGCGCGGCGTCAGAGGTGCAGACCGCACTCGGTCTTGCCGGTGCCGGCCCAGCGACCCGAACGGGGATCCTCACCCGGCGCGACGCGCCGCGTGCACGGAGCGCACCCGATCGAGGGGTACCCGCGGTCGAGAAGCGGGTTGCGCACGATGTCGTTCTCGGTGATGTACCGGTCCACGTCCGCCTGGGTGAGATTCGCCAGCGGGTTCACCTTCACCATCATGCGGTTCGCGTCCCATTCGACCACCGCGGTGTTCGCCCGTTCGGGGGTCTCGTCGCGACGGATGCCGGACATCCATGCGTGATAGGGCTCAAGCCCGCGTTCGAGCGGTTCGACCTTGCGCCTCCAGCAGCACAGGTCGGGATCCCGCCGGTGGAGTTCCGGACCGAACTCCACATCCTGCTCGGGCACCGACTGTGCGGGGGAGAGGACCGTGAGATCGAGGCGATAACGGGCAGCCACCTCGTCCCGGGTCCGGAGGGTCTCGGGGAAGTGGTAGCCCGTGTCGAGGAAGACCACCGCGATGTCCGGATCGACCTTCGTCGCCACGTCGATGAGGACAGAGTCCGACATCGACGAGGTGAGGCACAGGCGTTCCCCGAACGTGCGGACGGCCCATTCGACGATCCCGGTCGGGCCGGCGGTGTCGAGTGCCGCAGCGGCCTCCTCGGCCAGGGCTGCGAAGTTCTTCCACGTCGAGAGTTGAACGGTCACGCATGCCACCCTAACGGTGTCGGGTGGACCGGTGGTGAATGACGGGTGAGCGGCACGAGGGGAGAGGCCGTGATCGGGGTGGGTATCGTCGGGCGTGTGAGCGAGGCCACGACAGGAATTCGCGGCCAGGAGTGGGTGAAGGTGCAGGTCAAGGCCCCTGTTGCCCGCATGGATGCTGGCCTCGGACCCGAATCACGCGCATGTGGTTCTGGATTTGGCAGCGCGTCCGTGGTCGTATAGAGTTATTCCTCGTTGCCACGGCGAACGGGGCAGCAGGAGCGGCGAGGATTTCGCCGGTTCGCGGATGTGGCTCAGTTGGTAGAGCATCACCTTGCCAAGGTGAGGGTCGCGGGTTCGAGTCCCGTCATCCGCTCGCAGTACTGAATAGAGCACGGTGGGGTGGCCGAGAGGCGAGGCAGCGGCCTGCAAAGCCGTATACGCGGGTTCGAATCCCGTCTCCACCTCGGATCCAGCCGGTCACGGTACTGGACAGCGCATCCATGAGGATGAGCGCGATTGGCGCAGCGGTAGCGCGCTTCCCTGACACGGAAGAGGTCACTGGTTCGATCCCAGTATCGCGCACGGAGTGCACGACAGAAGCACGGACGAATGGCCCGGACTCGAGGAGTCCGGGCCATTCGTGTTTCTCCTTCCATGGTCCCTCGCGTGCACGGGTTCCCGGTGGTGCATGCATTTTCTGTGGCGCAGTGCATGTCGGGAACGGCACGTCGACCCACGCGTCGTACGGGGTGACATCCCAGTAGACTCGGAGAGAACGTTGATGTCCGCATTCCCGACATCCAGTCCTCGACGAGGGAGAGCCATGTCCACCCCGTACAACCCGAACGATCCGTACGGATCCGGATCCGACTCCTACGGCTCGCAGCCGTCCGCCCCGCAGTACGGAGGTGGCTCCGGCGCAGGCCAGTCCGATCCCTACGCAGCCCCGAACGGTCAGCCCGGTTACGGTTCCCAGCCGTCCTACGGCTCCCAGCCCTCCTACGCGGGCCAGGGTTACGGGGCCGATCAGGGTTTCGGGAACGACCAGTTCACCCCGGCGAACCCGGGTGGCCCGAACGATCCCTACGGCTCCTACTCACAGGGTTCCGGCGGGGGCAACACCTCGAAGAACATCTGGGGCATCCTCGCGCTCATCGCCGGCATCATCGGCATCGTCTCGGCGTTCGGCTGGATCGGCGGCCTCATCGGCATCTTCGCGATCATCGCCGGTTTCGTCGGTCTCAAGGCCGTGAAGAACGGTCTCGCGACGAACAAGGGTCTGTCGATCACCGGCATCATCATGGGCTTCGTCGCCGTGGTCCTCACGATCGTGTGGACGATCTTCTTCATCGCGATCATCGCCAACACGTCCACGACGACCACCACGACGGGCGGCCCGGACACCTCCACCGTGGAAACCTCCGATTCCGGTTCCACCGGTGCGGGTGCGGGTTCCGGATCGGATCCGGCCGCGACCGAGGCCGCCGGTGACCCGACGGCGACGGAGTCCGCGGATGGCGGCGACACCGCCGCAGCACCGGCCGGTGAGGGCGTGGAACTCGACGAGGGTGTCACCGCGACGATGTCCGTCGGTCCCGCCCAGCTCGACGAGATCGACAGGGAGTTGCTCGCCGGCGACGGCGATCCGACCGAGTTCGTCCTCACGATCACGAACGACTCCGACGAGGAATTCTCCCTCGAGAACGCGAACCTGGACTGCGTGCTCCCCTCCGGGCGTACGTGCACCGCCATCTACTCGCTCGACTACTCCGGCAGCCTCGTCTTCTACGACCAGCCGACGATCCGCCCGGGTTACTCGGGCGAGTACAAGTTCGCGTACGAGATCCCGGCCGAGGACCTCGCCGGTGTCGAGATCGAGTTCATGCAGGACTACGACGCGGACCCCGTCACCTTCACCCAGGGCTGATCGGCTCCGTACACGGAGCAGGACCACCCCGACGCCCCACCCCCTGACGCCCCGCACGGACGCTTCCGTGCGGGGCGTTAGACTTCACATGCACATCACACCACCGTTGCCGATCACCCCGTATTGGTCAGCGACACGACGCGAGGAGCCTTTCGTGCCCGACATCATTCATCTCGACGGAACCGACATCCCGTTCGAGGAGGGCACGACGGGGACCACCCTGTTCGAGAGCCGCAAGGACGTCGTGGCGATCATGCTCAACGGACAGCCCGCGGACCTCTCCCGGGAGATCTCCGCCGGGGACACGGTCGAGCCGATCACCCTGCAGGACCAGGCCGGCCTCGACATCCTCCGGCACTCGACCGGACACGTCGTCGCCCAAGCGGTCCAGGAACTCTTCCCCGGCACGAAGCTCGGCATCGGCCCCTACATCACCGACGGTTTCTACTTCGACTTCAAGGTCGAGAACCCCTTCACCCCCGAGGACCTCAAGGCCATCGAGAAGAAGGCCCAGCGGATCGTCAAGGAGGGTCAGACCTTCCACCGCGTCGTCGTCACCGAGGACGAGGCGCGCACCCGCATGGCGAACGAGCCCTTCAAGCTCGAACTCATCGGCGACAAGGCGAAGATCGGCGACGGCGGCGACAGTGGCGACGCGGAGGCCTCGGTCGAGGTCGGTGCCGGCGAACTCACGGTGTACGAGAACCGCAATCGCAAGGGCGAGGTCGTGTGGCAGGACCTCTGCCGCGGCCCCCACCTGCCGAGCACGAAGCACATCGGCAACGGATTCGCCGTGACGAAGGCCTCCGCGGCCTACTGGCGCGGTGACCAGGCGAACGACTCGCTCCAGCGCGTGTACGGCACCGCGTGGGCGACGAAGGACGATCTCAAGGCGTACCAGACCCGGATCGCGGAGGCGGAGAAGCGCGACCACCGCAAACTCGGTGTCGAACTCGACCTCTTCTCGTTCCCCGACGAGCTCGGGTCCGGGCTTCCGGTCTTCCACCCCAAGGGCGGCATCATCAAGCGCGTCATGGAGGATTACGTCCGTGAGGCGCACATCAAGGCCGGTTTCGAGTACGTGGGCACCCCCCACATCTCGAAGGAGGAGCTGTTCCACACCTCCGGGCACCTGCCGTACTACGCCGACGGCATGTTCCCGGCGCTGGCCGTCGACGAGGAACGCGATGAGAACGGTGAGGTCACCAAGGCCGGCCAGCCGTACCGCCTCAAGGCGATGAACTGCCCCATGCACAACCTCATCTACCGCTCGCGCGGTCGCTCCTACCGGGAACTCCCGCTGCGCCTCTTCGAGTTCGGGTCGGTGTACCGCTACGAGCCCTCCGGCGTCATCCACGGACTCACCCGCGTGCGCGGCTTCGCGCAGGACGACTCGCACTCGTACGTCACGCAGGAGTCCGCGGCGGACGAGATCCGTCACCTCCTGAACTTCATCCTCGGCCTGCTGCGCGACTTCGGACTCGACGACTTCTACATCGAACTGTCGACCCGTGACGAGGACGGCAGGAAGAAGGACAAGTTCATCGGTTCCGACGAGCAGTGGGCGGAGGCGACCCGCATCCTCGAGGAGGTCGCGACGGAGACCGGTCTCGACCTCGTCCCGGACCCGGGCGGTGCGGCGTACTACGGCCCGAAGATCTCCGTCCAGGCGAAGGACGCGATCGGCCGGACCTGGCAGATGTCCACCGTCCAGTACGACTTCAATCAGCCCGAGCGGTTCGGACTCGAGTACCAGGCCTCCGACGGCACCCGCAAGCAGCCGGTCATGATCCACTCTGCGAAGTTCGGTTCGATCGAACGCTTCATGGGGGTCCTCGTCGAGCACTACGCCGGCGCGTTCCCGGTCTGGCTCTCGCCGGTGCAGGTGACGATGGTCCCGGTGGCCGAGGAGTTCCTGCCCTACGCGGACGAGGTCGCCGCACAGTTGCGCGCCGCGGGTGTCCGGGTCGACGTCGATTCCTCGGACGACCGCTTCCCGAAGAAGATCCGCAATGCCTCGAAGTCGAAGGTGCCCTACACCCTCATCGTCGGCGGCGAGGACCGGGACGCGCAGGCGGTGTCCTTCCGCTTCCGTGACGGCAGCCAGGAGAACGGCGTGCCGGTCGCGGACGCGATCACGACGATCACCGAGGCCATCGCGACCCGCGCCCAGGTGTGACGATGACCGACTCCTCCTCGGATCCCCGCACCCGGGCAGACCCCACGTCCTCTCCGGACCCCACCGGCGCCTCGGCCCCGGTGGGGCCCGGGACCCCTGCCGATCCCGGTTATCCGGCGACGGAGGCCGAGGCGGCGGCCGGGTTCCCCGGCGAACCCGACGGCTTCCAGCGCCTGTGGACCCCGCACCGGATGGTGTACATCGGCGGTCAGGACAAGCCGCTCGACTCCTCCGAGAAGCAGTGCCCGTTCTGCGCGGCTCCCGGCAAGCCCGACGAGGAGGGCCTCGTCGTCGCCCGCGGCAAGGCCGTGTACGCGGTTCTCAACCTCTATCCCTACAACCCCGGCCACCTGCTCATCTGCCCCTACCGCCACGTCGCGGACTACACCGACCTCACGCCCGAGGAAACGGTGGAGCTCGCGGAGTTCACCCAGCGGTCGATGCAGGTGGTCCGCAGCGTCTCCGGTCCCGACGGCTTCAACCTGGGCATGAACCAGGGTGCGGTCGCCGGCGCCGGGATCGCCGCACATCTCCATCAGCACGTGGTGCCCCGTTGGTCCGGGGACGCCAATTTCCTCCCGATCGTCGCCCGCACCAAGGCCCTGCCCCAGGTCCATTCCCAGGTGCGGGAACTGTATTCGAAAGCATGGGAAACCCTATGAAGCCCGAGTCCATCGAACTCCTCGTCTCCGCGAGCAACCCACTCGTGACCGACGGCACGGTCCTCGCCGAGCTGTCCCGGCCCCACCTCGACACGAACTCCTACCTCTCGCAGGTGTTCGCCTTCGGTGAGGACGGTGCTCCCGCTCGCGTCTCGCACGGCTGGAACGACTCCCACCTCGACACCGCCGGGGGAGTCTTCGGTCTGCTGCGGAAGGGAACCGAGGGCGCCCCGCAGCTCCACGTCGGTGCGCACCCGGGCGCCGTCCGCCGGGTGAGCGACCAGCACCTCGGCGTCACCGAGTTCGCCCTCGCCCCCTCGGGCACCGAGGCCGTGTTCGTCTCCCGCGTCCCCGAGGAGGGCCGCTACGGCACGGACCCGCTCGTTCCCGCCACCGCCGAGGCGCCCCGCCGGTTCGGCCGGGCCGTGTCCTTCTCGAACGGGGTCGGATGGACCCTCGACCGCCCGGCGACCCTGTTCCGGGTCGACCTCACCGAACCGGGCCTCGCCGCCACCGGCCTGCTCGGGGGAGAGGACGTTCCCGAGGCCGTGGCGCTCCCGCACCCGGGCCGTGACGTCCGTGATCCCCAGTACTCGCCCTCGGGATCCGTGCTCTCCGTCGTCGCCGCCTATCCGGTCGACGACGCGGTCCTCGACCTCCGTGCCACCGTGTGGATCGTCGGGGAGGCCGAGGCGAGCCCGCTCGAGCTCGGCGAGGTCACCGTCCGGTCCCACGTGTGGGCGGACGACGACACCCTCGTCTTCCTCGGGGCGGCACTGCCGAGCGGTCGGACCGATTTCGTGGCCCAGCTCGGTGGCCTCTTCGTCCACGACCGGAGGACCGGCACCACCCGGCGTCTCACCTCGGACGTCGACGTCGACCTCGCGGGGAACCTCGTGGTCCGCGACGGCATCGCCTACATGACGCTCGTCGACGACGGTGCCGAGCGCATCGTCCGGATCCCGCTCGACGTGTCCACCGGCGGGGCCGGTGCACTCGCGTACGCCGACCTCGACATCCTCTCGCCCGCCGACCACGTCGTCACCGGTTTCGCTCTCGACTCAGGCCGCCTCGTGTACACCGCGGTGACCCCGACGACACCCGGCGCGGTGTATGCGCTCTCCGCGACCGGGGATGCCGCGGCCGCGCCCGCACTCCTCGCGGATCCCGGGGCACCCGAGAACGCGGTGCTCCCGCAGCCGGTGAGTGCACCCACCCCGCTCGGTGACGTGCACGGCTGGGTCGCGATCCCGCACGGTGAGGGGCCGTTCCCCGTCGTCCTCAACATCCACGGCGGCCCCTTCGCGCAGTACACCCACGGGTTCTTCGACGAGACCCAGGTGCTCACCGCCGCCGGGTTCGCGGTCGTCTACTCGAACCCGCGCGGATCCGCCGGACGCGGCCACGCATGGGGCAAGGCCGTGCAGGGCGATTTCGCGGATCCCGCGGCGGCCGACGTGCTCGCGGTGCTCGAGGCCGCTCTCGCCGCGCATCCGGAACTCGACGGTGAGCGACTCGGTGTGCAGGGCGGCTCCTACGGCGGATATCTCACCTCGATGATCATCGGTGCCGACCACCGGTTCCGGGCCGCGATCGTCGAACGGGGATACCTCGTGCCGGACTCCTTCGTCGGTACCTCCGACATCGGTCGGTACTTCAGCGAGCAGTACACGGGCACGGACACGGACAACATCCGCCGCCAGTCCCCGCTCGAACGTGCGAGGTCGACCCGGACGACGACCCTCGTCATGCACTCGGAACTCGACTTCCGGTGCCCGCTCGAGCAGGCGCAGCAGTACTTCGCGGCGCTCCAACGCGCCGGCGTCACCGCGGAGATGCTCGTCTTCCCGGGGGAGAACCACGAACTCTCCCGGTCGGGTCAGCCGCGTCACCGCGTCCAGCGCTTCGAGGCGATGCTCGACTGGTGGACCACCCACCTCGCGCCGGCCGCCGGGGCATGATCCCGCGCGTCCCGTTCCCCGCGTGAGCGCGGGACCGTCCGGCGGCAGTACCTTCCTCGACTCCGCCGGACGCCCCGCGTCCATGCTCCCCGTCGTCACCCGGGCATGTCGTCCCGCGTCCGTCTCCGCCACCGGTGGAGGATCCCGAGGAGGAAACACGTGAAAGTGCGTCAGGCCGCCCGCGTCGTCCTGCTGAACGAAGCAGGGGACGTCTTCCTCCTGCGAGTCTCGGATCTCTACGACCCCGCGAGCCACCGCTGGATGACGTGCGGTGGGGGAGCGGACCTCGGGGAGTCGCCGCTCCAGACGGCGGCCCGGGAACTCGCGGAGGAGACCGGACTCGAGTGCGACCCCTGCGCCCTCATCGGACCGATCGCGGAGCACACCGTTCTCATCGAGTACTCCGACCGTTCCTTCCACCAGCACGAGGTGTTCTACGGGCTGCGGATCGACGAGGACCTCGACCTCGACGACGCGGTGTGGACCGACACGGAGAAGAAGACGATCGACCAGTGGCGGTGGTGGCCGCGTTCCGAACTCGATTCCACCGGCGAGACCGTGTACCCGGCGCGGCTCGGCGAACTCGTCGACCTCGTCCACCGGGGCGAGACCCCGGCGGTCCCGCTCGACCTCGGGGACAGCCTCCACGACCTCCGTCGCTGAGGGGTCGGCGGCGCGCATGTGCGGCCCGGGCACGCGCGGTGACTAGAATGGACCCTCGAAGTCATCCGCCAATCACGAGGAGTCATTCGTGTCAGGTCACTCCAAATGGGCCACCACCAAGCACAAGAAGGCCGCGATCGATGCCAAGCGGGGCAAGCTCTTCGCGAAGCTCATCAAGAACATCGAGGTCGCCGCACGCAACGGTGGTGCCGACGTCGGAGGCAACCCGACCCTCTTCGACGCGATCCAGAAGGCGAAGAAGTCCTCGGTCCCCAATGACAACATCGACCGTGCGGTCAAGCGCGGCGCGGGCCTCGACGGCGGCGGTGTCTCCTACGAGACCATCATGTACGAGGGCTACGCACAGGGCGGCGTCGCACTGCTCATCGAGTGCCTCACCGACAATCGCAACCGGGCCGCTGCGGAGGTCCGCGTCGCGGTGACCCGCAACGGCGGTTCGATGGCGGATCCGGGTTCGGTCGCCTACAACTTCAACCGCAAGGGCGTCATCGTCGTCCCCGCCGAGGGTACCGACGAGGACACGATCCTCGAGGCGACGCTCGACGCGGGTGCCGAGGAGGTCAAGGAGAGCGGCGACACCTTCGAGATCATCTGCGAGGCCACCGACCTCGTGGCGGTCCGGACCGCGCTCCAGGACGCCGGGATCGACTACGACTCGGCGGAGGCCGCGTTCGTGCCGAACCTCGAGGTCCCGCTCGACGCGGAGACCGCGAAGAAGGTCTTCAACCTCATCGACGCCCTCGAGGACAGCGACGAGGTGCAGAACGTCTACTCGAACGCCGACGTGTCCGACGAGGTCCTCGCGCAGCTCGACGCCGAAGACTGAGCGTGCGCATCCTCGGAGTCGACCCCGGGCTCACCCGTTGTGGGCTCGGGGTCATCGACGCCGGGAACGCCCGGACCGCGCGGCTCGTCGCGGTGGACGTCGTCCGGACCCCGGCCGACGCCTCGGTCGACGTCCGCCTCGGCGCCCTCGCCGAGGCGTTCGACTCCTTCCTCGACACGCACCGCCCGGACGTGGTGAGCATCGAACGGGTGTTCGCCCGCAACGACGTGTCGACGATCATGGGAACCGCTCAGGCCTCGGGCCTCACGATGGGCCTCGCCGCGCGCCGCGGACTGCCCGTCGCGATGCACACGCCCTCGGAGGTCAAGGCCGCGGTGACCGGCAACGGTCGGGCCGACAAGAAACAGATGACCCACATGGTCACACGGATCCTCAAGCTCGACGCCCCGCCGCGACCGGCGGACGCCGCGGACGCCCTCGCACTCGCGATCTGCCATCTGTGGCGCGGCGCCTCGGCGGCGACGAGCACCCCGGGGGCGACGAAGGACCTGCTGGCCCGCCAGGCGCAGGGCCGCCAGGGATCCGGGCTCACCCGTGCTCAGGAACAGTGGGCACGGGCGATCCGCCGCTCCCGCGAATGAGCGGAGATCGCGGCAGCGCGGTCGCGCCGGGTTCACGAGCGGACCGTGCACCGTCCGTGCCATGCCCTAGACTCCTATTCGTACATCAGTTCCCACAGGAGTTCGAGTGATCACCCTTCTTCACGGTTACGTGCACAGCATCCGCCCCGACAGCGTCACGCTCGTCACGCAGGGTGTCGGCCGGAAGGTCCTCGTGTCGCCGGCTCTCGCGCTCTCGCTGCGGCACGGTCAGGAGACCGAACTCCACACCTTCCTCGTCGTCCGCGAGGACTCGCTCACCCTCTTCGGTTTCGGGTCCGAGGACGAACGCGATCTCTTCGAGGTCCTCCAGACGATCTCCGGGATCGGTCCGAAACTCGCCCTCGCGATCACCGCCGTGCTCTCCCCGGCGGAACTGCGGCGGGCGGTCCGGGCGGAGGACGACAAGGCGTTCATCGCCGTTCCCGGGATCGGCAAGAAGGTCGCCGCCCGCCTCCTGCTCGAACTCGCCGGCAAACTCGACTCCCTGCCGGGCGGGGACCTTCCGGTCGCCGCGTCCGGAGGAACTCCCGTCGCGGAGGAACCGGAGACGGGTCGGTCCGCCGCTGCCTCCCAGGTCGTCGAGGCGCTCGAGGGTCTGGGCTGGAAGACCTCGGACGCCGAGAAGGCCGTCGACGCGATCTCCGGCAGCGTGGCCGAGGACGACGTCTCCGGTCTCCTGCGGGCCGCGCTCAAGCACCTCGGAGGTCGTGGATGACACCCGGGAGCTACGAGGTCGAGTTCGGGGAGTCCGGCCCCACGGGCCCCGAACTCCAGCGTCTCACCGGCGCCGGGGCGGACGACGCCGAGCGCGTCCAGGAGGCAGCACTCCGCCCGAAGGGCCTCGCCGAGTTCGTGGGGCAGCCCCAGGTACGGGACCAGCTGTCCCTCGTCCTCGACGCCGCGAAGGTCCGCGGCAAGGCGCCGGACCACGTGCTCCTCTCGGGCCCTCCCGGCCTCGGCAAGACGACCCTCGCGATGATCATCGCGGCCGACATGGGCTCTCAGATCCGCGTCACCTCGGGGCCGGCCGTGCAGCACGCGGGTGATCTCGCTGCGATCCTCTCCTCCCTCGAGGAGGGGGAGGTCCTCTTCATCGACGAGATCCACCGGGTCGCCCGGGCCGCCGAGGAGATGCTCTACGTCGCGATGGAGGACTTCCGGGTCGACGTCATCGTCGGCAAGGGTCCCGGTGCGACCGCGATCCCCCTCGACCTCCCGCCCTTCACCCTCGTCGGGGCCACCACCCGTTCGGGGCTGCTCCCGGCGCCGCTGCGGGACCGCTTCGGGTTCACCGGACATCTCGACTTCTACTCGATCGAGGACCTGCAGACGGTACTCACCCGGTCGGCCCGGATGCTCGGGATCGAGGCGACCCCCGGCGGGCTGGGGGAGATCGCCGGGCGGTCCCGCGGTACCCCGCGTATCGCGAACCGGCTGTTGCGCCGCGTGCGCGACTGGGCCCAGGTGCGCGGCCGGGGGATCGTCGACCTCGAGGCGGCGAAGGCCGCACTTCTCGTGTACGAGGTGGACGAACGCGGACTCGACAGGCTCGACCGCAGCGTGCTCTCCGCCCTGTGCCGTCGCTTCGGCGGGGGACCGGTCGGCCTCAACACCCTCGCGGTCTCCGTCGGCGAGGAACCCGACACCGTCGGGGAGGTCGCGGAACCCTTCCTCGTCCGCGAGGGTCTGCTCTCCCGGACCCCGCGCGGTCGGATCGCGACCGTCGAGGGGTGGCGGCACCTCGGGCTCACCCCGCCGGACACGATCCCCACGGTCTGAGCACCGCGTGCCGCACCCCTCGGACGGGTACGGCTTCGCTCGTGGGCACCTCCGTGCCGGCTGGGGCAGCGGGTTGTTCCCGGCCGGTAGACTGGCGCACCGAACACCCTTCTTCCGACAGAAAGGCCCCTCGTGGACCTCTCCATGATCATGCTCCTCGCTCTCGGAGCGCTGCTCATCTTCTTCATGTTCAACTCGAACCGGAAGCGGAAGGCGCAGCAGGAGCAGATGGCCGAGCGCCTCGTGCCCGGTGCCACCGTCATGACGACCTTCGGCCTCTACGGCACCGTCGTCTCGGTCGACAGCGACGCCAACAAGGTGACGATCGAATCGACCCCGGGCACCACGCTCGTCGTCCACCGCCAGGCGATAGGACAGGTCGAGGCCCCGGTCGTCGCGGAGCCCACCGCGGACTCCGCCTCGTCGTTCGGTGCGGACTCCTCCGACGCGAAGGACACCGACGCACCCGGACCGTTCGGCCGTGACGACGACCGCCCGACCGGCGGTCCGTTCGGCGACGACGACAAGCGCTGAGCCCCGNNNCCCCCCCTTCCCGTTCGACCTCCTCTTCGCCGCCGGGCCTCGAGCCGGTCGGCCCTCCACCCGAAAGAAGTGCGTACGTGTCAGCACCCGTGAACAAACCGCGGCCGGGTCTGCGGTTCATCTGGTTGGGCATCGTCACCGCCGTCATCGCGATGCTCGTCGGCGGCGGCATGATCTGGTCGGATGCGAAACCGACTCCCGACCTCGCGCTCGACCTCGAGGGCGGTACCTCGATCATCCTCGAACCGCAGGTCGGCGAGGACGTGCAGATCACCCAGGAACAGCTCACCCAGGCGGTGTCGATCATCCGACAGCGCGTCGACTCCACCGGTGTCTCCGAGGCGGAGATCACCACCCAGGGCGACCGCAACATCGTCGTGAATCTGCCGGGCAACCCGGACGAGGAGACTCGCAATCTCGTGCGTTCGTCCGCCCAGCTCGAGTTCCGTCGCGTCGCCTACATCGGTGATCCGCGGTCGCAGGAGAAGATCGACGCCGAGGCGTCCGCGACCGGATCCGAATCCGCACCCGAGCTCTCCGAGGAGGACCAGGCCCGCCTCGACGAACTGCTCGGCGGCAACGGGACCGCTCCCGCGGAGGACGCTCCCGCGGAGGACGCGAACGCCGGTGGCGCCGTCGAGGCCGCTTCCACCGCCGCGCCGGTCCCGGGCCCGGCCGGCTCGACCGACGGTGCACCCGCACCGGCGGCGACGGAGACCGCCGCACCCGAGGAGTCTGCGGAGGCCCCGACACAGCACCCGGTCTTCGACCCGATGACGGACACCACGTGGATGCAGGACCCGGACCTCCTCGCCGAGTTCCAGGCCCTCGACTGCACGGACCCGGCGAACCGCACCGGTGGCACCGCGAAGGCGGCCGACGCACCGGTGGTGTCCTGCTCGCAGGACGGTTCGGCCAAGCTCATCCTCGGGCCCGTCGAACTCGCCGGCTCCCATGTGACGAACGCCGAATGGGGATTCGAGTCCACGTCGACCGGTGCCCAGACGCAGAACCTCGCCGTCACCATCGAGTTCGACGACGAGGGCAAGACCGTCTTCGGTCAGATCACCTCGGCGATCACCGGTCAGCAGGCGCCCTTCAACCAGTTCGCGATCGTCCTCGACGGTCTCGTGCTCTCCGCGCCGGCCTCGCAGACCGCGGTGCTCGACGGTCGCGCACAGATCACCGGTTCGTTCACGCAGCAGGAGGCGGAGACCCTCGCCAACCAGCTGAAGAACGGCGCACTGCCGATCAGCTTCCAGGTCCAGAGCGAGGAGCAGATCTCCCCGACCCTCGGAGCCGAGTACCTCGCGTACGGCCTCATCGCCGGAGGCATCGGTCTGCTGCTCGTCGTCGTCTACTCGGTCTTCCAGTACCGGGCACTCGCGTTCGTCACGATCTCCAGCCTCGCCGTCGCCGGGGTGCTCACGTATCTGCTCCTGCTGTTCGTGTCCTGGCGGTACGGCTATCGACTGTCCCTCGCGGGCGTCGCCGGCATCATCGTCGGTATCGGTATGACAGCGGACTCCTTCATCGTGTACTTCGAACGTGTCCGTGACGAACTCCGATCGGGCCGTCGTCTCACCTCCGCGGTGGAGATCGGATGGGACCGCGCGAAACGCACCATCTACGCCTCGAAGGCCGTCAACATGCTCGCGGCGGTCATCCTCTACATCCTCGCCGTCGGGAGCGTCCGCGGGTTCGCGTTCACCCTGGGTCTCACGGTGATCGTCGACATCGTCCTCGTCGTGCTCTTCACCCACCCGATGCTGCAGGTCCTCGCGCGGACCCGGTTCTTCGGTGAGGGGCACCCGATGTCCGGGATGGATCCGCGCCAGCTCGGGGTGAAGCAGGCGGCGTACCGCGGTGCGATGAACCTCGACCTCGAGAAGGCGCAGGAGCTCTCCAAGAAGGAGAAACGGTCCTCGTACCGGGAGGCGCTCAAACGCCAGAAGGCCACCGAGCGCAAGCAGGCGGAGGCGGCCTCCGGTCGTGCCGGCCGGGCCGGGCACGAGGGGCTGTCCCTCGCCGAACGCAAAGCCCTGCGCGAGGCCGAATCCACCACCGAACCGAAGGGAGGCGAAGACCGATGAAACGCTTCTTCGCATGGGGCAATGCCCTCCACAGCGGTGAGACCTCCATTCCCTTCGTCCCGAAGGCGAAACTGTGGCTCACGATCGCCGCGGTGCTCGTCGTCCTCTCGGCGCTCGTGCCGCTCGTCCGCGGATTCAACTTCGGTATCGCCTTCACCGGGGGTTCTGAGTTCCAGGTCACCAACGTCACGGACACCGCCGCCGGCCCCGGGACCGAGGCGGTCACCTCGGTCGTGCCGGGGGCCGCTCCCGAGGTCGTCCCGACCTCGAGCACCGCGGTGAAGATCGAGACCGAGCAGCTCACCGACGACCAGATGCAGCAGGTGCGTACCGCCCTCGTCGAGACCTACGCGGTCGCGGACGCGGATGTCACCTCGACGTTCATCGGCCCCACCTGGGGTCAGGACGTCACCGAGAAGATGCTCCGCGCCCTCGTGATCTTCGTCGGCCTCGCGATGATCATCATGGCGCTGTACTTCCGGACGTGGAAGATGTCCCTCGCCGCGATCGTCGGCCTCTTCTTCGTCCTCGTCGTCACCATCGGGCTGTACTCGACCTTCGGATTCGAGATCACGCCCGAGGCAATGATCGGCTTCCTCACGGTCCTCAGCTTCGCGCTGTACGACACGGTCGTCGTGTTCGACAAGATCCGCGAGACGACGAGCGGGTTCCGGGACAACCACCGGATGAAGTTCTCCGAGCTCGTCAACCTCGGTGTGAACCAGACGACCGTGCGGTCGATCAACACCTCGGTGATCTCGGTCCTGCCGATCGCTGCGATCCTCGTCATCGGTGTCGTCGTCCTCGGTGCCGGTACGCTCACCGACATTTCCCTGTCGCTCTTCATCGGCACGATCGTCGCCGCCGCTTCGACGCTGTTCGTCGCGAGCCCGCTGTATGCGCTCCTGCGCAGCCGGGAGGAGGACGTCGTCCACCAGGAGAAGGCCGTCGCGGACCACCGCACCGAACACGGACTGCCCGATCGCGCCCCCGTCCTGTTCGAGGGTTCGCCCGCCTGAGCGGTACCATGAAGCACCACACCCAGTACCCCGGTGAGGACACCCGCTCGGTGTCCTGACCGGGGTACACGCTCATCCACGTAGGGAGAACATCATGGCGAATCCGGTCGACGGCACCTCCGACGTCGCACGCCGGCCGCGCGGCTTCTCCCGGCTCGCGTGGTGGACCTCCCGGTCCCAGCAGACGCCGCAGTACCCGAAGGCGCTCGGCCCGCTCCTGCAGTCCGTCGAGCACTACCACCCGAAGTCCGACGTCGATCTCATCGTCCGTGCGTACCGGGTCGCGGAGAAGGCCCACCGCGGGCAGATGCGCAAGAGCGGCGATCCGTACATCACGCATCCGGTGGCCGTCGCGACGATCCTCGCCGAGATCGGCATGACGACGACGACCCTCGCCGCGGCCCTCCTCCACGACACCGTCGAGGACACCGAGTACTCCCTCGACGACCTCCGGGCCGACTTCGGCGACGAGATCGCCCTCATGGTCGACGGGGTGACGAAGCTCGACAAGATCCACTACGGCGAGGCGGCGAAGTCGGAGACCGTCCGCAAGATGATCGTCGCGATGTCCCGGGACATCCGCGTGCTCGTCATCAAGCTCGCCGACCGTCTGCACAACGCCCGCACGTGGAAGTACGTGCCGGCGACCTCGAGCGAACGCAAGGCGAAGGAGACGCTCGAGATCTTCGCGCCGCTGGCCCACCGCCTCGGCATGAACACCATCAAGTGGGAACTCGAGGACCTCTCGTTCCAGGTGCTCCATCCGAAGGTCTACGAGGAGATCGTCCGCCTCGTCGCCGAGCGCACGCCCGAACGCGAGAAGTACCTCGCGATCATCTCGAAGGAGCTCGGGGACGAGCTCGCCGCCTCCTCGATCCAGGGCACCATCACCGGACGGCCCAAGCACTACTACTCGATCTACCAGAAGATGATCGTGCGCGGTCACGACTTCGCGGACATCTACGATCTCGTCGGGGCCCGGATCCTCGTGGAGACGGTGCGTGAGTGCTATGCGGTCCTCGGTCTCGTCCACGCCCGGTGGTCGCCGGTCGCGGGCCGCTTCAAGGACTACATCGCGATGCCGAAGTACAACATGTACCAGAGCCTCCACACGACCGTGATCGGTCCCTACGGCAAACCGGTGGAGATCCAGATCCGGACGAACGAGATGCACCGCCGCGCCGAGTTCGGTGTCGCCGCGCACTGGAAGTACAAGGACCGGGGGCGGGTCGACCCCGCATCGATCAACGCCGCCGGCGGGCGGATGGCGAAGGTCCAGGACTCCGGAGAGGTCGATCAGGTCGCGTGGTTGCGGCAACTGCTCGACTGGCAGCGGGAGACCGAGGACCCGGACGAGTTCCTCGACAACCTCCGCTTCGAGGTGAACTCGAAGGAGGTCTACGCCTTCACCCCGAAGGGCGACATCATCCCGCTGCCGGCGGAGTCGACACCCGTCGACTTCGCGTACGCCGTCCACACCGAGGTCGGGCACAAGACCATGGGGGCACGCGTCAACGGGCGTCTCGTGTCTCTCGACACCCCTCTCGGCAACGGCGACGTCGTCGAGATCTTCACCTCGAAGGACGAGCACGCCGGCCCCAGCCGCGACTGGCTCGCCTTCGTCAAGAGTCCGCGTGCCCGCAACAAGATCCGGCAGTGGTTCTCGAAGGAACGGCGTGAGGAGGCGATCGAGACCGGGCGCGAACAGCTCGCCCGCGCGATGCGCCGTCATCACCTCTCGGCGGACAGGCTCATGAGCCAGGAAGCACTCCTCGTCGTCGCGAACGAGCAGCGCCTCGCGGACGTCTCGGCACTGTACGCGGCGATCGGCAACGGCACGATGTCCGCGGCCCACGTCGTCGATCTCCTCGCGAAGGAGGTCCAGGGGGACGACGAGGACGAGGTCGCACCGGCACCGCCGACGAACCCGACCGGCAAGTCCCGGGGACACCACTCGTCGTCGAACGGGATCCGGGTCCGCGGCGCGGACGACATCCTCGTGAAACTCGCCCGGTGCTGCACCCCGGTGCCGGGGGACCGGATCGTCGGATTCGTCACCCGCGGTACGGGGGTCTCCGTCCACCGCGACGACTGCAAGAACGTCGAGAACCTCAAGCGCGAGCCCGAGCGCATCGTCGAGGTGAGCTGGGCGGACAACGCGATCGGTGTGTACCTCGTCCAGATCCAGGTCGAGGCCCTCGATCGCCCGGGTCTGCTCTCGGACATCACGAAGGTGCTGTCCGAGAACCACGTGAATATCCTCTCGGCGTCCGTCGCCACGTCGAAGGCCCGGGTCGCACAGTCGCGGTTCGTTTTCGAGATGTCCGACGCGAAACAGCTCGGCACCGTCATCGGCGCCGTGCGGAAGGTCGACGGCGTGTTCGACGTCTACCGCATCACCGGCAGCTGAGGATTCCGGCCCGCCGGTGTCTCACAGCCCGCGGAGGGCGCGGTCGACGAGCGCCCGGAGGGTCATGAGTCCCGGCAGGCGGTACGCTCCGGCGATGTACTCCCCGAAGTCCTGCCGATGTTCCTCCGGAAGGGTGAGGAGGACCGCGCGCGCCTCGGTGAGCGCCGCCTCGGGGAGGTCCTCCGGAGCGACCCGGGCCACCGGGGCCCCGGTCTCCGCCCGCAGATCCGCGAGCACCCGGTCGACCGTCGTCATGAGGACGTCACGGAGAGTCCGTTCGCGGGTCGTCACCGCGATCCCCGAGAGCAGGGCGATCTCCGACGGATCGAGGTTCTTCTCGTGGACCGTGCACGCGAGCTGTGCTCCCCGCAACCGCCTGCGCCGCGCCGTCGTGTACTCCGGCGTCACCGGGCCGAGCCCCTGCCCCCACCACACCCAGTACGCCGAGCGGTGGGAGAGCACGAGCCGGTTCACGGGAGCCGGTCCGAGTGCCTGCGCGCGCACGTGGGCATCGACCCGCGTGCCGACGGCGACCCAGCAGTCCGGGGCGATCCGGTGGAGCAGACCGTCGAGGGCGAGATCGACGAGCTCGTGGTAGTCGAGGGGTGCTCCGGTACGAAGAAGGTCCGCCATGGACCCATCCTGCGGGAGGGATCCACGGCGGACCAGGGGGAACCGGCGATCTGTGGACGGACGCGTCCTCGGGTCACAGTTCCCGTCCGTGCGGAGTGTGGGGCCCGAAGCCCCGGATCAGCCGAGTTCCTCGGCGGTCCGGGAGAGCGTCTCGAACCACGCACGGCGGGCATCGAGGGCCTCCTGGGCCTTCGCGATCCGCTTCGCGTCGCCGCTCGCCTGGGCCTTCGCGAGGTCCGCCTCGAGATCTGCGATGGCTTCCTCGAGCTGGGCGAGGGCGCCCGAGGTGCGGGCCTGCTTCTCCGGATCCGTCGCCTTCCAGCGGGCGTCCTCGGCATCCGCGAACGCCTGTTCGACCGCGCGCAGGCCGTTCTCCATCCGGGAGACGTCCGCGCGCGGGACGCGCCCGGCGTCCTCCCACTTCTCCTGGATCGCCCGGAGCTTCTCCTTGTCGCGGGCGAGGTCCGTCACCGGGAGGAGCGCCTGGGCCTCGGCGAGGAGAGCCTCCTTGACGACGAGGTTCTCGGCGAACTCGGCGTCGAGCGCCTCGTTCTCCTTCTGGCGCGCGGCGTAGAAGACGTCCTGGGCGGCACGGAAACGGGCCCACAGGGCGTCGTCGTCCTTGCGACCGGCGCGCGGGGCGGCCTTCCAGCGATCCATGAGAGCGCGGTACTTCGCGCCGGTCTCCCGCCAATCGGTGGACGTGGAGAGCGCCTCGGCCTCCGCGACGAGCTTCTCCTTGATGCGCTTGCCCTCGGCGTTGCGCTTGTCGAGGTTCGCGAAGTACTCGCGGCGGTGCCGGTCGAAGGTGTTGCGGGCCTTCGAGAACCGGCCCCAGAGTTCCTGGTCGGTCGCGCGCGGCAGGCGCGGCGTCGTCGCCTGCAGGTGCTTCCAGTTCTCGAACAGCTCGATCATCCGGGCACCGGAGTTCTTCCACTGGATGCGGGCAGGGTCCGTGCCGGCGATCGCCTCGGCCTCCTCGACGATCGCGGTGCGGGCACGCAGGCCCTCGTCCCGTGCTTCGAGGTGGGCCTTCTGCTGGGCGATCGAGACCTCCTTCGCCTTCGCTTCGATCTCGGTGAGGCGGGTTCGGAGGGCCTCGAGATCACCGACCACGTGCGCCTCGGCGAGGGCTTCCGTCTGCTTCTGCGCGGACTGCCGGATCGAATCGCCCGAGGCCCCGGCGCTCAGGCGTTCCTCGAGGAGCGCGGCGGCGTCGACGAGGTCGAGGTACTTGCGGGCGAAGTACTCGAGTGCCGCCTCCGCGGTGGCATCGGGGTACTGGCCGACCGCGCGCTCGGTGTCGCCGGTCCGGACGAACACCGTCGTGTCCTCCGCGACGCGTCCGAATGCGGCGGCGGCCGCGAGCTCCGCGGACCGGTCGCGTTCGGTCACGGCGGCCGGGCGGGCCGCGGCGACCGTGGGCTTCACGGCACTGGGGGAGGGCGCACCGGGTTTCGGCGCGAGCGCGCTCGGCTTCGGCACGGGTGCCGGCTTCGGTGCGTCGGTCTTCCGGGTGGCGTCGTCGGTCATGGGAGCACCTTGTCATTGCGTCGGTCGAACCGGTCCGGCAGCGACCCGCGGTCCGGCAGGTGCTGCGGCCGGCGCGGGGTCTGCGGTCCGATCACTCGACTGTGGTCAGAACCCGACCAGCATATCGAGATTTCGCCTCGTCACCGGCCTCTAGGATGACGGACATGGAGATCACCGCGGTCCGTGCCGCCTTCCTCGACGTCAACTGTTACGCCGTCGCCGCCGAGTCGACCGGCCCAAGTCCGCGTGAGTGCGTCCTCGTCGACGCCGGTTCCGAGTGCGCCCCCGACCTCGCCCGCGTTCTCGCCGACCTGCGATGGGAACCCGTCGCGATCCTTCTCACACACGGGCACCTCGACCACGTGCTCGGGCTGCCGGCGGTACGGTCGACATGGGACGTGCCGGTCCACATCGGGGCCGCGGACGCCTACCGGCTCACGGACCCGGCGGCCCACACCTCGGCGGAACTCGCCGCCCACGTCGCCGACCGGACGGCCGGGTGGACGACCCCTGCGCACGTCCCCGTCGCCTCGGGCACGGACCTCGAGTTCGCGGGCCTGCGGATCTCCGCGACCGAGGCACCGGGCCACACCGAGGGCTCGACCCTCTGGCGGGTGACGGATCCGCAGGCCGCCGGCACGGTCGACGAGGTCCTCTTCACCGGTGACGTCCTCTTCGCCGGTTCCGTCGGGCGGACCGACCTGCCCGGTGGTGATCCGGAGGCGATGCAGCGGACGATCGGGATGCTCCGTACCCTGCCGGACACCCCCGTCCTGCCCGGCCACGGACCGCTCACCCAGCTGTCGCGGGAGATCGAGACGAATCCGTTCTTCTGAGGCGAACGTCCGCTCCCGAGGGCCGGTCGGACGTCACCGGGGTGAGCGTCCGATCCGCGGCGTCACCGGTTCCCGACTGCGGGGTCCGTGCCACCCGGGCCGGTGCGGTCGGGGGAGACCCGTCTCCTAGAATGAGGTGTCACGCCCGTCCCTCCCAAGGAGCTGATCCATGAGCACCGCACGCCTGTCGGGATTCCCCGAGTGGTTGCCGGCCGACCGCATCGTCGAGGAACGCGTCCTCGACCGTCTCAAGTACACCTTCGAGATGAACGGTTTCGCGGCGCTCCACACCCGGGCGGTCGAACCCCTCTCGGCTCTCGCCAAGGACGGCGAGATCGACAAGGAGGTCTTCGCGGTGTCCCGACTCCATGCGGAGGAGGGGGAGAGCGTGAAGAACCCGCTGGGGCTCCACTTCGACCTCACGGTGCCCTTCGCCCGGTACGTCGTCGAGAACGCCGGTCACCTCGCGTTCCCGTTCAAGCGCTACCAGATCCAGCCGGTGTGGCGCGGAGAGCGCCCGCAGGACGGCCGGTACCGCGAGTTCGTCCAGGCGGACATCGACATCGTCGCGGAGGACACTCTCGCCGATCACTTCGAGGTCGAGATCCCGCTCGTCATGGCCCAGGCCTTCGACGCGCTCTCGGAACTCGGGGTGCCCGGCGTGCGGATCCTCGCGAACAACCGCAAGCTCCTCGAGGGCTTCTCGCGCGGCCTCGGGCTCGAGGACGTCACGGCGGTCCTGCGCTGCATCGACAAGTACGACAAGATCGGCCCGGAGAAGGTCGCCGAGCTGCTCGCACAGCAGGCCGGTGCGGACGCGGCGCAGCAGCAGCAGCTCCTCGCCCTCGCCGCGATCGAGAGCTCCTCGGGGGCGTTTGCGGACGAGGTCACCGCGCTCGGCGTCGAGCACCCCCTCCTGTCCGAGGGTCTCGAGTCACTCACCCGCCTCCTCGACGCGGCGAACCGGCAGCAGCCCGGCGTCGTCGTCGCCCAGCTCAAGATCGCCCGCGGTCTCGACTATTACACCGGTTCGGTGTACGAGACGCAGCTCCTCGGCCACGAGTCCCTCGGCTCGGTGGCCTCCGGCGGCCGCTACGACTCGCTCGCGACCAACGGGAAGAAGACGTACCCGGGTGTCGGCATGTCCCTCGGGGTCTCGCGGCTCATGTCCCGCCTCGTCGGGAAGAACCGCGTCGTCGAGGCGTCGCGATCCGTTCCGACCGCGGTCCTCGTCGCCGTCACCGACGAGGCGCGGCGCGAGGAGTCCGTCGAACTCGCCCGGCGTCTGCGGGCCCGTGGCATCCCCACCGATGTGGCACCGGCTGCCGCGAAGTTCGGCAAGCAGATCCGGTTCGCCGACCGTCGTGGCATCCCCTTCGTGTGGTTCGTGGACGGGGAGACCGGCCACGAGGTCAAGGACATCCGCTCGGGCGAACAGGTGACGGCCGACCCGGAGATCTGGGCGCCGGCCGAGGACGACCTGTGGCCGTCCATCCGTCGGGTCACGCAGGACGCCTGAGCGACCGGCCGGGGCCCGGCGCCCGGTGCCCGGGGGCGAGTTCAGGGCAGTCGGGAACCCGGCAGGCGCCTCGGCTCCGGGTCCGGGGCGAGGGATCCGTCGGGAGCGATGTGGGCGAAGATCTCGCCCACCATCGTGACGACGTGGGGGTCGTCGACGACGTAGAAGATACGGCGGCCCTCGCGGCGGCTCGACACGAGTCCCGCGAGGCGCATCTTCGCGAGGTGCTGCGACACCGTCTGCACGCTCGTCCCCGACGCCTCCGCGAGACCGCTCACATCGAGCTCCTCGTGGGCCAACAACCACACGATGAGAAGCCGGGTCGACGAGGAGAGCATGCGGAAGGTCTCCGCGGCCACGTCGATCTGGGCCGATGTCGGCACCTCCGGTGTCTGCTGCGGTTCCACCCGGTTCGCTCCTGTCCCCACCCGTCCCCGGATGCCCCGAGCGGGGCACTATCATGGGGCGAGCGCATCACACCATTCATCCTAAGGAGACAACTCAGTGTTACGAACCCACGAGGCGGGCTCCCTCCGGCTCACGGACGTAGATTCCACCGTCACCCTCGCCGGGTGGGTGGACCGCCGCCGCGATCACGGTGGCGTCGCGTTCATCGACCTCCGTGACGCGTCCGGCATCGTTCAGGTCGTCGTCCGCGAACAGGACGCGGACCTCCTGAAGAACGAAACGGTCGTGAAGGTCACGGGCACTGTCTCCGCCCGCCCCGAGGGCAATGCGAACCCGGCGCTGCCGACCGGTGAGATCGAGATCGTGGACACCACGGTCGAGGTGCTCTCCGAGGCCGCACCGCTGCCGTTCCAGGTCTCCGACCACGCGGAGGACGCCGGACAGGTGGGTGAGGAGACCCGCCTCAAGTACCGGTACCTCGACCTGCGTCGGTCCGGGCCGCAGAAGGCGATCCGCCTAAGGTCCGAGGCCAACCGCGCGGCCCGGAAGGTCCTCGAGGACCACCGCTTCGTCGAGATCGAGACCCCGACGATGACGCGTTCGACCCCCGAGGGTGCACGTGACTTCCTCGTGCCGGCGCGTCTGCGTCCGGGCAACTGGTACGCCCTCCCGCAGTCGCCGCAGCTGTTCAAGCAGCTGTTGCAGGTCGCAGGCATGGAGCGCTACTACCAGATCGCACGCTGCTACCGCGACGAGGACTTCCGCGCCGACCGGCAGCCGGAGTTCACGCAGCTCGACATCGAGGCCTCGTTCGTCGAGCAGGACGACATCATCGCCCTCGGTGAGGACATCCTCCAGGCGATCTGGTCCCTCATCGACGTCGAGATCCCGCGCCCCATCCGCCGGATGACCTACCGCGAGGCGATGGAGCGTTACGGCTCGGACAAGCCGGACCTCCGTTTCGACATCGAGCTCACCGACCTCACCGCGTACTTCGCGGACACGCCGTTCCGCGTCTTCACGGCCCCGTACGTGGGCGCCGTGGTGTACCCGGGCGGGGCGAAGCTCGCCCGTCGCACGCTCGACGGGTGGCAGGAGTGGGCCAAGCAGCGCGGCGCCAAGGGCCTCGCGTACGTGCTCATCCAGGAGGACGGCACGCTCACCGGTCCGGTCGCGAAGAACATCTCCGAGGCCGAACGCGAGGGCCTCGCCGCCGCCGTGGGTGCGCAGCCGGGCGACGCGGTGTTCTTCGCCGCCGACAAGCCGAAGGCCGCACGTGCGCTCCTCGGTGCCGCACGGAACGAGATCGCCGCCCGTGAGGGGCTCATCGACGAGAACTCGTGGTCCTTCGTGTGGATCGTCGACGCCCCGATGTTCGAGCCCGCCGCCGACGCCGTGGCCTCCGGTGACGTCGCGGTCGGTGAGGGTGCGTGGACCGCGGTCCACCACGCCTTCACCTCCCCGAAGCCCGAGTTCCTCGACACCTTCGACACGGATCCGGGCGAGGCACTCGCCTATGCCTACGACATCGTGTGCAACGGCAACGAGATCGGTGGTGGATCGATCCGTATCCACCGCCGTGACGTGCAGGAGCGCGTGTTCCGTGTCATGGGCATCAGCCAGGAGGAGGCGCAGGAGAAGTTCGGCTTCCTCCTCGAGGCCTTCAAGTTCGGTGCACCTCCGCACGGCGGTATCGCGTTCGGTTGGGACCGTGTCGTGTCCCTCCTCGCCGGTGCGGAGTCGATCCGCGAGGTCATCGCGTTCCCGAAGTCCGGTGGCGGGTACGATCCGCTCACGGACGCGCCCTCGCAGATCACCGCACAGCAGCGTGCCGAGGCGGGCGTCGACTTCGTGCCCGAGGACGAGGACGCCGAGTCCGCGGTCGCAGGGGCCTGACCGTCGGGCCCGATGGTCACCTGTACGCATGACTGATCTCTTCGGCGCGGCGGGGGCGACGGACGACACGTCCGACGCCCCCGCCGCGCGCACGTCCTCACTCGATCCGCTCGCGGTACGGATGCGTCCGCGTTCGATCGAGGAGATCGTCGGGCAGGAACACCTCACGTTCCCCGGGTCGCCGCTCCACCAACTCGTCCATGCGCAGGCGGGGGACAAGGCCGGTGCCTCTTCCGTCATCCTGTGGGGCCCGCCCGGGGTCGGGAAGACGACGATCGCGCACGTGATCTCGTACGCGCAGGGGCGTCGGTTCGTCGAGCTCTCGGCGATCACCGCGGGCGTCAAGGACGTGCGTCAGGTCGTCGAACAGGCCCGGACCGACCGCGAGCTCTACGGGCGCACCACCGTTCTCTTCCTCGACGAGATCCACCGGTTCTCGAAGGCCCAGCAGGATGCGCTCCTGCCCGCCGTCGAGAACCGCCTCGTCGTCCTCATTGCGGCGACGACGGAGAATCCCTCGTTCTCGGTCGTCGCGCCCCTCGTCTCCCGGTCGCTCGTCCTTACCCTCCGGCCGCTCACGGACGAGGGGGTGGGCACCCTCGTCGATCGCGCCCTCGAGGCCGACCGCGGGCTCGCCGGGCAGTTCCGCCTCGACCCCGAGGCGCGCGCCCACATCGTGCAGGTCGCCGCCGGGGACGGCCGTCGGTCGCTCACCATCCTCGAGGCCGCGGCCGCGATCGCGAAGGCACGGACGGCCCTCGATCAGGCCGCACAGCAGGCCTCGGAGGACGATCCCGGGGAGGGTCCGGAGGAGGGACCGGGGGAGTCGGAGGAGGGACCGGGGGAGTCGGACGCCCCGGACACTCCGCTCATCACCCCCGACCACGTCGCCGACGCGGCGAACCAGGCGATGCTCCGCTACGACCGGAACGGCGATCAGCACTACGACGTCGTGTCCGCGTTCATCAAGTCCATCCGCGGCTCGGACCCGGACGCCGCCCTCCACTACCTCGCCCGGATGATCGCGGCGGGGGAGGATCCCCGGTTCATCACCCGTCGGCTCGTCGTCCATGCCGCGGAGGACATCGGGATGGCCGATCCGCAGGCGCTCCAAATCGCCGTCGCCGCGCAGACCGCCGTCGAGAGGATCGGGATGCCCGAGGGGCGGATCCCGATGGCCGAGGCGACCGTCTACCTCGCGACGGCACCGAAGTCGAATGCGATCATCACGGCGATCGACAGCGCTCTCGCGGACGTACGCGCGGGGAAGTCCGGCGAGGTCCCGTTGCACCTGCGGGACGCGCACTATCCCGGGGCGTCCGCCCTCGGGCACGGGGTCGGTTACCGCTATGCCCACGACTGGCCGCACGGGGTCGCACCCCAGCAGTACATGCCCGAGTCCCTGCGCGGAACGCAGTACTACACGCCCGGGACGAACGGGACGGAGAAAGCCGTGGCCTCCCGACTCGAGGTGATCCGGCGGATCCTCGCCTCCGAGGAATGAGTTCGCCTCGGAGGATCGCCGTCTGCTAAGCTGGTGTGTCGTTGTGCCTCGGAACTCCGAGGCGGTCGGACCTCGGTGGACTCGCACCGATCTCCCTCTTTCCCATCCGGGGAAACAACGGTCCCGCTGCGGCGAGCACGCGCCGGCGGCGTTCCGGAGGTCGACCTCACGGAATGTGGTCCGCACCTGCGACGGGACTCGAAGAAGAACACGAAAGGCACGCATGTCTGCACCTTCGCGCAATCGTCGTCAGGTCCGCCTGTCGCGCGCACTCGGTATCGCCCTCACTCCCAAGGCGGAGAAGTACTTCGAGCGTCGTCCGTACCCGCCGGGTGAGCACGGCCGCGCACGTCGTCGCAACGACTCGGACTACTCGGTCCGCCTCAAGGAGAAGCAGCGTCTCCGCGCCCAGTACGGCATCCGCGAGGCCCAGCTCCTCAAGGTCTACAAGGAAGCCCGTCGCGAGTCCGGTCTGACCGGTGAGAACCTCGTCGAGCTCCTCGAGATGCGCCTGGACGCCCTCGTGCTCCGTGCCGGCTTCGCCCGCACGATCGCACAGGCCCGTCAGTTCGTCGTCCACCGCCACATCATGGTGGACGGACAGCGCGTCGACCGCCCCTCCTTCCGCGTGAAGGAAGGCCAGATGATCCACGTGCACACCAAGTCGGCCGCCATGGACCCGTTCCAGGTCGCCGCCGCCGGCGCGCACCGCGACGTCCTCCCGGCCGTCCCCGGTTACCTCAAGGTCGACCTCGAAGCCCTCCAGGCCACGCTCCTGCGTCGCCCGAAGCGCGCCGAGGTCCCGGTGACCTGTGACGTCCAGCTGGTCGTCGAGCACTACTCGCGCTGATCGCCTGCGCCCACTGCCCGGTTCCGGAGTCCCTCCGGCACCGGGCAGTGTGCATTCAGCGGCGTGGGGCTTTCGGCCGGAGGAAACGGATCTGCCGAGGGCAAACGCATCTATTTCCCTCTCGCGAGATGCAAACGGATTCGCTTGCCCTCGTCGAATCCGGTGGAACCCCACGATCCGGGTGGGTGCGCGGACTCGAGGTCGGCCCGGGACGGGGCGGCTGTGTCGCCTGTGCGAGCGGCGACGACCACTCACCTGCATGTGGCAATCATGTGAGGTTGCCACTGTTCAGGTCGCGATCGACGGTGTGATCTCGGCGAGATCACGCGGTTGATCGCGATCCGAATCCCGTATCCGCAGTCGATCGCGATCTCGATGCACGGCACGGCTCGCACGGGGACGACGCCGCCGAATACGTTTCGGGTCGTGCCGCCCGGCAACCCGCAATCACCTGTGCGATCCTGCACGATCCAGTGCCCGGTTCTCGTGCGAGAGTGCGCAGCTGATTCCGAGATCGTGCGAAACTGCGCAGCTGATTCCCTCCGGTTTGCTCTCCGCCCGGGAACTTCGGGTTCACCGGGGAGGGCGACAACGGGACCCACCCCGACGGCCTGGCCGGAGGAGGAGACCCGCCCTGGGTTTACCAGCGTCGCGGCCGCCGACCCCTCGGCCCCAGAAATCCTCGGGGTGGCCGCGAACGTCTTGGGGGCGGGGGTGCTCTTCGGCACTGGCGGTGTGAAGCCCGGCGGAGACATCGGTTCTGTACTCCGTGGCCTCGGACGTTGTGTGGGTGCCGGTACTTTCTGGCATGGCGCGGGTGCCGGCCGGCGGGAACATCAGTCTCGTACCCCGTGGACGCAAACGTCTTGGGGTGCCGGTGCTTTTCGGCAGTGCACCAACGTACGGGATTCGACATCGCGAATCTGCGTGATTCGCCTCGCCCATATCGCACTTGAATGCTGAGTTCGGGCGGGAACGCACACGCCATCGCGATCTCGACGCCGGGGGAGCGGACAAACGCGATCTCGACGACGGCGACGAGCGCACGCAATCGCGTTCTCAACACCCCGCCGACGAGCGCACGCCATCGCGATCTCGACGCGGCGAAGACAGCAAGCGCTACCTCGACGACGGCGGAGTAGGCCAACGCGTTCTCGACACCACCGGCGAATGCGCTTTGTGATGCGAACGCAGCGGCCCGTCGACGGCGTCTCCCGTCCGTGGCTTCCCGGCCGGTGGTGTCCCCGGCCGGTGGTACCTCCCGCAGGGGCGCCCCGCGCGGTGACGGTTCGGTTCGGAAACGGCCGCCGGCGGTTTGTATGATTGCCCGGAAGCTCCGCACGCGTGTCGCACGCGCGCACCCCACAACCCCAGGCCCCCTCGTGGGCGTCGACGGCCCGTTTCCCGGACTCAACCTCCGGCGACGGGCAATGGAAAGGTCGGAATGAAGACGGCAGAGATCAAACGGCGTTGGCTCGAGTTCTTCGAGAAGAACGGTCACACCGTGGTCCCCTCGGCGTCCGTGATCAGCTCGGACCCCTCGATCCTCTTCAACATCGCGGGAATGGTGCAGTTCATTCCCTACTTCACCGGCCGAGAACCCGCCCCGTACTCCCGCGCCACGAGCGTTCAGAAGTGCGTGCGCACGCAGGACATCGAGGAGGTCGGCAAGACCACCCGCCACGGCACGTTCTTCCAGATGAACGGCAACTTCTCCTTCGGTGACTACTTCAAGGAGGACGCGATCACCTTCGCGTGGGCCCTCCTCACGACGCCGGAGGCGGACGGCGGTCTCGGATTCGATCCCGAACGCCTGTGGGTCACCGTCCACCACGACGATGCCGCGACGATCGACCTGTGGCTCGCCCGCACCGGGGTGCCCCGCGAGCGCATCCAGATGCGCGGCAATGCCGACAACTTCTGGCACACCGGCCAGCCCGGTCCCGGCGGGTACTGCTCCGAGATCTACTACGACCGCGGCCCCGACTACGGGGTCGAGGGCGGCCCGGAGGCGGACGAGGACCGCTACATCGAGATCTGGAACCTCGTCTTCATGGAGTTCGAGCTCGGCGCGGTGCGGTCGAAGACCGACTTCGACATCAAGGGCGAACTCCCCGCGAAGAACATCGACACCGGCATGGGGCTCGAACGCGTCGCGTTCCTCAAGCAGGGCGTCGAGAACATGTACGAGATCGACGAGGTCTACCCCGTCATCGAGGCCGCCTGCACCCTCTCGGGCAAGTCCTACGGCGCACACGCCGAGGACGACGTCCGCATGCGCGTCGTCGCCGACCACATCCGTTCCGCACTCATCATCATCGGTGACGGAGTGCGCCCCGGGAACGAGGGCCGCGGGTACATCCTCCGCCGCCTGCTGCGCCGTGCCGTCCGCGCGATGCGACTCCTCGGCGTCACGGATCCCGTCCTGCCGACGCTCTTCCCGACCTCCATGGAGGCGATGAGGGCGAGCTACCCGGAACTCGAGGCGGACTTCGACCGCATCTCCCGCGTCGCCTATGCGGAGGAGAAGGCGTTCCTCCGGACCCTCGAGTCCGGCACCGCGCTCCTCGGGCACGCGGTCGAGAAGGTCGGCCGGGGCGGCACGATCGGTGGCGACATCGCGTTCACGCTCCACGACACCCACGGTTTCCCCATCGACCTCACCCTCGAGATGGCCGCTGAACACGGCGTCGCCGTCGACGAGTCGGGCTTCACCGAGCTCATGAGCGAGCAGCGGCGCCGGGCGAAGGAGGACGCGAAGGCGAAGAAGGGCGGTCTCGCGAAGGACCTCTCGGCCTTCAGCGCACTCCTCGAATCGGGTGCCTCCGAGTTCGTCGGATACGACAACCTCTCCGCGGACTCGCGGATCCGGGGACTCGTCGCCGAGGGCACCGCGGTGGAGACCGCGACCGCCGGGGACACCCTCGACCTCGTCCTCGACGTGACCCCGTTCTACGCCGAGGCGGGCGGTCAGCGTGCCGATGTCGGCCTCATCCGCGGCGACGGGTTCCTCGCGAAGGTCCTCGACGTCCAGAATCCGCTCAAGGGCCTGCCCGCACACCGGGTCGAGATCCTCGAGGGTGAGATCTCCGAGGGCGCCGATGTCCTCGCCGAGGTCGATCCGGGGCACCGGTTCCAGTCCGCGCAGGCGCACTCCGCGACCCACCTCGTGCATGCCGCGCTCCGCGAGATCCTCGGACCGAACGCGGTACAGGCGGGTTCGCTCAACCAGCCCGGGTACCTGCGCTTCGACTTCTCCTTCCCGGAGGCGGTCTCGGCACAGATGCGCGCGGAGATCGAGGACGCGGCGAACGTCGCGGTCCGCGACAACTTCGACGTCTCCTACGAGTACCTGCCCTTCGAGGACGCGAAGAAGTCCGGGGCGATGGCACTGTTCGGCGAGAAGTACCCCTCGGTCGTGCGTGTCGTCGACATCAACGGTGTGTGGTCTCGCGAGCTCTGTGGCGGCACCCACGTGCAGCGCACCACGGAGATCGGTCCGATCTCCGTCCTCTCCGAGGCCTCCGTCGGTTCCGGTACGCGCCGTATCGAGGCCTCGGTCGGTCTCTCGGCGTTCCGCGAACTCGCGAAGGAACGCACCATCGTGCAGTCCCTCTCCGACATGCTCAAGGTGCCGGGCCTCGACGTGCCCGAGCGGGTGTCCGGTCTCCTCGACCGGATCAAGGAGGCCGAGCGCACGATCGCCCGCCTCAACCAGGAGAAGGTCCTCGCCGCCGCCGGTGACGCCGCCGCGGCCGCGACGCAGGTCGGCGGGATCACGCTGAGCACGACCGACCTCGGTGAGGTGTCCGGTGCGAACGACGTCCGTGCCTTCGTGCTCGACGTCCGCGGCCGCCTCGGCAACGCCGCTCCCGCGGTCGTCGCCGCGGTCGGGTCCTCCTCCGGGCGCCCCAGCATCGTCGTCGCGACGAACCAGGCCGCCCAGGACGCGGGCCTGCGGGCCGGCGACCTCGTGCGCCTCGGCGCCGGGGTCCTCGGTGGCAAGGGCGGCGGCAAGCCCGACCTCGCGCAGGGCGGCGGCCAGGACCCCACGCAGGCACCGGCCGCACTCGCGGCCCTCGCCCGGGAGCTGGAGAACCGCGCGTGACCTTCCGGCGGGGGCGGCGCCTCGGGATCGATGTGGGCTCCGTCCGCGTCGGGATCGCCCAGTGCGATCCCGACGGGATCCTCGCGACCCCGCTCGACACCGTGTACCGCCGTGACGGCGACGAGACGGCCCTCCGGCGGATCCGCGCGATCGCCGAGGAGTACGAGCCCCTCGAGATCATCGGGGGGCTGCCCGCCTCGCTCGACGGCACCGAACGTGCCTCCGCACAGGTGGCGCTCGACTTCACCCGACGGATCGCCGAGGTGACCGGCGTGCCCGTCCGTCTCCACGACGAACGCTTCACGACGACCCAGGCCCACCGGGTACTCCAGTCGGTCGGGAAGAACGCGCGCAAACGCCGGGAGATCGTCGATTCCGTCGCCGCGGTCGTCATCCTCCAGGCGGCGATCGACCAGGAGAAGCAGACCGGAGTGCCCGGCGGCCGGATGCTCGACGACGTGCCCACGACCCCGACCACCGGAGGAGTTCCCGAGTGACACGCGACCGCCAGGCCGACGAGCCGCAGCCGGAACACGACCCGAACGCGACTGCCCGACTCGATGTGTCGGAGATCCTCGGGGGCGGGGGCGCACCGGATTCCCCCGAGACCCCGGTGACGGCCGAGGTCCCGCAGGTGGGGGAGACCCCGCAGGGGGAGGAGATCCCGGCCGGAGACACGGACGGCGGGGACGAACCCTTCCCGCCCGTCCTCTCGCGGAGCGAGCAGCGGGCCCAGCGGCGCAGGCGGATGCTGCGCAGACGACGGACGACGATCCTCGTCCTCATCGTCGTCCTCCTCGTCGGAGGAGCGGGAGCGTTCGCCCTCACGACCGGCAGGGACATGGTCGAGCAGCTCACCGGGAGCGGTGACTTCGAGGGCGAGGGCAGCGGCGAGGTCGTCGTCACGGTCCACGAGGGCACCTCGCTCACGGAGATCGCCAATCAGCTCGTCGACGCCGGTGTCATCAAGTCCTCGCGCCCCTTCATCAAGGAGGCCGAACGCCGCGAACTCGTCATCCAGGCGACCGACTACACGCTGCGCACGGGCATGAGCTCGGAGGCCGCGGTCGAGGCATTCATCACCCCGATCGGCGCCGCGAAGCTCGCGGTGCCCGAGGGATTCCGCGTCGAGCAGATCCGCGCGCGCATGATCGAACAGGGTTTCCCGGAGGACGAGGTCGCCGATGCGCTCGACGACCACGTGCCCTCCGACTACGGGCTCGAGGTCGACGCCCCGAGCCTCGAGGGGTACCTGTATCCCGCGACCTACACGATCCGCCCCGGCATGGACGCCCAGCAGATGGTCCAGGCGATGGTGGACCGCACCGGCGAGGAGATCGACGACCTCGGGATCCCGCACGAGCGGGTCAACGAGGTGTTCACCCTCGCGAGCCTCGTCCAGGTCGAGTCGCCGGGCGACAACGAGGTCCGGGCGAAGGTCGCCCGGGTCTTCCTCAACCGCGTCGACGAGGGCATGCGCCTGCAGTCCGATGCGACCGTCGCCTACTACGCCGGTGCCCGCGACGATCTCACGACGACCGCCGAGGAGCGGGACTCCGACAACCCGTACAACACGTACAAGCACGAGGGGCTGCCGCCGGGACCGGTGAACTCCCCGGGCCGCGAGTCCGTCGATGCGGCGGAGAACCCCGCGGACGGCCCGTGGTTGTACTTCGTGGCCATCGATCCCGACACCGGGGAGACCGCGTTCGCCGAGACCTACGACGACCACCTGGAGAACGTCGAGATCTACCGCGAATGGCTCCGGGAGCACGGGGAGTCCGCCGAGGACGGCGAGTGACGGGCCCGGCCGCCGAGCCGGTACGTGCCGCCGTACTCGGGTCCCCGATCGCGCACTCGCTGTCCCCGCGCCTGCACACCGCGGCATTCGCCGCCTGCCGGGTGGCCGGTGAGTACGGCCGGTACGAGGTCGCCGAGGCGGACCTCCCGGGGTTCCTCGACACGCACCTCCCGCAGTACCGGGGGTTCTCCCTCACGATGCCGCTCAAACACGCCCTCGTGCGCCTCGCGCAGGAACGCGGATGGGGGATCGACGACACCGCCGCGCTCACCGGGGCCGCCAACACCCTCGTACGCGGCGGCGATGACGCAGTGCGGGTGCTCAACACCGACGTCACCGGGATCGTCGAGGCCGTGCGCGAGGCCTGCGGCGACCGGGTCCATCCGCATGCGGTGATCCTCGGGAACGGCGCCACCGCGGCGTCCGCTCTCGTCGCCGCCTCGCAGCTCGGCGCGACCCTCGTCGACCTCGTCGTGCGGAACCCGGACCGGGCCGCGCCCGTGGTCGCCCTCGCGCGGAGGCTCGGCGTCGACGCCCGGGTGCGTCACCTCGACACGTGGGAGCCCGGTGAGTCGGTCCTCACCGTCTCGACCCTGCCCGCCGGCGCGCTCGACGCACGGGACCTCACATGGCCCGGCCGCCTCGACGTGCCCGCGCACGGGCACCCGCCGATCGGGAACCCGCCGACCGTCCTCGACGTCGCGTACGCGCAGTCCCGGACCGATCTCGTGGGTGGCTACCGGGCCCGTGGCGGGATCGGGATCGACGGGACGCGGATGCTCGTCCACCAGGCCGTCGCCCAGTTCCTCGCCTTCACCCGTACCGTCCCGGGGAAGACCGGCGTCGGTCCGGACGAGCGCGGCCGGATCGCGAACGCGATGTCCGCCGCGCTCGAGGGAATCTGAGAGGCGGTCCGTCGTGCATCCGCTCCGGCCGTTCCTCGTCGTCGACGCCCCGATCGAACTCATCGGCACCGTGCTCCTCACGAGCGCGCTCACGGCGCTCCTCATCGGGCTCGCCCTCCCGTGGTGCGTGAACGACGAGGCGGGCATGCGGCTGCTGCGCCTCCACGGTCGGCCCCACGGACGGGTGCCCGGCAGGCGGCTTCTGCGGGTCATGCTGCCGATCGGACTCGCCCTCGGGTACCTCGCGAGTGCGTGTCTGCTCCCGGACCGGGACACGGTGACGGGGGCCGCGGCGCACGCGGACCCGGGCGCGTTCGGACTGGCGGGCGTCCTCGGTCTCGTCGCGGGCGCCTCGGGGTGGTTGTTCTGGATCGACGTGCGCATCCACCGCCTGCCCGACCGCATCGTGCTGCCGCTCGCCGGCGCGTGCGCGGTCCTCACCGCGCGGGACTGGGCCGCCGGCGTCCCCGGTGCCCGGACCGCTCTCCTCGGTGGTCTCGTGCTCCTTCTCGCCCTCTTCCTCCTCGCGCTCCTCGGGCTCTTCCTGCGCGGCGGGGGGATGGGCCTCGGAGATGTGAAACTCGGCTTCCCCCTCGGCCTCGTCGCCGCATGGATCTCCCCGGCGCACGTGTTCCTCGCGGTCGTCCTCATGCACGTGAGCGCCGTCCTCGTCGTCGTGTCCGCCCTCGTGCGGCGACGTGCGCACCGCGGTACCCGGATCGCCTTCGGGCCGCACATGCTCGTCGGTCTGTGGGCCACGATCCTGCTCGTGCCGGTCCTGCCGGAACTCTGATTCATCACCCGGGCACCTCGGCGGGTGAGGCGAGGGGCGGCTGAGAGGGGCGCACGGATGGCGGCGAGTTCCAGACACAATGGCGAGTTCCGTTCGTGGAGCGCGCTCAGTGAGGGGAAATCACCAGAGCGTCCGGAACTCGCCCGGGGCCTCCCTGCAGCACGGCGCGGACCGTGGACACGCGGTCGGTGGGCGCCGCCGCCTTCGATAAGCTGGACCAATGTTGAAATGGTTGACCGCAGGCGAGTCGCACGGTGAGGCGCTCGTCGGAATCATCGAAGGGCTCCCCTCCCACATCCCCGTCACCCGGGAGGAGATCTCCGCCGCTCTCGCCCGCCGTCGGCTCGGCTACGGACGCGGCGCCCGCATGAAGTTCGAGGAGGACGTCGTGCGGCTGCTCGGCGGCGTCCGGCACGGTGAGACCTTCGGTTCGCCCGTGGCGATCGAGGTCGCGAACTCCGAATGGCCCAAGTGGGAACGCGTGATGAGCGCGGACCCGGTCGATCCGGCCGAACTCGAGGGCATCGCCCGCAACGCGCCCCTCACCCGGCCGCGGCCCGGTCACGCGGACTTCGTCGGGATGCAGAAGTACGACTGGGCGGAGGCCCGGCCGATCCTCGAACGCGCCTCGGCCCGGGAGACCGCGATGCGCGTCGCCCTCGGTGCGGTGGCCGCGAAGTTCCTCGGTGAACTCGGGGTCACCGTCGTCTCCCACACCGTTGCGATCGGTCCTGTCATCGGCACGGGGGAGGAGGCCCTCCCGACCGCCGCCGACGTCGAGACGCTCGACGCGGATCCCATGCGGTGCTTCGACCCGGAGCTGTCCGCGCGCATGGTCGCCGAGGTCGACGACGCCCGGAGGGCGGGGGACACGCTCGGCGGTGTCGTCGAGGTCCTCGTCGACGGGGTCCCGCCCGGACTCGGCTCGCACGTGCACTGGGACCGTCGGCTCGACGCCCGACTCGCCGGTGCCCTCATGGGGATCCAGGCGATCAAGGGCGTCGAGGTCGGTGACGGTTTCCGGACCGCCGCACGCCGCGGTTCGCAGGCCCACGACGAGATCGTCGTCGGCCCCGACGGGGTCCGGCGCAGCACGAACCGGGCCGGCGGCACCGAGGGCGGCATGTCGACCGGCGCGCCCCTGCGGGTCCGGGCGGCGATGAAGCCCATCGCCACCGTCCCGCGTGCCCTCGCGACGATCGACGTCGCGACGGGAGAGGCGGCGAAGGCCCACCACCAGCGTTCGGACGTGTGCGCGGTGCCCGCGGCGGGCGTCGTCGCCGAGGCGATGGTGACGCTCGTCGTCGCGGAGGCCGTGCTCGAGAAGTTCGGCGGGGACTCCGTCGCAGAGGTGAAGCGCAACCTGGAGTCCTACCTCGACGCGATCCCGGCGGCGTTGCGCAGTACGCCGTGACCGCGGACGTACCGGAGTCCGAGGCGCCCCTGCCGCGGCCGGTACCGCCCCTGCNNTGCCCCCCCCCCGAGTCCCGCATCGTGCTCATCGGCCCCCCGGCCGCGGGGAAGTCGACGATCGGCCGCTTGCTCGCGGACCGCCTCGGCGTCCCGATGACGGACACCGACCACGAGATCGTGCGGCGCTTCGGGCCCATCCCGGAGATTTTCGCCCTCAAGGGCGAGGCCCGGTTCCGGGAGATCGAACGGGAGGTCGTCCGGACGTGCCTGCGGCGGCTCCTCGATCGGCCGGGCGTCGTCTCCCTCGGAGGGGGGTCGGTCCTGAACCCGGGGACCCGGGCGCAGCTGAAGCACCCGCGCCTGCGGGTCGTGTACATCGAGATCGACGAGGAGACCGCGGCCGCACGGTTGCGAGGTTCCTCACGTCCGCTGCTCGCCGGCGACACCGATCCGGTGACCCGGTGGTCCGAACTCGTCGCCGAACGGCGGCCGCTCTACGAATCGGTCGCCACCGTGACGGTCTCGGCCTCGAACGGCCCGCCGTCGACGGTCGTCAACCGGATCTCCGACGTCCTCACCGCCCTCCAACGGCGGGAGGACTACGCACGGTTCATGGAGGACGGGCCGCACACGGAGGACGGCCGGAGCACATAGGGTGTGCGGGCAGGGATGTGCGCTCATCCCGCCAGACACACGATCTTCGAGGAATGGACGGTCATGACGGAAACGACACGGATCCAGGTGAACGCCGGGGGAGAGTACCCGGTCATCGTCGGCTCCGGTCTCATGGGAGAACTGCCCGCACTGCTCGGCGGACGCGTGAACAAGGTGCTCGTCGTGCACCCGCGTGCACTGCGCAGCACCGGCGAGGTCGTCCAGGAGGACCTCAAGGCCGCCGGCTACGAGGCGATCTCGGTCGAGATCCCCGACGCCGAGGAGGCCAAGCACGTGCAGGTCGCGGCCTTCTGCTGGCAGGTCCTCGGCCAGAGCGACTTCACCCGCTCCGATGCGATCGTCACCGTCGGTGGCGGAACGGTGAGCGACCTCGGCGGTTTCGTCGCCGCCACGTGGTTGCGCGGGATCACCTACGTCAACATCCCGACCACCGTCCTCGGGATGGTCGACGCGGCCGTCGGCGGGAAGACCGGGATCAACACCGCCGAGGGCAAGAACCTCGTCGGTGCCTTCCACTCGCCCGCCGGAGTGCTCGTCGACATGGACTCGCTCGCGACGCTGCCGCGCAACGAACTCTTCACGGGCCTCGCCGAGGCCGTGAAGTGCGGGTTCATCGCGGACCCCCGGATCCTCGAGCTGTTCGAGGAGACGGATGTCGAGGTCCTCGCCGATCCCACCTCCCCGGCCCTCCGGGAGATCATCGAACGGACGATCGCGGTGAAGGCCGAGGTCGTGAGCGGCGACTTCACGGAGTCCGGCCGCCGCGAGATCCTGAATTTCGGTCACACCCTCGGTCACGCGATCGAACGGACCGAGCGTTACCAATGGCGGCACGGCGCCGCCGTCGCGGTCGGCATGGTCTTCGCGATGGAACTCTCCGTCATGGCGAAGAACCTCGATCCGGCGGTCGTCGACCGACTGCGGGCGATCCTCGGGAAGCTCGGCCTGCCGACCGGATACCGCGGGGACAAGTGGCCTCAGCTGCTCGACACGATGCGCCGGGACAAGAAGTCGCGTGGTTCCCTCATGCGGTTCGTCGTCCTCGAGGAGCTCGCCCGTCCCGTCGTCCTCGACGTGCCGGACACCTCGATCCTCTTCACCGCGTACCAGGAGATCGGCGTCGACTCGCCGAAGATCTCACTGCTGTGAGCGGCGGGGGCCCGTCCGGTGCCCCGAGCGGGCCCCGGCGGGTCCCGGTCCGATGCCCCGTGCGCGGGGGCCGGTCCCCGCACTGGTAAAATCGACGACCGGTGCGCCTGAAAACCCTGTGGTCCTCCTCCTGTGCGGTCGGCCCCCGGTGATGATTCCAGTGATGAATCGCCCGGGACCGATCCCGAGCGGTCCGGCCCGGCGGAACTCGAGGCGCGTTCGTCCGTCCGACCGAAGACCGAAGGAAGAAACGTGGCAACGACGAATGATCTGAAGAACGGTACCGTTCTCAACCTCGAGGGCCAGCTCTGGCAGGTTCAGGAGTTCCTGCACGTGAAGCCGGGCAAGGGCCCCGCCTTCGTGCGCACCAAGATCAAGAACGTGCTGAGCGGCAAGATCGTCGACAAGACCTTCAACGCCGGCATCAAGATCGAGACCGCGACCGTGGACCGCCGCGACATGCAGTACCTCTACCACGACGGTTCCGACTACGTGTTCATGGACCAGAAGGACTACGACCAGGTCTCGCTGTCCCCGGAACTCGTCGGTGACGCCGCGAACTACATGCTCGAGAACCAGGTCGTGCAGATCGCGTTCCACGAGGGCACCGCGCTCTACGTCGAACTCCCCGCGACCGTGGAACTCACCATCACCGAGACCGAGCCGGGTCTCCAGGGCGACCGTTCGACCGGTGGCACCAAGCCCGCCACCCTCGAGACCGGTGCCGAGATCCAGGTGCCGCTCTTCCTCGAGCCGAACACCAAGGTGAAGGTCGACACCCGGACCGGCGATTACCTCGGACGCGTCAAGGAATGAGCTCCCGGACCCGTGCCAGGCGTCGCGCTCTCGAGATCCTCTTCGAGGCCGAACAGCGCGGAATGACCGAGACGGAGCTCATCCGGCTGCGGTCGAACGATCCGGACTACCCGATGAAGCCGTACGCGGTGGAGATCGTCGACGGCGTCGTCACGCACCGTGACGAACTCGACGACCTCATCGCGGAGCACTCCGAGGGCTGGTCCCTCGATCGGATGCCCGCCGTCGACCGCGCGTTGCTGCGCGTGGCCGGCTGGGAGATCCTCCACAACGACGAGGTCCCGGACCCCGTCGCGATCGACGAGGCGATGCAGCTCGCGCGCACCTTCTCGACGGACGAGTCGCCGAAGTTCCTGGGCGGGGTCCTCTCGGCGCTCAGCGCCTCCCGGAACGGGGGACCCGAGGCGACCGAGGGTTCCGAGGCGCAGGAAGCGCCCGCAGATCCGGAGGCTCCCGAGGCGGCGGACCGCCCCTCCGAGTGACACGTTCCACCTCCCCGACAGGCCCGCACCCCCACCGGTGCGGGCCTGTCGTGCATCTGCGTCGCCTCGTGCCCTGGTCCGGGACCGATGAGGTGTGCCTCACACCACCCGCGTGTGGGGCGCCGGGAACGAAGGACTATGCTGGAGGACGACACATCAGCGTTCCTTTAATAACCGTCCCGTGAGGCGGAGAAGGGCAGATGCTTTGCGTACTCGCACAGTTCTCGATGCGTCGGAGATCTCGCGCGCCGTCACCCGGATCGCGCACGAGATCCTCGAGGCCAACAAAGGGGCCGAAGGACTCGTCCTCCTCGGCATTCCCACCCGTGGCGCCCCGCTCGCGGCCCGCCTGGCCGCGCGGATCGCGCAGATCGAACCCGGGATCGACCCCGCGGAGATCTGCGGTGCCCTCGACATCACGATGTACCGCGACGACCTGCGATCGGGCAGGCTGCGCGCCGCGGAACCCACGACGATCCCCGGTTCCGGGATCGACGGTCGCACCGTCGTCCTCGTCGACGACGTCCTCTTCTCCGGTCGTTCCGTCCGCGCCGCACTCGACGCGCTCTCCGACATCGGCCGCCCGGCCGCGGTGCGCCTCGCTGTCCTCGTCGATCGTGGCCACCGCGCCCTCCCGATCCGCGCCGACCACGTGGGCAAGAACCTCCCGACCGCGGTCTCCGAACGCGTCTCCGTGCGTGTCTCCGAGATCGACGGGGAGGATGCGGTGACGATCTCCGCGCCCACCGACGCCCCCGCGGCGGAGGTGGAGGCATGACCCGCCATCTCCTCTCGGCCTCCGATCTCGACCGTGCCGCGGCCATCGACCTCCTCGACGTCGCCGAGGAGATGTCCGAGGCGATGAGCCGCGAGGTGAAGAAGCTCCCGGTCCTCCGCGGTCGCACCGTCGTCAACCTCTTCTTCGAGGACTCGACCCGGACCCGCATCTCCTTCGAGGCCGCAGCCAAGCGGCTGTCCGCCGACGTCATCAACTTCTCCGCGAAGGGCTCGAGCGTGTCGAAGGGCGAGAGCCTGCAGGACACCGCGCAGACCCTCGCCGCCATGGGTGCCGATGGCGTCGTCGTCCGGCATTCCGGCTCGGGTGCGGCACACCGCCTGGCGCACTCCGACTGGATCGACGCCCCGATCGTGAATGCCGGGGACGGTACGCACGAACACCCCACGCAGGCCCTCCTCGACTCGTTCACCCTGCGCAGAGTGCTCCACGGGGCTCCCGTCTCGGGTGCCGCCCGCGGCGCCTGGTCGACCGATCTGACCGGTGCGACCGTCGCCGTCGTCGGCGACATCCTCCACTCCCGGGTCGCCCGGTCGAACGTCCACCTCCTCGGCACCCTCGGCGCGAAGGTCGTGCTCATCGCACCGCCGACCCTCCTGCCCTGGGGCGTCGAGACCTGGCCGGCGGAGGTCTACTACGACTTCGACGCGGCACTCGCGGACCACACCTTCGACGCGGTCATGATGCTGCGCGTGCAGTTCGAGCGCATGCACCAGTCGTTCTTCCCGAACACCCGCGAGTACACGCGTCTGTGGGGACTCACGCCCGCGCGTTACCGCGCACTCCCCACCGGCACCGCGATCATGCATCCGGGCCCCATGAACCGCGGGTTCGAGATCTGCGCGGAGGCCGCCGATTCGCCGCGCGCCGTCGTCCTCGACCAGGTCACCAACGGTGTGGCCGTGCGTATGGCCGTGCTGTACCGGCTCCTCACCGGCGCCCCGGGCACCGGCGGAGCCGTCGGGACCGCCCTCACCCCCGAACAGGCCACCCCGGCCGGACAGGAAGGAACACTGTGACCCGTATCCTCATCACCGGAGCCGCGGTCCTCGGCGGAGAGGTCCGCGACATCGCGATCGAGGACGGTCGCTTCGTGGACGCCGTGACGGATCCCGACCACGTCGTCGACGCCTCCGGTCTCGTCGCCCTGCCCGGCCTCGTCGACCTCCACACCCACCTGCGCGAGCCCGGACGGGAGGACGCCGAGACCGTCCTCACCGGATCGCAGGCCGCGGCACGGGGCGGGTACACGGTCGTGCATGCGATGGCGAACACCGCTCCCGTCGCGGACTCCGCCGGGGTCGTCGAACAGGTCTGGAGCCTCGGGCGAGAGGCCGGTTGGACCCAGGTCGTGCCGATCGGTGCCGTCACCGTCGGCCAGGAGGGCACGCAGCTCGCCGAGCTCGGTGCGATGGCCCGCAGCCGGGCCGGCGTCCGGATCTTCTCCGACGACGGGCACTGCGTCTCCGATCCGCTCCTCATGCGTCGGGCCCTCGAGTACGTGAAGAGCTTCGACGGCATCATCGCGCAGCACGCGCAGGATCCGCGTCTCACCGAGGGCGCTCAGATGAACGAGGGTGTCGTGTCCGCCGAACTCGGGCTCGCGGGATGGCCGGCCGTCGCCGAGGAGGCGATCATCGCCCGTGACATCCTCCTCGCCGAGCACGTCGGCTCCCGCCTCCACGTGTGCCACCTGTCGACGAAGGGCAGCGTCGATCTCGTGCGCTGGGCGAAGTCCCGTGGCGTCGCCGTCACCGCCGAGGTCACCCCGCACCATCTCCTCCTCACGGACGAGCTCGTGCGCACCTACGACCCGGTCTACAAGGTGAACCCGCCGCTGCGCACCCAGGAGGACGTGGAGGCGGTGCGCGCCGGCCTCGCGGACGGCACCATCGACATCGTCGGTACCGACCACGCGCCCCATCCCGCCGAGCACAAGTGCTGCGAGTGGACCGCCGCCGCGATGGGCATGGTCGGCATGGAGACGGCCCTGCAGGTCGTTGTCGAGGCGATGAAGGACCACGACTTCGGCTGGTCCGACGTCGCCCGCGTCATGAGCACCCGCCCCGCGGAGATCTCCGGGCTGTCCGACCACGGCACGCTCGCCGCCGGGACCGGGGCGAACCTCGTCCTCGTCGACCCGGCCGCCGCGGAGACGATCGTTCCCGAGGACCACGCGACGATGGGGCGGAACAACCCCTTCCGCGGCCTGTCCGTCGGCAGCCGGATCGTCCACACCTTCCTCTACGGCCACCGGGTCGTCGCCGACGGTGCGCTCACCACGGCGCACCCGATCTCCACCGGAGGAGGGGCATGGATCGACTGATCCCGACTCTCCTCACCGTCGGTGTCGTCATCGTCCTCTTCGCTCTCATGTGGTGGGGGTGGAACCGCAAGCGCGCACAGCAGGCCGCACGGTTCCCGGTTCCCGCCCGTCCGGCCGCGGGCACCGCGGTCCTCGCCGGGCCGGTGCCCGGCATGTACGTCGCGACGACGCTCGCGGACCAGCCGCTCGAACGCGTGCAGGCGCACCACCTCGGGGTCCGCACCGACGCCGAGCTCAGCATCGCCGCGGACGGGATCATCCTCGACCGCGCGGGCACCGACGACCTCCTCATCCCGCGCGCGGCGATCACCGGCGTCCGGACCGCCTCGGGGATGATCGGCAAGTTCGTCGAACGCGACGGGTTGGTCGTCATCACCTGGACGCTCGGCGAGGTGGCCGTGGACACCGGCTTCCGCACGCGCGCCGCCGCCGACCGCACACACGTCATCGAATCCATCCGCCAGCTCATCGGGGAGTCCTCGTGAACCTTCTTGACCACACACCCGCCGTGCTCGTCCTCGAGGACGGCCGCACGATGTCCGGCCATGCCTACGGTGCCGTCGGCACCGCGTACGGCGAGGCCGTCTTCGTCACCGCGATGACGGGATATCAGGAGACCCTCACGGATCCCTCGTACCACAAGCAGATCGTCATCCAGACGGCCCCGCACATCGGGAACACCGGGGTCAACGACGAGGACGACGAGTCGCTCGGCTACTGGGTGTCCGGCTACGTCGTCCGCGACGCCTCCCGGATCTCCTCGAACTGGCGCACCACCGAGGACCTCGAGACCCGCCTGCAGCGCCTCGGGATCGTCGGCATCAAGGACGTCGACACCCGCGCCCTCACCCGGCACCTCCGCGACAAGGGCGCGATGCGGATCGGCGTCTTCTCCGGCGAGGCCGCGTCCCGCCCGGTCGCCGACCTCCTCGCCGAGGTGAAGGCCCAGCCGTCGATGGCCGGCGCCCGTCTCGCCGACGAGGTCTCCACCGACGAGCCGTACCTCGTGCCGGCCGTGGGGGAGAAGAAGCTCACCGTCGCGGCGTACGACCTCGGCATCAAGTCGATGACCCCGCAGCAGCTGTCCGAGCGCGGCATCGACGTCCACGTCGTGCCGTCCGACTTCCCGTTCGAGAAGCTCGCGGAACTCGGGAGCACCGGCGTCGACGGTGTGTTCTTCTCGAACGGCCCCGGCGATCCGGGCACCGCGGACACCCAGATCGACATCCTCCGGAAGGTGCTCGACGCCCGGATCCCGTTCTTCGGCATCTGCTTCGGCAACCAGCTCCTCGGCCGGGCGCTCGGTTTCGGCACGTACAAGCTGCCCTTCGGTCACCGCGGCATCAACGTCCCCGTCATGGACCGCGAGACGGGCCGGGTCGAGGTCACCGCACAGAACCACGGCTTCGCGGTCGACGCACCGACGAGCGGTGAGGTCACCGCCCCGGCGAACGCCGACTGGGGTCGGGTGACCGTGAGCCACGTGTGCCTCAACGACGACGTCGTCGAGGGACTGCGCTGCCTCGACGTCCCGGCGTTCTCGGTCCAGTTCCACCCCGAGTCCGCGGCCGGCCCGCACGATTCGCGTGGACTGTTCGACCGTTTCGTCGAACTCATGACCGCCGCTCCCGCCGCGTCCACCGACGCCGCGCACGCCTGAGCCGCCCGAACCGATCCAGGAGAACATCAATGCCCATCAGAGAAGACCTGAAGTCGGTCCTCGTCATCGGTTCCGGCCCCATCGTCATCGGCCAGGCCTGCGAGTTCGACTACTCCGGCACCCAGGCGTGCCGTGTCCTCAAGCAGGAGGGCCTGCGCGTCGTCCTCGTGAATTCGAACCCGGCGACGATCATGACGGACCCGGAGATCGCCGACGCGACCTACGTCGAACCGATCGACCCCGCGGTCATCGAGACGATCATCGCGAAGGAACGCCCCGACGCGATCCTTCCCACCCTGGGCGGACAGACCGCGCTCAACGCGGCGATCAATCTCCACGAGGCCGGCGTCCTCGAGAAGTACGGTGTCGAACTCATCGGCGCCGATGTCGACGCGATCAACCGTGGTGAGGACCGCCAGCTCTTCAAGGAGATCGTCCAGCAGTGCGGCGGCGAGGTCGCCCGCTCCGTCATCGCCCACACGATGGACGAGTGCCTCGCTGCTGCCGCCGAGCTCGGCTACCCGCTCGTCGTGCGGCCCTCGTTCACGATGGGCGGCCTCGGCTCCGGGATGGCGTACGACGAGACAGACCTCCGTCGCATCGCGGGTGCCGGACTCGTCGACTCCCTCACCACCGAGGTCCTCCTCGAGGAGTCCATCCTCGGGTGGAAGGAGTTCGAACTCGAGCTCATGGCCGACCACAACGGCAACTGCGTCGTCATCTGTTCGATCGAGAACCTCGACCCCGTCGGCGTCCACACCGGTGATTCGATCACCGTGGCACCGGCCCTCACGCTCACCGACCGCGAGTACCAGAACATGCGGAATATCGGGATCGACATCATCCGCGCCGTCGGGATCGAGACCGGCGGCTGCAACGTGCAGTTCGCCATCGACCCCGACACCGGACGCATCGTCGTCATCGAGATGAACCCGCGCGTCTCCCGGTCCTCGGCCCTCGCCTCGAAGGCGACCGGCTTCCCGATCGCGAAGATCGCCGCGAAGCTCGCGGTCGGCTACTCGCTCGACGAGATCCCGAACGACATCACCAAGGTGACCCCGGCGTCCTTCGAACCCACGCTCGATTACGTCGTCGTGAAGATCCCGCGGTTCGCGTTCGAGAAGTTCCCGGCCGCCGACCCCACCCTCACGACGACCATGAAGTCCGTCGGTGAGGCGATGGCCCTCGGCCGCAACTTCACGACCGCACTCCAGAAGGCCCTCCGCTCGCTCGAGCAGAAGGGTTCGGCGTTCTCCTGGTCGACGCTCTACGACCTCACGGACCCCGCGGTGAAGGAGGACGTCCTCGCCCGGATCGCCCATGCGACGACCGAACGGATCCACGTCGTCCAACGCGGTCTCGCCTCCGGCCTCACGGTCGCTGAGGTCCACGAGGCCTGCGACATCGACCCGTGGTTCCTCGACCAGATCCAGCTGATCAACGAGGTCGCGAAAGCGATCGCCGAGGCGCCCGAACTGTCCCTCGAGGTCCTCCGCCTCGCGAAGGACCACGGCTTCTCCGACGCCCAGATCGGCGAGCTCCGCGGGCTCGACGAGGCGGTCGTCACCGGGGTCCGCCACGCCCTCGGCCTGCGCCCGGTCTTCAAGACCGTCGACACCTGCGCCGGCGAGTTCGAGGCCCACACCCCGTACCATTACTCGAGCTACGACGAGGAGACCGAGGTCGCCGGGCGCGAGCGCGAGGCCGTCATCATCCTCGGCTCCGGCCCGAACCGCATCGGCCAGGGCATCGAGTTCGACTACTCGTGCGTCCACGCGACGATGGCGCTGAGCGAGGCCGGCTACGAGACCGTCATGGTGAACTGCAACCCGGAGACCGTGTCGACCGACTACGACACCGCCGACCGTCTCTACTTCGAGCCGCTCACCTTCGAGGACGTCATGGAGGTGTACCACGCCGAGCTCGCGGCCGGACCGGTCGCCGGTGTCGTCTGCACCCTCGGTGGGCAGACCCCGCTCGGCCTCGCCGCGAAGCTCAAGGCCGCGGGTGTTCCCGTCCTCGGCACGCAGCCCGAGGCGATCGACCTCGCGGAGGACCGCGGCGAGTTCGGCCGGGTCCTCGACGAGGCGGGTCTCGTCGCTCCCAAGCACGGCACCGCCACCACGTACGAGGGCGCGAAGGAGATCGCGCTCGGGATCGGGTACCCGGTGCTCGTGCGCCCGTCCTACGTCCTCGGTGGCCGCGGTATGCAGATCGTGTACGACACGGAGCAGCTCTTCGAGTACATGGAGTCCGCGACGGAGATCTCCGCCGACCGTCCGGTCCTCGTCGACCGCTTCCTCGAGGACGCCGTCGAGATCGACGTCGACGCCCTCTACGACGGCACCGACATCTACATCGGCGGGATCATGGAGCACATCGAGGAGGCCGGCATCCACTCGGGTGACTCCGCGTGCGTCCTCCCCTCGATCACCCTCGGCGCGAGTGTGCTCGAACGGGTCCGGACCGCGACCGAGGCGATCGCCCGCGGCACGAACGTGCGCGGTCTGCTCAACATGCAGTTCGCCGTCGCCGCCGACGTCCTCTACGTCATCGAGGCGAACCCGCGCGCCTCGCGCACCGTGCCCTTCGTCTCGAAGGCCACGGGGCGCCAGCTCGCGAAGGCCGCTGCGCTCATCTCCGTGGGTCGCACGATCGAGAGCATGCGCGGCACGCTCCTCGCCGAGGAGGGCGACGGCTCGGCCCTCGGCCTCGACCACCCGATCGCGGTGAAGGAAGCGGTCCTGCCGTTCCGCCGGTTCCGCACCCCCGAGGGCAAGGTCGTCGACTCCATCCTCGGACCGGAGATGCGCTCGACCGGTGAGGTCATGGGCATCGACGTGAACTTCCCGAAGGCGTTCGCGAAGGCCGAGCTCGCCGCGAGCTCCGCGCTCCCGAACTCCGGCACGGTGTTCGTCTCCGTCGCGGACCGCGAGAAGCGGTCGGCCGTCCTGCCGGTCAAGCAGCTCGTCGACATGGGCTTCGAGGTCGTCGCCACGGACGGCACCGCGGCGGTGCTCGCCCGCTACGGCATCGAGGCGACCCGTCTGCCGAAGTACTTCGAGGCGGGGGAGAACGACCGGACGATCCTCGACGATCTCGCCGAGAACAAGATCTCGCTCGTGGTGAACGTCCCGCAGGGACGGCAGGAGCGCGCCGACGGGTACGAGATCCGCGCGGCCGCGACCGCCGCCTCGATCCCGCTCGTCACCACGGTCTCCGAGTTCAGTGCCGCCGTCGCCGCGATCGAGGTGCAGCGCGCCGCTGCCTTCGACGTCAAGTCCCTCCAGGACTGGGCATGACGCTCGTCACCGCCGAACAGGACTTCGGCACGCTCTGGCAGGAGGCCGCCGCGCAGTCACCGCTGTGCGTCGGCATCGACCCCCACGCGGCACTCCTGGCCGCGTGGGGTCTGCCGGACACCGCCGAGAGTGCCCGGGAGTTCTCCCTCGCCGTGATCGAGGCGTGCGCGGCGAGTCCGGTGCGCCTCGTGAAGCCGCAGTCGGCGTTCTACGAGCGCTTCGGTTCCCGCGGTGTCGCGGTCCTCGAGGAGACTCTCGCCGCCGCGAACGCGGCCGGGCTCCTCACGGTCCTCGACGTCAAACGCGGAGACATCGGCTCGACGATGGCCGGTTACGCGCAGGCGTACATGGATCCGTCCTCCCCGCTCGCGGCGGACGCCGTGACGCTCTCGCCGTACCTCGGGTTCGGGTCGCTCGCGCCGGCGTTCGACGCGGCGCGGGAGTTCGGTACGGGGATCTTCGTCCTCGCGCTCACGAGCAACCCCGACGGACCGCAGGTCCAGCACGCGGTCACGACCGCGGGGCTGCCGGTGGCCGCGGAGATGGCCGTCGGAGTCGAAAGGTTCAACGCCGAGGTCGGCTCCCCGCGGGCCGGGCTCGTCGTCGGTGTGACGATCGGCGATGCCGCGGCGCGCCTCGGGATCGATCTGGGCATGCTCGGGTGCCCCGTCCTCGCCCCCGGCTTCGGTGCGCAGGGCGGCACCGTGGAGGATCTGGAGACCGTGTTCGGCGAGAGCTGGCGGTCCCGCCGGGTGCTCGTCAACGCCTCTCGGTCGATCCTCTCGAACGGGCCGTCCACCGAGGCCATGACCTCGGAAATCACGCGTACGACCGGTGTTCTCCTCCGGGCTTCGGGCCTACACTGAGGGCAGCTTCCCCACGGACAACACTTCCTGTGGGAAACATCTCTCATCGTGAGGAGACGACGTGGCACTCGAACCACTGACGCCGGAACAACGGTCCGCCGCCCTGGACAAGGCGTTCAAGGCACGGCAGGCTCGCGCAGAAGTGAAGGCCGCGCTCAAAGCGGGGACGACCACCTTGTCAGAGGTGCTCGAGACAGCGAGCACCGACGAGGCCGTGAGCAAGATGAAGGTGCACGACCTGCTGCGGTCGCTGCCCGGAGTCGGTGACCGCCGCGCCGGATCCCTCATGGAGGAGATCGGGATCGCGGAGTCCCGACGGCTCAAGGGCCTCGGTATCCACCAACGGGCAGCACTCCTGGAGAAGTTCGACACTCAGTGACGTCACACACAGCACAGAATTCCGTCCTCACCGTTCTCGCCGGGCCCACCGCCGTCGGCAAGGGCACCGTGAGTGCCTACATCCGGGAGCACTTCCCGCAGGTGTGGTTCTCCGTCTCCGCGACGACCCGGCCCCCGCGGCCCGGCGAGATCGAGGGCGTGCACTACCTCTTCCGGACCGAGGAGGAGTTCGACGAGCTCATCGCCGCCGGTGAGATGCTCGAGTACGCGACCGTGCACGGCAAGTACCGGTACGGCACCCTGCGCGCCCCGGTTCTCGAGGCACTCGCACAGGGGCTCGCGCCGCTCGTCGAGATCGACCTCCAGGGAGCGCGCCAGGTCCGCGCGGCGATGCCCGAGGCGCGCTTCGTGTTCCTCGCCCCGCCGAGCTGGGACGAACTGGTCCGCCGCCTCATCGGCCGCGGCACCGAGAGCGCCGAGGAACAGGCCCGCCGCCTCGAGACCGCGAAGGTCGAGCTCGCGTGCGAACCCGAGTTCGACCACACCGTCGTCAACCACGACGTTCGTGCCGCGGCGGAGGAACTAGTACGATTGATGGGATTGTCCGTCGCCTGAGCGACGCACCCATCCGGTGTGCGTCACCGTCCGGCGTGCACCCAGTGAGTTGCACTCAGTGAACTGCACCCAGTGAACTGTACTCAGCGAACTGCACTGAACGACCTGAATCGGGGTCCGGAGGATCCCGACCACTCGCTACAACAGGGGAGACCGCGTGTCCACTCAGCCCGAAGGCGTCACCTACCCGCCGATCGACGAACTGCTCGAACGAGCGGATTCCAAGTACGAGCTCGTCATCCAGGCGTCGCGGCGTGCCCGTCAGATCAACGCGTACTACGCACAGCTCCAGGACGGACTGCTCGAGAACGTCGGACCGCTCGTCACCCCGGAACCGAACGAGAAGCCGCTGTCCATCGCGATGCGCGAGGTCCACGACGGCAAGATCCTCATCCGCGAACCGCGTGAGTCCGACTTCGCGGCTCCCGTCGCCGAGGACTACGGCTTCGAAACGGAAGTGCCGTTCGAGCAGTGAACATCGTTCTCGGGGTATCGGGCGGGATCGCCGCCTACAAGGCCTGTCACGTCGTCCGTGATCTCCGAGCCCGGGGCCACGCCGTGCGCGTGGTCCCGACCGTCGCCTCACTCGAATTCGTCGGGGCCGCGACCTGGGAGGCCCTGAGCGGGAAACCCGTCCAGACCACCGTGTTCGAGCGGGTCGACGAGGTCGAGCACGTCCGGATCGGGCAGACCGCCGACCTCGTCCTCGTCGCCCCCGCTACCGCGGACGTCCTCGCGAAGGCCCGCGCCGGCCTCGCCGGGGACCTCCTCGGGGCGACCCTCCTCACCACCACCGCGCCCGTCGTGTTCGTCCCCGCGATGCACACCGAGATGTGGCAGCACCCGGCGACCGTCGACAACGTCGCCACCCTCCGGGCCCGCGGCCACCACGTGATGGAACCGGCCGTCGGGCGTCTCACCGGGCCGGACTCCGGCCCCGGGCGTCTGCCCGAACCCGCGGAGATCGTCGAATACGCACTCGCGGTCCTCGACCGCTCGCAGTCGGGAGCCGGTTCCTGTCCCGCGGACGGCTCCTCTCCCGAGGCGCCCCTCCTCCTCACGGGCCGTCACGTCCTCCTGAGTGCCGGCGGCACCCGGGAACCTCTCGACCCGGTTCGGTTCCTCGGCAACCGGTCCTCCGGGAAGCAGGGCGTCGCCCTCGCCGCCGCCGCCTCGGCCGCCGGTGCCCACGTCACCCTCGTCGCCGCGAACGTCGAGTCCGCCGTCCTCGCTCCGGTCGCGGACGATCCCTCCGTCGAGGTCGTGCCGGTGGAGACGACGGCGCAGTTGCAGGACTCGCTCGTGTCCCGGCAACCTGACGCGGACCTCGTGATCATGACCGCCGCGGTCGCCGATTACCGCCCGGCCGAGGTCGCGACCCACAAGATGAAGAAGTCCGGGGACGCCGGGCTCGTCCTCGAACTCGTCCAGAACCCGGACGTCCTCAAGGGACTCGTGGCCGGCCGTGCGGACGGTCAGATCATCGTCGGCTTCGCCGCGGAGACCGGGAGCGCGGACGCGACCCCGGAGGACCTCGCCCGCGCGAAGATCCTCCGCAAGGGTTGCGATCTCCTCGTGCTCAACGACGTCTCCGCGGGCAGGGCGTTCGGCACGGAGGACAACTCCGTTGTCGTGTACCGGCGTTCGGAGGACCCGGTGTCCGGTGACACGGTCGCCGAGGTGGCGCGCGCCTCGGGAACGAAGGACGCGGTCTCCCGCGAGATCCTCACGGCCGCGGCCGCTCTCCTCGCGTGACCTCACCCGCCGACGCCACACCGCCACCTCACTACCGAGTCACGGAACGTCACAGCTACGCGGACTGTGGTCCGTCTCGCATGTCACAGAACGTCATGAGGGTGCGGTGACGGGCCGGTGTGTCCGTGCGCGTCGATAGGATGAGCCGGTGACTTCAACGAATCTGCGCCTCTTCACCTCGGAATCCGTCACCGAGGGACACCCCGACAAGATCTGCGACCAGATCTCGGACGCGATCCTCGACGACATCCTCGGTCAGCAGGCGGACGCCAAGGTGGCGGTGGAGACCATGGTGACGACCGGTCTCGTCCATGTCGCCGGTGAGGTGCGGACCGAGGGTTACTCGGACGTCGCGCAGCTCGTCCGGAAGACCATCACGGAGATCGGCTACGACTCCTCCGACAAGGGCTTCGACGGCAATTCCTGCGGTGTGTCCGTCTCGATCGGCTCGCAGTCGAACGACATCCACGCGGGAGTGACGAACTCGCTCGAACGCCGTGAGGGCACCCAGGGCGACGACCACGCCGGCCACGAACTCGGCGCGGGCGACCAGGGCCTCATGTTCGGCTACGCGGACAACTCGACCGCGGAACTCATGCCGCTGCCCATCCACCTCGCGCACCGGATGGCCGAACGTCTCAGCGAGGTCCGCAAGTCCGGTGAACTGCCGTTCCTCCGCCCCGACGGCAAGACCCAGGTGACGATCGGCTACGACGAGAACGACGTCCCCCGTACCGTCGAGGCCGTCGTCGTCTCCAGCCAGCACGAGCGCGAGATCGGGCTCGACGACCTCCGCGAGGCCCTCCGGTCCGAGGTGGCCCTGCCGATCCTCGAGTCGACCGGCCTCGACCTCTCGGACACGAAGTTCTACATGAACCCGGCCGGACAGTTCGTCACGGGCGGCCCCATGGGGGACGCCGGGCTCACCGGCCGCAAGATCATCGTCGACACCTACGGCGGATTCGCCCGGCACGGCGGCGGCGCCTTCTCCGGCAAGGACCCCTCGAAGGTCGACCGCTCCGCCGCCTATGCGATGCGCTGGGTCGCGAAGAACGTCGTCGCCGCCGGCCTCGCCGACCGGGCCGAGGTCCAGGTGGCCTATGCGATCGGAAAGAGCAGCCCGGTGGGTCTCTACGTCGACACCTTCGGCACCGAGAAGGCCCCGCGCGAGCGCATCACCGCTGCCATCCGCGAGGTCTTCGACCTCCGGCCCGCGATGATCATCCGCGACCTCGACCTGCTGCGTCCCCGGTACGGGCAGACCGCCGCCTACGGCCACTTCGGCCGGACCGGCGACGCCTTCACGTGGGAGCGCACCGACCGCGCCGAGGCGCTGCTCGCCGCGATCGGGTGATCGACCACCCCAGCCTGCTCGGGGACCTCGGTCCCGAGGAGCCGGAGGTCCCGGACGACGGCACCCTCCGGGTCCGTGGGGGAGTGACGCCCGCATCGGAGGATCCGATTGCCGCGGTCCTCGTCGAGACCGAACTTCCGCACCTCGCGCGGGCCTTCGACTACGCGGTGCCCGAGACCCTCGACGCGAAGACCCGCCCGGGCGTTCGGGTGCGGGTGCGGTTCGCCGGGCGCCTCATCTCCGGATTCGTCCTCGCCCGGAAGGACCGCACCGACCACGTCGGGGAACTCGCGCCGATCGAACGGGTCGTCTCCACCCTCGAGGTCCTCACGCCCTCCCTCCGGACGCTCTGCGAGGAGGTCGCGGCCCGATACGCCGGCACCCTCCCGGATGTTCTTCGGCTCGCGGTGCCCCCGCGGCACGCGAAGGCGGAGACCACGGCTCTGCGCCTTCCCGAGGCCTCCGTCACCGCCGCCGAGGTGTTCGGCGGTCTCGCCCTCACCGCCTCACCGGACGAGCCACCGGACTTCCACGACTGGCTCCACGCCCTCGGGAGCTGGGGTGGCGACGTCGAGCCCGGGACACCGCCGACCGCGCACGGCCCGCGGGCGGCGATGGCCGTCGTTCCCGGCTCCCGGCCGGGCACCGGGTGGGTGCACCTCGGTCTCCGCGCCGCGACGACCGCTCTCGCCCAGGATCTCTCGGTGCTGTGGCTCGTGCCCGACTACCGCGAGCTCGAACTCGTCCTCGCGCACCTCGACGCGGTCGAGGGCCTGCGGGAACACACCGCCGTGCTCACCGCGGACCAGGAACCGGCGGCCCGGTGGACGGACTGGGTCCGGGTCCTCACCGGCCGGGCCCGGCTCGTCATCGGGACGCGCGCCGCCGCCTTCGCCCCGCTCGTCGACCCCGGCCTCCTCATCTGCTTCGACGACGACAACGACTCCTACCTCGAGCGCCGCAGTCCGTATCCGCACGCCCGCCAGGTGCTCCTCACCCGGGCCCAGCAACAGCGCAGCGCCGTCCTCCTCCTCGATCACGGACGGAGCGTCGACGTGCAGCGGCTCGTCGACCTCGGGTGGGCGGGGGAGATCACGGTGCCCCGCGACCAGCGGCGCGCCTCGGCCCCCGTCGTCCTCGTGCCGGACGAGGACGCACCGGACCTCCGGGGACGGATCCCCGGGCGGGCCTTCGAACTCGTCCGCGCCGCCCTCGGCCGGACGCGGCGGACGCCCGCCGTCGGTCCCGTCCTCGTCCAGGTGCCCCGGGCGGGATACCTCCCCGTCATCGCGTGCGCACGGTGCCGGGAGATCGCGCGGTGCCCCGCGTGCGGCGACAGGTTCACCGCGGCCTCGCTCCTCGGTCCCTTCGCCTGCCGGTCGTGCGGACATCGCAGTCCCGACTTCCGGTGCGCGGAATGCGGGCACTCGGCCGTGCGCTCGGTCGTCGACGGGCTCGAGAAGATCCACGAGGAACTCGGACGGGCGTTCCCGGGCGTCCCGGTCCGCCGGTCGGGAGGGCACCACGTACTGCAGACGGTGCCGCCCGAACCGTCGATCGTCGTCGCGACCACGGGCGCGGAACCGTACGCCGCGGGCGGTTATGCGGTCGGTCTCCTCCTCGACACCCTGTGGCCGGGCCCGCACCTGCGGGCGACCGACGCCGCGATCTCGCGGAGGTTGCGCGCCGCGAGCCTCGTGCGGTCGTCCGCGGCCGGCGGGCGTGTTCTCCTCCTCGACGAGGATCCCGCGGTGCAGAAGGTCGTGAGCCGGTTCGAACCGATCCCGTGGGCCCGGGAGCAGGTGCACGACCGCACGCTCCTCGGCCTGCCGCCGGCCACCCGCACCGCCGTCCTCACGGGTGAGCGCTCGGACGTCGACGAGGTCCTCGCGGCCGTCTCGGAGGCCGGGGCCCTCACCCCGCTCCTCGAGACCGACGACCCCTATTCGCTCGTCCTCTCGTTCACGATCGCCGAGGGCCCGTCCGTCACCCGCCGGTTCGCCGCCGAGGTCGTCTCCCGGTCGATGCGACAGGCCGGTCGCGTGCACGTGCGCATCGACGACCCCGACGCCCTCTGACCCCGGCACTCCGGATCCCCGGCGAGTAGACTTGAACGCCGTGCGCCTCCTCTTCGCCGGAACCCCTGCCGTGGCCGTTCCCTCACTCGATGCCCTGCTCGCCTCCGACCACGAGGTCCTCGCCGTTCTCACCCGTCCCGATGCACCCGTCGGCCGCAAGCGGGTCCTCACCCCGAGTCCGGTGAAGGCACGCGCACTCGAGGTCGGCCTCCCGGTCCTCGAGGCCGACCGCCTCCGCGGGGACGTCCTCACGGAGATCGAGTCCCTCGAGCCCGACGCCGTGGCGGTCGTCGCCTACGGCGCACTCGCCGGTCCCCGGGCCCTCGCCGCGGCCCGTCACGGCTGGTTCAACCTGCACTTCTCGCTCCTGCCGCACTGGCGGGGAGCCGCACCGCTCCAACGGGCGATCATGGCCGGGCAGGAGGAATCCGGGGTCACGGTGTTCCGCCTCGACACCGGGATGGACACCGGCGACATCGTCCGCAGCACGCCCTTCGCACTCCCCGAGATCGACGCGGGAGAGGCACTCGAGCGCTTTGCACGGGACGGTGCCGCGGAACTCGTCGCGGCTCTCGACGCCGTCGCCGCCGGTACCGCCGCGTACACGGCGCAGCCGGCGGAGGGCACGCACGCGGAGAAGATCACGACTGCGGAGGCACGACTCGACTTCGCCCGCCCCGCTGCCGTGGTGTCCGCCCACGCCCGCGGCGTCTCACCGGCACCCGGCGCCTGGGCCCTCCTCGGCGGCGCCCGCACGAAACTCGCCGGGATCCGCACCGCACCGGGTGCACCCTCACCGGGCGTCGGCACGGTTGCCACCGGGACGGTCGCCGGGGAGTCGTGCGTCCTCATCGGCACCGCGGACGGTGCAGTGACCGTCGAGCGGATCCAGCCCTTCGGCAAACCCTGGATGGACGCGGAAGCGTTCCTCCGGGGATACGGGGCCGTCACCTTCGACGCCGTCGACGCCGACGGGGACGGGGCCGGCGCATGAGCGAGTTCTCCCGCCGCCCACGGCGTCCCCGGAAAGCCGGCACCCCGGGGACGCCCGGTACCGCGCGACCCCAGGGCCGGCCGAACCCGCGCAGGCTCGCGTGGCAGGTCCTCCACGACGTCGCGGCGAACGACGCCTACGCGAATCTCCTCCTCCCCGGGGCCCTCGCGAAAGCCGGGGTCTCCGGGCCCGAGGCCGCCCTCGCGACCGAACTCACCTACGGCACCCTGCGCGGACTCGGCCTCTACGACGCCGTCATCGCCCACGCCGCGAGCCGACCCGTCGCGCGGATCGATATCCGTGCCCTCGCGGCGATGCGGCTCGGTACCCACCAGATCCTCGGAATGCGCACCGCCGATCACGCCGCGGTCTCCGAGACCGTCGCCCTCGTGAAGAAGGTCCAACCGCGCGCCGCCGGCTTCACCAATGCGGTGCTCCGGCGGGTCTCCGAACGCAGCCGTGAGGAGTGGATCGCACTCCTCACGGCGGACGCGGACGAGGCCCACACCCTCGAGGTCCGCACCTCGCACCCGGCGTGGACCGTCCGGGCACTCCGGGAGGCCCTCGCCGCCCACGGCCGCGACCCGGAGGACATCGAGGCGCTCCTCGCGGCGGACAACACTCCGGCCCGGGTGTGTGTGACCGCCCTGCCGGGGGTCGCGGACCGGGATTCCATCGCGCAGGAGTTCGGCACCCCGACGCCCCTGTCGCCGTACGGCGTCCATCTCGACGGCGGGAACCCGCTCGCGGTGCCCGCCGTGCGGGAGGGCACCGCCCGGGTGCAGGACGAGGGCTCCCAGCTCGTCGCCCTCGCTCTCGCCGAGGCGCCGCTCGGCACCCCTGGGGACCCCGCCTCGGCGGCGGATCTCCGCGGCCTGCCGTGGTTCGACATGTGCGCCGGGCCGGGCGGCAAGACCTCTGTGCTCGCGGCGAGGGCACGGGAGACCGGGGGAGGGGTGCAGGTCGTCGCGACCGACGCCTCGGCCCACCGGGCGCACCTCGTCGAGGACTCCACGCGGGTCTTCGCGGACGCGGTCGAGGTCCACGCCGCCGACGGGCGGGAGTTCGGTCATGCGCACCCGGGCGCGTTCGCCCGCGTGCTCGTCGACGTGCCCTGCTCCGGCCTCGGGGCGCTGCGGCGCAGGCCGGAGGCCCGGTGGCGCAGGAAACCGAGCGACGTCACGGACCTCGCCCCGGTGCAGCGGGCACTCCTCGCCTCGGCCTGGGACTCGCTCGCGGTCGGGGGAGTGCTCGCGTACACGACGTGCTCGCCGCACGCGGAGGAGACCCTCGGCGTGATCCGGGAGGCCGTCGACCGGCTCGGCGGGCTCGAGGTGCTCGACGCTCCCGCGGTGCTCGCCGGGATCACCGGGACCGATGCCGCCCGATTCGCCTCGGCCGAGGTCGCCGGCGGCACCTGCGTCCAGTTGTGGCCCGACCGGCACGACACGGACGGGATGTTCCTCGCACTTCTGCGGAAGGTGCACTGACCGCCGCTGCGTACTCCGGCCCCGCCGACTCCGGCCGGTCCGTGCTGCGCGTAGAATTCACCCGTGAGCGCAATCGAGATCAACCCGAGCATCCTGTCGTGCGACTTCGCGGACTTCCGCGGGGAACTCGCACGCATCGCGAACGCCGATATGGCCCATGTGGACGTCATGGACAACCACTTCGTGCCGAACCTCACCTTCGGTCCGCCCGTGGTCGAACGCATTCGGGCGGTCTCGCCGGTGCCGATCGACGCGCACCTCATGATCGCGGACGCCGACGTCCACGCTCCCGTGTACGCGGAGATGGGCTGTGAGTCCGTGACGTTCCACGCCGAGGCCGCAGCAGCACCCGTCCGCCTCGCCCGCGAACTGCGTCGTCTCGGGGCGAAGGCCTCGATCGCGCTCAAGCCGGCCACCCCGATCGAACCGTTCATCGACCTCCTGCCGGAGTTCGACCAGATCCTCATCATGACCGTCGAACCCGGTTTCGGCGGCCAGTCGTTCCTCGACGTGTGCCTGCCGAAGATCCGCCGGGCCCGCGCCGCGATCTCCGAGGCCGGACTCGACATCAAGCTCCAGGTCGACGGCGGTGTGTCCGCGAAGACCGTCGAACGGGTGGTCGACGCGGGAGCGAACGTCCTCGTCGCCGGGTCCGCGGTCTACGGCGCGGAGAACCCCGCGGCCGCGATCGACGAACTCCGGTCCCTCGCCGGCGGCCACCAGCACTGAACCCGGCCCCGCAGTCGGCATCGAGAACCGCGAGAAAGGCGTTCTGTGGAGTTCCTCCAGTGGCTCAACACCCCCGTGTTCGAGATCTTCGGCAAACCCGTCCCGTGGTCCGACTTCGTCGGCAATGTCTGTGCGATCGCCACGGTGTTCCTCGCGCTGCGGCGCAACGTCCTCTCGTGGCCGGTCCAGATCCTCGGCTCGGTGCTCCTGTTCTCCGCGAGCGTCTCCGCGGGGCTCGGCGGCAACGCCGCGCGACAGATCGTCATCATCGCCGCCGCCGTGTGGGGGTGGACCCAGTGGAAGAGGGCCCGTGAGGAGGCCGGGGAGATCACCATCCGGTGGGCGACCTGGAAGGAGCGTCTGCTTCTCGTGGCCGTCCTCGCCGTCGGGACGGCCGGGTTCGGTTTCGTCCTCGCCCTCGGCGGGTGGTCGTGGAACCCCTATCCGGACGCGTACATCTTCATCGGATCCCTCGTCGCGATGTACGCCCAGGGGCGGGCGATCGTCGAGTTCTGGTTCGTGTGGCTCGCGGTCGACCTCGTCGGCATCCCCCTCGCGATCATGGGCGGACTCGTGTTCTCCGGAATCGTCTACGGCATCTTCTTCGTCATGGTGATCGTCGGGATCGTCGACTGGGCCAAGCGCTCGCGGCAGCGGGTATCGCATCCGGCGGCCCCGGCATCCGACGTCCTGTGACGCTCGTCTCCTCGGTGTCCGGGGCGTGAACCCGGGAGGGGCGCGGGTCCGCACGTGTAATACCCTTGACGCTCGTGAAGACTTTCGACGACCTCTACCACGAACTCTCCGAGAAGGCCCGACTGCGCCCCGAGGGTTCGAAGACCGTGGCGGAACTCGACGCCGGGGTCCATCAGATCGGCAAGAAGGTCGTCGAGGAGGCCGCAGAGGTGTGGATGGCCGCCGAGTACGAATCCGACGAGGAGCTCGCCGGTGAGATCTCCCAGGCGCTCTACCACCTCCAGGTCATGATGATCGCCCGGGGCCTCACCCTCGAGGACGTCTACGCCAGGCTCTGACGGAAGCTGCGCGCCGCGCACCGTCGGACTCCGTGCCCGTCGAGCGCTGTGCACCGCACGACCCGAGCACCACATTCCCTCACCCCCACCGAATATCCGCGAAAGACCGAGGTCGCACCATGCTGCGTGTCGCCGTCCCCAACAAGGGCGCCCTGTCCGAAGCCGCCACCACCATGCTCCGGGAGGCCGGCTACTCTCTGCGCTCCTCGTCGAAGACCCTCGTCCATCGCGACATCGAGAACGACATCGAGTTCTTCTACCTCCGCCCGCGCGACATCGCGATCTACATCGGCCGCGGCATCCTCGACATCGGCATCACCGGCCGTGACCTCCTCCAGGAGTCCGGGGCCGAGGCCGTCGAGCTCCTCCCGCTCGGGTTCGGGAAGTCCCGGTTCCACTACGCGGGGCCGGACGGCGTGTTCACGGACCCGTCGCAGCTCCAGGGGAAGACGATCGCGACGAGCTATCCGAAGCTCGTCGAGGCCGATCTCGAGCGGCGCGGCATCTCCGCGACGGCGGTGAAGCTCGACGGGGCCGTCGAGGTCTCGATCGAGCTCGGGGTCGCGGACGCGATCGCCGATGTCGTCGAGACCGGGACCACCCTGCGCCTCGCGGGCCTCGAGACCTTCGGGGAGCCGATCCTCGAGTCCGAGGGTGTCGTCATCGCCCACGACGGCGTGCCCGCCGGGGCCGATGTCCTGCTGCGCCGCCTCGAGAGCGTCATGGTCGCCCGCGACTACGTGCTCATCGACTACGACATCCGGGTCGAGGACCTCGAGATTGCGATCGCACTCACCCCGGGCTTCGAGAGCCCGACCGTCTCCGACATGCAGGACCCGCAGTGGAAGGCGGTCCGTGCGCTCGTGAATGCGAAGGACTCCCACCGCATCATGGACCGTCTCTACGACGCCGGGGCACGGGCGATCCTCGTGACCGCAGTCGCGTCCTGCCGCATGTGAGGAGGTCGGCGACGACGCGCACCCCGAGTCCGGACCGCGTGGTCTTCCGACCGCGCATGCTGCGGCGGGTCACTCTCACGCTCGCGGGGTGCGTGCTCGTGTCGTTCCTCGTCCTCGCCTGGGGTCTCACCGAGAGCGGGTGGTCGCACTGGCGGTGGCGGGACAACATCTGGCTCGTCGGCATCGGGGCCGGGATCTCCGCCGTCCTGCTCCGGTTCGCGCGCATCCGTGCGATCGCCACACCCGCAGGACTCCGGGTGCACAATTTCTTCGGCACGCGGGAGTTCGCCTGGCCGCAGATCCTCACGGTCTCGTTCTCCGTCCCGGCCGGCGACGCCTGGCCCTTCCTCGACCTGTCCGACGGGTCGACGCACCCCGTCATGGCGATCCAGGCGACCGACGGCGAGAGCGCATTCGCGGCCTGTGATCGATTGCGTAGACTCGTGGACGACTTCGGCACCGCGCCCGAGGAGCCCGATCCGTGGGGTGAATGAGGCCCTGCGGCCGAGGCGTCCCGCCACAGCCCCCGGACGTGCGAGTGCCGAACACCGTCCCCCTCCGCCGTTCGAAGGTCAGCAGATGTCCCGACTTCCCGAGAATCCCCGCTCCGCAGGCGCCCTCCACGGATACACCGTGGTCGACCTCTCCCGTGCTCTCGCCGGTCCCCACGCCGGTCAGATGTTCGGCGACCTCGGAGCCCGTGTCATCAAGGTGGAGAACCCGACGGCCGGCGACGACACCCGGTCGTGGGGCCCGCCCTTCGTGGGTCCGGAGGACGACCCGCAGGCCACGTACTTCTTCTCGTGCAACCGCAACAAGGAGTCCATCGCCCTCGACCTCAAGAGCGACGACGGCCGCGAGACCCTCGAGAAGCTCATCGCCCGGGCCGACATCCTCGTCGAGAACTTCCGTGGCGGTGTTCTCGACCGCCTGGGCTTCTCCACCGCCCGCTGCAGCGAGATCAACCCGCGCCTCGTGATCCTCTCGATCACCGGATTCGGCCACGACGGTCCGGAGGCCGCGCGTGCCGGCTACGACCAGATCGCCCAGGGCGAGGCCGGCCTCATGTCCCTCACCGGATCCGGCCCCGGTGACTTCAACAAGGTGGGCGTGCCGATCGCGGACCTGCTCGGCGGCATCCACGGTGTCGTGGGCGTGCTCGCTGCGCTCCTCGAACGCGAACGCACCGGCCGCGGCAAGGTGGTCCGCACCTCGCTCATCGCCGGCATGGTCGGCGTCCACGCGTTCCAGGGGACCCGCGCGACGATCGCGGGCGAGGACCCGCAGCCCGGTGGCAACCACCATCCCTCGCTCTCGCCCTACGGCATGTTCCGGTGCCGCGGGGGAGCCGTGCAGATCTCGGTCGGCAACGAGAAACTGTGGCAGAGGTTCTGTGCCGCCTTCGACCTCGACCCGTCCGCGCCGGGCATGGAGACGAACTCCGCACGCGTGGAGAACCGCCCGCAGGTCACCGCCGCGATCGAGGACGCCTTCAGCGCCTACGAGCCCGAAGCGCTGCTCGAGAAGCTCGAGACCGCAGGGATCCCCGGCGGGATCGTCCGGACCCTCCAGCAGGTCTACGACTGGGAGCAGGCGCTCTCGCAGGGCCTCAAGGTCTCCGTCGACCACCCCGTTCTCGGCGAGGTCGATCTGCCGGGTTCGCCGTTGCGCTTCTTCGACGTCGACGCCTCCGGGGAACGGGAGACGACCGTGACCCAGCACGCCGCGCCGCCGCTCCTCGGCGAGCACGAGGCCGTCATCCGTTCCTGGCTGGAGGACTGATGGCACGCCGTCTCGACGCAGCCGGGCTCATCGATCTCGTCGTCGACCCGGGGACCTTCGAGTCCTGGGACACCACCCCGGTGGAACCGGCCGGCGGGATCTCCGACGACTACGCGGCCGAACTCGCCGGCGCCCGGGAGAAGTCCGGCGTCGACGAGGCGGTCGTCACCGGGGCCGGAACGGTCGGCGGTCGGCGGGTCGCGATCATCGCGTGCGAGTTCCGGTTCCTCGCCGGCTCGATCGGCGTCGCGGCCGCGGAACGACTCGTCGCCGCGATCGAACGGGCCACCGCCGAGGGGCTGCCCCTCCTCGCCGGCCCCGCCTCCGGTGGGACCCGCATGCAGGAGGGCACCGTCGCGTTCCTCTCGATGGTGAAGATCACCGCGGCCGTCATGGCGCACCGCGAGGCAGGCCTGCCCTTCCTCGTGTACCTGCGCCATCCGACGACCGGCGGTGTGTTCGCCTCCTGGGGATCACTCGGGCACGTCACCGTCGCCGAACCCGATGCCCTCATCGGCTTCCTCGGCCCGCGCGTCTACGAACAGCTCTACGGCCACCCGTTCCCCGAGGGTGTGCAGACGGGGGAGAACCTCCACCGCAAGGGCGTCATCGACGCCGTCATCGGCCCGGAGCGGATCAGCGAGACGGTGACGAAGGTCCTCGACGTCCTCATGGGTGCCCGGGAGATGCCGCAGCCGGTGCCGGACCCCGACACCCGTCCGGATCCGGCTCCGCGGGACACCGTCGCATGGGACATCATCACGGCCTCCCGCAATCCGGCTCGACCCGGCGTGCGGGAACTGCTCCGGCACGGCGCGAACGCCGTCCTGCCGCTGAGTGGCACGGGACAGGGCGAGAAGGACGCCGGCCTGTTGTTGGCGATCGCCCGGTTCGGCACCGCACCGTGCATCCTCCTCGGCCAGGACCGGTACCGGCAGCGCACGGGCGAACCGATGGGACCGGCGGCGCTCCGCGAGGCACGCCGCGGCATGCGCCTGTCCGGCGAGCTCGGCATCCCGCTCGTCACCGTCATCGACACCCCGGGTGCGGCGCTCTCGAAGCAGGCGGAGGAGGGCGGCATGGCCGGGGAGATCGCCCGGTCCCTCGCCGACCTCATCACGCTCCGGGCACCGACGGTGTCCGTCATCCTCGGGGAGGGGACCGGTGGCGGTGCCCTCGCCCTCGTGCCGGCGGACCGGGTGCTCTCGGCGGAGAACGGCTGGTTGTCGCCGTTGCCGCCGGAGGGCGCCTCGGCGATCGTGTACCGGGACACAGCGCACGCCGCACAGATGGCTCAGGAGCAGGGGGTCCAGGCGGAGGCACTCGAACGCGGCGGGATCGTCGACCGGATCGTCGCGGAACGTCCCGATGCGGCCGCGGAGCCGGTGGAGTTCGTCAAGCGCGTCTCCGCTACCCTCGAACACGAGATCATCCAGCTCATGCGCGAGCCCGCCACGCGTCGGTGGCACTCGCGGATCGACCGTTACCGGCGCCTCGGGCTCTGACTCCCGGAACCGGCCAGGATCCGTCCCGTCCGGCGGTCACACTCACGGGTCCGGCGCTGCCGAGCCCCACGAACAGCAGGAGAGAAGAACACATGACAGTGGCGGTACGCGTCATTCCGTGCCTCGACGTCGACGCCGGCCGCGTGGTCAAGGGCGTGAACTTCGAGGGGCTCCGGGACGCCGGTGATCCGGTCGAGCTCGCCCGGCGCTACGACGCGGAGGGGGCGGACGAGCTCACCTTCCTCGACATCACCGCCTCGAGCTCGGACCGGGCGACGACCTACGACATGGTCGCGCACTGTGCCGAGCAGGTCTTCATCCCGCTCACGGTCGGTGGGGGAGTGCGTTCGGCCGACGACGTCGACCGCCTCCTGCGCGCCGGTGCCGACAAGGTCGGCGTCAACACCGCTGCCGTCGCCCGCCCGGACCTCATCACCGAGATCGCCCGGCGGTTCGGCAATCAGGTGCTCGTGCTCTCCCTCGACGCCCGGCGCGTGCCGGCCGGCGAGCGGCCAACGCCCTCCGGTTTCGAGGTGACGACCCACGGTGGGCGCCGCGGCACCGGGATCGACGCGATCGAGTGGACCGCACGGGCCGCGGAGCTCGGGGCGGGGGAGATCCTCCTCAACAGCGTCGACGCCGACGGGACGAAGGCCGGGTTCGACCTCGAACTCATCCGGGCCGCGCGGGCGGCCGTCGACGTTCCACTCATCGCCTCGGGCGGAGCCGGCGCGGTCGACCACTTCGCACCGGCCGTGCGCGCCGGCGCGGACGCCGTGCTCGCCGCGAGCGTCTTCCACTTCGGGCAGTTCACCGTCGGTGACGTCAAGGACGCACTCCGGGCCGAGGGATTCGAGGTCCGCTGATGCTCGATCCCGCGATCTCGGAGAAGCTCCGGACGAACGAGGCAGGACTCGTCCCCGTCGTCGTCCAGGAGGCGACGACCCGCGAGGTGCTCATGCTCGCGTGGATGGACGAGGAGGCCCTCTCCCGGTCGCTCGCCACCGGCAGGGCGACCTACTGGTCGCGGTCGCGCCGGGAGTACTGGGTGAAGGGGGAGACCTCGGGGAACGTCCAGCACGTGCGCCGGATCGCCCTCGACTGCGACGGGGACACCCTCCTCATGGAGGTCGACCAGACCGGTCCGGCCTGCCACACGAACACGACGACCTGCTTCACCGGAAGGGACCTCGATGGACTGCACACCGAGCCGTGAGGAGTTCCGTGCACTCGGGGCCGAGCACCGTCTCGTCCCCGTGTGGACGACGGTGCTCGCCGACTCCGAGACGCCGCTGAGCGTCTACCGCAAGCTCGCGGAGGGCACGCCCGGTTCGTTCCTCCTCGAGTCCGCGTCCGAGGGCAAGTGGAACCGGTACTCGTTCATCGGCCGGAACCCGCTCGCCACTCTCACCGAGGACGGCGGCGAGGTCGCCTGGATCGGTGAGGTGCCCGTCGGCGCCCCGACGAGCGGTGACCCCCTCGAGGCGGCACGTGCGGTCCTCGAGCTCTTCGCGATCGACAAACCGGATTCGGACCTGCCTCCCATGATCTCCTCGCTCGTGGGGTACCTCGGGTGGGACATCGTGCGCCGGTTCGAGCGCCTCGGGCACGGCCCGCTGCCGGAGGACCGGGTCCCCGAGCTCAGCCTCTCGATCCCCGGGGACGTCGCGATCTTCGACCACTACACCTCGCGACTCACACTCGTCGCGAACGTCTTCAACATGAACGGTGAGGCCTCCGGGATCGACGAGGCCCATGCGTCGGGCGTCGCCCGGCTCGAGGCGATGATCACCGACCTCCTCGCCCCCGCCCCCGCGACGATCGCGACGTTCACACCGCTCGAACCCGAGGTGAAGCCGCGCACCGCGAAGGAGGACTACCTCGCCTCCGTCGAGCGCGCACAGCGGGACATCGTCGACGGCGAGATCTTCCAGGTCGTCCTCGGACAGCGTTTCGACTCCCCGGTCGACGCCGCCCCGATCGACGTCTACCGGATGCTCCGGGCGACGAACCCGAGCCCGTACATGTACCTCCTCGACGTCCCGACCCCGGACGGTCGACCGCTCACCGTCGTCGGGTCCTCGCCCGAGGCACTCGTCACCGTCACCGACGGCACTGTCCTCACGCATCCGATCGCGGGGTCCCGCCCGCGCGGGGAGGACCCGGCGTCCGACGTCCGGCTGGGGCACGAACTCCTCGCCGACGAGAAGGAACGCGCCGAGCACCTCATGCTCGTCGACCTCGCCCGCAACGACCTCGCGAAGATCTGCACCCCGGGCACCGTCGACGTCACCGAGTTCATGGAGCTCGAACGGTACTCGCACATCATGCACATCGTCTCGAGCGTGACGGGCGAACTCGCCCCGGGCGTCGACGGGATCGACGTGCTCGCCGCGACCTTCCCCGCCGGCACGCTCTCGGGTGCGCCGAAGCCGAGCGCCCTGCGGATCATCGACGAGCTCGAACCCGTGGCGCGCGGGGTCTACGGCGGGGTCGTGGGGTATCTCTCCTTCACCGGTGACCTCGACGTCGCGATCGCGATCCGCACGGGCATCATGCGCCCGGGCACGATCAGCGTCTCCGCGGGCGCCGGGATCGTCGCGGACTCGGTGCCGGAGACCGAGTACGTCGAGACCCAGAACAAGGCCGCGGCGGTCCTCCGTGCGGCCGCCGCCGCGCACACGCTCCGGACACCGGGTGCCGACGACCGGGTGTCCGTGGGGGAGACCCGATGACCCTCACCCGGTCCCGCGCCGTCCTCGTCCTCCTCGCCCTCGCCGGGCTCATGTGGATCGTCTCCGCGCAGACGTGGATCCCCGCCGAGGCGAACCCCGCCGCCGGGGTCCCCGGGGTCGCCGCGGAGGTCGGCACCTCGGACACCGCCACGAGTCCGGTGCTCACAGCGTGTGCGGCGGTCGTCGCCGTCACCGCGCTCCTCCTCGTGATGTTCGGGAAGCTCGGACGCCTCGTCATCACCGGGCTCACCGCGCTCGCGGCACTCGGGTACGCGGCGGTCGGCCTCGGCGACGTGCTCGCCGGCGAGGCCACGACCGCGTGGCCGTACGTCGGGATCGTGCTCGGCGTGCTCGGCGCCGTCGTCGCGAGCGGGGTCGGGCTCGGGAGTCGGTCCTGGCAGGCGAACGTCTCGCGCTACGACCGCGACACCTCGGCCGCCGGCGGACCGGGCAACGGACCGGAGGACGACCCGGGTGAGGACGTCGATCCGACCCGCGCCTGGGACTCGCTGTCCCGGGGCGACGACCCGAGCTGAGCTGCACCGCGGCCGTCCTCGGACCGTGGCGCCGGCTCGCGTCCCGCCCGTGACCCGTGTGCAATTCCGCTTCCGGCTCGTGAGAGAATACCCGTGGACTTTTCGTGCAAAGGAGAACAATGAGCGAGATCACCATCCGCAACGTCGCCCCCGACCTCGATCGTGGATCGATCGACTACGCCGCGGTCCAGGACCCCGGCCACGGCAATTCGGCGGGTGCGTGGACGACCGTCCTCATCATCCTTCTCGGATCGACGATCGCCACCGTCGCGTTCCTCATGGACCTGCCGCTCGTCGTCTGGATCGCCGGACTCGCCGGCTGGATCGGCGGCCCGATCGTCGGTGCGATCGTCGGGAAGATCGCACCCGCCCCCGCGGGTCACCACTGATGACCGTGCTCGACGGCATCGTGACCGGCGTTCTCGAGGACCTCTCGGGACGCCGGTCCGCCGTCTCCGACGCCGACATCCGGGCCCGTGCCGCGGATGCCGCGCCGGCCCGGCCGTTCCTGCCGCGCCCCGCGGACTCCTTCGGCATCATCGCCGAGGTCAAGCGGGCCTCGCCCTCGGCCGGTGCCCTCGCCGACATCGCGGACCCGGCAGCCCTGGCGGCCGCGTACGCCGCCGGAGGTGCCGCGGCGATCAGCGTCCTCACGGAGGAGCGCCGCTTCGGCGGTTCGCTCGCCGATCTCGACGCCGTCCGCGCCGCGGTCGACGTCCCGCTGCTGCGCAAGGACTTCGTCGTCACCGACTACCAGATCCACGAGTCGCGGGCCCACGGGGCGGACATCGTCCTCCTCATCGTCGCGGCCCTGTCCCCGGCCCAGCTGCAGGAGTTCCACGGACTCGCGCAGTCGCTCGGGATGGCGGTCCTCGTCGAGGCGCACACCCCCGAGGAGATCGCCGCCGCCGTGGACCTCGGCGCACCCCTCGTCGGTGTCAACACGCGGAACCTCAAGGACCTCACGGTCGACACCGCCCGGTTCGCCCCGCTCGCGGGGCTCTGCCCGCCCGATCGCACCCTCGTGGGGGAGTCGGGCGTGAAGAGCGCCGAGGACGTCGCCGCGTACGCGGCACAGGGGGCCCACCTCGCGCTCGTCGGCGAGGCCCTCGTCACCGGCGGTCGGCCCCGCGACGCCGTTGCCGAATTCACCGCCGCCGGCACGACCTCCCTGCGCGCCCGCACCGCCGGCGCCCACTGATCCCCACCCTCTCGACACCGGCTCCGCCACCGGCGGGCCGGAGGAACGGACTCCCACCGATGAGTGAGAACTATCTGGTCACCGGGAGCGAACCCCTGGGTCCCTATTTCGGGGACTTCGGGGGTCGTTTCTTCCCCGAGGCACTCGTGCCCGCCCTCGACGAACTCGAGGAGACCTGGCTCAAGGCACGCGTGGACCCGGAGTTCACCACCGAACTCGACCGCCTCCAGCGCGAGTACACCGGTCGCCCCAGCCTCCTCACCGAGGCGCCCCGTTTCGCCCGGCACGCCGGCGGGGCCCGCATCTTCCTCAAGCGCGAGGACCTCAACCACACGGGCAGCCACAAGATCAACAATGTGCTCGGCCAGGCCCTCCTCGCCAAGCGCATGGGCAAGACCCGCGTCATCGCGGAGACCGGTGCCGGTCAGCACGGCGTCGCGACCGCGACCGCCGCGGCACTCCTCGACCTCGAGTGCGTCGTGTACATGGGCGAGGAGGACACGCAGCGGCAGGCGCTCAACGTCGCCCGCATGGAGCTCCTCGGTGCCACCGTGCACCCGGTGTCGAACGGCACCCGCACCCTCAAGGACGCGATGAACGAGGCCGTGCGCGACTGGGTCGCGAATGTGGAGACCACCCACTACCTCATCGGCACGGTCGCAGGTCCCCACCCGTTCCCGGCCATGGTCCGCAGTTTCCAGCGCGTCATCGGCGACGAGGCCCGCGCCCAGATCCTCGAGCAGGCCGGTCGCCTGCCGGACGCGGTGTGCGCATGCGTCGGCGGCGGCTCCAATGCGATGGGCATCTTCGCGGCCTTCGTCGGTGACCCGGACGTGAAGCTCTTCGGCTTCGAGGCCGGGGGAGCCGGCGTCGACAGCGGTCGCCACGCCGCCCGGTTCTCCGGCGGTCGTCCCGGCGTCCTCCACGGTTCGGCCACGTACATCCTCCAGGACGAGGACGGGCAGACCCTCGGCTCCCACTCGGTGTCCGCGGGCCTCGACTACCCGTCCGTCGGTCCCGAGCACTCCTTCCTCCACGACGCCGGTCGTGCCGAGTACCAGCCGGTCTCCGACGAGGAGGCGATGGAGGCGTTCCGGCTGCTCGCACGGACCGAGGGCATCATCCCCGCGATCGAGTCCGCGCACGGCCTCGCCGGTGCACTGCGCCTCGGCCGGGAACTCGGCACCGAGGCGCTGATTCTCGTGAACCTCTCCGGTCGCGGCGACAAGGACATGACGACCGCCGCCCGGTGGTTCGGCTACATCGAGGAAGGGGCGACCCAGGTATGAGCACGACGAGCACACGCGTGCGGACGGCGGAGGCGATCGACGCCGCGAAGGCCGCCGGCCGCAGCGCCGCCTTCATCGGTTATCTCCCCGTCGGCTTCCCGACGACACAGACCTCCATCGAGGCGATGGTCGCCCTCGTCGAGTCGGGTGCGGACATCGTCGAGGTCGGCATGCCCTACTCGGACCCCGGGATGGACGGTCCGGTCATCCAGCACGCGGACGACGTCGCTCTTACCGCCGGGGTCCGGACCACCGACCTCTTCGAGGCGGTCCGGGCCGTCACCGCGGCCGGTGGCTGCGCGGTCGTGATGACGTACTGGAACATCGTCGTCCAGTACGGCGTCCGCGCGTTCGCCCGGGATCTCGCGGCCGCCGGCGGTGCCGGCATCATCACCCCGGACCTCATCCCCGACGAGGCCGCCGCGTGGATCGAGGCCGCCGAGGAGTTCGGTCTCGACCGGGTCTTCCTCGCCGCGCCCTCCTCGACGCCCGAACGCCTCGACCTCGTCGCCGGGGCCAGCCGCGGCTTCGTCTACGCCGCCTCGACGATGGGCGTGACCGGCACCCGGTCGACCGTCGACTCCCATGCGCGTGCTCTCGTGAGCGCGGTCCGGGAGGCCGGCGCGGCACATGTGTGCGTGGGACTGGGTGTGTCGAACGCGGAGCAGGCCGCCGAGGTCGCCTCCTACGCCGACGGCGTCATCGTCGGATCCGCCCTCGTCCGGGCCCTCGACACGGACGGTGTCGAGGGTGTGCGGGCGCTCGGCGCCGAACTCGCCCGCGGAGTCACCGCGTGACGGGAACCGGTTTCCTCGTGCTCCTGCTCGTGCTCGTCGTCCTCGCCGCGGGGGCGGGCGTCGTCGTCCTGCTCCTGCGGCGCAGCCGGGGGACGGGGACCGGGCTCGAGGCGCCGGGCAGCGCCCGCTCGCACGGCGCCTCGGCGGGACCGGGGCGATCCGGCTCCGCCGACGCGCCGGAGGACGAGGCTCCCGGCATCGACCCGGTGCCCTCGAAGCGGGCGTTCGGCGTGTGGGGAGCCGTCACCTCGGCGATCTCGATCGTCCCGCAGGTCGACGGGCAGACCGACACCCGGGCCATCCGCCGGGTGCAGGCGCGCGAGCAGGACACGCAGCACCGGGGGCAGGAGTAGCACCGCACGACCACCCCGACAGATCGTTACCCCGGGTTACCCGGGGGACCCGCAGCGGAAACGTCCGCGTGACAGACACGCTGCAGTGACATGGGTCATCTCATGTATAGTGGCAAGTCCGTCATGCGTGATACGCATCACGGACTTGTGTCTTTTCCGCACGGAAAAGCGGTTCAGTGAGGACAGCGCCGTCCACTGGAACTTTCAGTCATGTCCGAACGATCTAGGTGAAGGGCGGTGCCATGAGCTCCTCCAGCATGTCCTCGCGTCTGCCATCCCACGGAGGTCCCTCCGCGCAGGGACTCTACGACCCCACGAACGAACACGACGCCTGCGGGCTCGCGATGCTCGTGCGCTACCGGGGCGAAGCCGATCACGAGGTCGTGGAACAGGCCCTCGTCGCCCTGCGCAACATGGAGCACCGCGGCGCGGTCGGCGGTGACGAGGGAACCGGCGACGGCGCCGGAATCACGGTGCAGGTCCCGCACGCGTTCTTCCTCGAGGAGTCGGGCCTCGACCTCCCCGAGGCCGGTCATTACGCCGTCGGTACCGCCTTCCTCGACCCCGCCGACCCGCAGTCCGGACGCTCGACGGTCGAGGCATTTGCCCGGGAGGAGGGCCTCACGGTCCTCGGATGGCGCGACGTCCCCGTCGTCCCCGACGTCGTCGGACGCTCGGCGCGTGCGACCATGCCGCTGTTCTCGCAGGTCTTCCTCGCCCTCGATCCCGCGCTGCCGGTCGAGACCGACGAACACGGGGTCCCGGTCCCGATGGTGCTGGAGCGTCGTGCCTTCGCGACCCGCAAACGCGCCGAGCACGCGGGCGTCTACTTCCCCTCGCTGTCGCCGCGGACCCTCACCTACAAGGGCATGCTCACGACCGCCCAGGTGGAGCCGTTCTACCCGGACCTCCAGGACCCGCGGTTCACCTCGCGCATCGCCCTCGTGCACTCGCGCTTCTCGACGAACACCTTCCCCTCGTGGCCGCTCGCCCAGCCCTTCCGGATGATCGCGCACAACGGTGAGATCAACACCGTCCGCGGCAACCGGAACTGGATGCGTGCCCGGGAGAGCCAGCTCGCGAGCCCGGCCCTCTCCTCGCCGTGGTCCGACGGCTCCAACCGCGATGTGAGCCGCCTGTTCCCGATCGTCTCGGGTGGCGCCTCGGACTCCGCGTCCTTCGACGAGGTGCTCGAACTCCTCGTCATGTCCGGGCGGTCCCTGCCCCACGCGGTCATGATGATGATCCCGGAGGCGTGGCAGAACGACGGTCACATGAGCGAACAGCGCCGGGCGTTCTACCGCTACCACTCGCACCTCATGGAGCCGTGGGACGGCCCGGCCGCCGTCGCGTTCACCGACGGGACCGTCGCCGGTGCGGTGCTCGACCGCAACGGTCTGCGCCCCGCGCGCTACGTGATGACCGACGACCTCGTCGTCCTCGCGTCCGAGGTCGGCGTCGTCGAGATCCCGGACGAGCGGATCGTCAAACGCGGTCGCCTCAAGCCGGGCCGGATGTTCCTCGTCGACACCGAGTCCGAGCGCATCATCTCCGATACCGAGATCAAGGCGTCGATGGCCTCCGCCGAGCCCTACGGGCAGTGGCTGGCGGAGAACTCGATCGAACTCGCGGACCTGCCGGACCGCGAGCACGTCGTCGCACCCCAGTCCTCCGTGAAGCGCCGCCAGCGGACCTTCGGGTACACCGACGAGGACCTGCGGATCCTCATCGGCCCGATGGCCGAGGCGGGAGCGGAACCGCTCGGTGCGATGGGCACCGACACCCCGCTCGCCGCATTCGCCGAGCGTCCGCGACTTCTCTTCGACTACTTCGTGCAGACCTTCGCGCAGGTGACGAATCCGCCGCTCGACGCGATCCGCGAGGAGCTCGTCACGAGCCTGTCGATCGGGGCCGGCGGGGAACGCAACATCCTCGATCCGCGCCCCGAGAACGCGATGCAGGTGCGACTGCCGTACCCCGTCATCGACAACGACCAACTCGCGAAGCTCGTGAACATCTCCGGCAAGCGGATGAAGCTGCCCGCGCGCACCCGGGCCGCCCACGTGCTGCGCGGTGTGTACCGTCCCGGCGGCGGGGGAGTGAACCTCGCCCGGCGCCTCGAGGAACTGTGCACCGAGGCGTCCCGGGCCATCGAGAAGGGCGCGCGGTTCCTCGTGCTGTCCGATCGCGGGTCCAATGCGGAGTTCGCACCGATCCCCTCGTTGCTCCTCACCTCGGCGATCCACCACCACCTCATCCGGGAGAAGACCCGGACCCGGGTGTCGATCGTCGTCGAGGCCGGTGACGTGCGCGAGGTCCACCACATCGCGACGCTCGTGTCCTTCGGCGCCTCCGCCGTCAACCCCTATCTCGCGATGGAGACCGCCGAGCACATGGCCCGCGAGGGACGCCTCGGCGACGTCACCGAGGCCCAGGCGGTGAAGAACCTCCTCCAGGCCCTCGGCAAGGGTCTGCTCAAGATCATGTCGAAGATGGGTATCTCGACGGTGCAGTCGTACCACGGTGCTCAGACCTTCGAGGCCATCGGACTGTCGAAGAAGTTCGTCGACCGGTACTTCACCGGGACCTCCTCACGCCTCGAGGGCGTGGGGATCGACGGGATCGCCCGCGAGGTCGAGGAGCGACACGCGGCCGCGTACCCGAAGGACCACCCGCCGGTACCGAACCGCGGGCTCGAGATCGGCGGCGAGTACCAGTGGCGGCGCGAGGGGCCCCCGCACCTCTTCGACCCGGAGACGGTGTTCAAACTCCAGCACTCGACGAAGACCCGTCGTTACGACATCTTCCGCGAGTACACACAGCGCATCGACGACCAGTCGCGTGAACTCATGACGCTGCGCGGACTCTTCGATCTGCGCCCGCTGCCGAGCGGTCCGATCCCGATCGACGAGGTCGAACCGGTCTCGGAGATCGTCAAGCGCTTCTCGACCGGAGCGATGAGCTACGGCTCGCTCTCCCAGGAGGCCCACGAGACACTCGCGATCGCGATGAACCGGCTCGGCGCGAAGTCGAACACCGGTGAGGGCGGCGAGGACGTCGACCGTCTCATGGACCCCGAACGGCGATCCGCGATCAAACAGGTCGCGAGCGGCCGCTTCGGCGTCACGAGCCTCTACCTCACGCAGGCCGAGGACATCCAGATCAAGATGGCGCAGGGTGCGAAGCCCGGCGAGGGCGGTCAGCTGCCCCCGTCGAAGGTGTATCCGTGGGTCGCGCGGACCCGTCACGCGACGGCCGGCGTGGGCCTCATCTCCCCGCCGCCGCACCACGACATCTACTCGATCGAGGACCTCGCCCAGCTCATCCACGACCTCAAGCGGGCCAATCCGGAGGCGCGCGTCCACGTGAAGCTCGTGTCCGGTGTCGGCATCGGCACGGTCGCGTCGGGCGTGGCGAAGGCGAGTGCCGACGTCGTCCTCGTGTCCGGCCACGACGGCGGCACCGGCGCGAGCCCGCTCAACTCGCTCAAGCACGCGGGTGCCCCGTGGGAGCTCGGCCTCGCCGAGGCCCAACAGACGCTGCTGCTCAACGGGCTGCGCGAGCGCATCAGCGTCCAGGTCGACGGACAGCTCAAGACCGGCCGCGACGTCGTCATCGCGGCGCTGCTCGGTGCCGAGGAGTTCGGTTTCGCGACCGCACCCCTCGTCGTGTCCGGCTGTGTCATGATGCGCGTCTGCCACAAGGACACGTGCCCGGTCGGTGTCGCGACCCAGAACCCGGAGCTGCGCAAACGATTCACCGGGAAGCCGGAGTTCGTCGTGAACTTCTTCGAGTTCATCGCCGAGGAGGTGCGCGAGTACCTCGCGGAACTCGGATTCCGCAGCCTCGACGAGGCGATCGGTCAGGTCGAAAGCATCGACGCCTCGAAGGCGGTCCGCCACTGGAAGGCCGAGGGGCTCGACCTCTCGCCGATCCTCGCGGTACCGCAGCTCATCGACGGTTCCGTCGCGGCGGTGCGCAAGCGCACGACCGTGCAGAACCACCGCATCGACGAGCACTTCGACCAGCAGCTCATCGCACAGATCGGCCCGGCGCTCGAGGACCGGACCCCGGTCGTCCTCGAGGCGACGAGCACGAACGTCGACCGGTCGATCGGCACGCTCCTCGGCCACACGGTGACGAAGGCGCTCGGTACGGAGCCCCTCCCCACCGACACCATCACCGTGAAACTCAACGGATACGCGGGGCAGTCGCTCGGCGCGTTCCTGCCCTCGGGGGTGAGCATCGAACTCACCGGCGATGCGAACGACTACGTCGGCAAGGGCCTCTCGGGCGGTCGGATCGCGGTGCGTACCGCCCCGGGAGTCCGGGGTCGTCCCGAGGAGAACGTCATCGCGGGCAACGTCATCGGTTACGGTGCGACGAGCGGTGACCTCTTCATCGCCGGTCAGGTCGGCGAACGATTCCTCGTCCGCAACTCCGGTGCCCGGGCGGTCGTCGAGGGCATCGGCGACCACGGTCTCGAGTACATGACCGGCGGTGTCGCGGTGATCCTCGGTGCCGTCGGCCGCAACTTCGCCGCCGGTATGTCCGGGGGAGTCGCGTACATGCTCGACTTCAACCCGGCGCGGATGAACGCGAAGGAACGCGACGCCGGACTGTTCTCGCTGAGCGCGCTGTCCTCGGACGACGCCTCCGTGCTCGTGGAACTGCTCCGTCGGCACGTCGAATTCACCGGTTCCCCGCTCGCGAGCTCGCTCGTGACCCAGATGGACCACGGGGAGGACGTCCTCTCCCGCTTCACGAAGCTCATGCCGGTCGACTACGCGACCGTCCTGGAGATCCAGGACCTCGCACGACGTTCGGGCCTCGACCCCGAGGGCGACGAGGCATGGGCCCAGATCCTGGAGGCTACTCATGGCTGATCCCCGCGGATTCCTCAAGGTGCGCGAGCGCGAACTCCCCGCGAAGCGCCCCGTCCCCGTCCGCCTGCTCGACTACAAGGAGATCAACACCACGATGTCGAAGTCGGCATTCGTGGCGCAGGCCGGTCGCTGCATGGACTGCGGTATCCCCTTCTGTCAGCAGGGGTGCCCCCTCGGGAACTACATCCCCGAGTGGAACGACGCGATGTGGCGGGACGAACTCCCGCGCGCCGTCGAACTCCTCCACGCGACGAACAACTTCCCGGAGTTCACCGGACGGGCCTGCCCTGCTCCGTGCGAGAGTTCCTGCACTCTCGGCATCAACCAGCCGGCGGTCACCATCAAGAACATCGAGGTGACGATCGTCGACCGCGGGTTCGAGGAGGGGCTCATCACCCCGTTCGTCCCCGAACGGATCTCCGGCCAGACCGTCGCGGTCGTCGGGTCGGGACCCGCGGGCCTCGCTGCGGCCCAGCAGCTCACCCGCGCCGGTCACACCGTCGTCGTGTACGAACGCGAGGACCGCATCGGCGGACTGCTGCGGTACGGTATCCCGGACTTCAAGCTCGAGAAGCACCACATCGACCGCCGCATCGCGCAGATGGAGGCCGAGGGCACCCGTTTCCGCACACGCACCGAGCTCGGTGTCGATGTGAGCTGGGAAGCGCTCGACGAACGCTTCGACGCGGTCCTCGTGTGCACCGGTGCCACGGTGCCCCGCGACCTGCCGATCCCCGGCCGCGAACTCCGCGGTATCGAGTTCGCGATGGACTACCTCACCCCGGCGAACAAGCACGTCGCCGGTGACGAGGTGCCGTTCATCGACGCCGCGGGCAAGCACGTCGTCATCATCGGTGGCGGTGACACCGGCTCCGACTGCCTCGGCACCGCCCTGCGTCAGGGTGCGGCTTCGGTGACGACCCTCGCGATCGGCAAACAGCCGCCGCGCACCCGGTCCGAATCCGAGCCCTGGCCGCTCACTCCCCGGCTCTTCGAGGTGTCGACGAGCCACGAGGAGGGCGGTGAACGCACGTTCCTCGCCTCGACCGTGTCCTTCGTCGACGACGGCACCGGTCAGGTGCGCGCACTCGAGGTCGCGGAGACCGGATTCGTCGACGGCCGGCGCGTGCCGTTGCCGGGGACGGAGCGGGAGATCCCCGCGGATCTCGTCCTCATCGCGATGGGCTTCACCGGACCGGAGACCGCACAGCTCGAGGCCTACGGGGCGACGCTGGCGGGGAACCGTCTCCACCGCGGCCGGGACTACTCGACCGACCTCCCGGGTGTCTACGTCGCCGGGGACGCCGGGCGGGGCCAGTCGCTCATCGTGTGGGCGATCGCGGAGGGCCGCGCGGCGGCCGCCGAGGTGGATCGCTACCTCACCGGATCGACGCTCCTGCCGACTCCGGTCGCCCCGGCGGACGAGGGCCTCACGCTCGCCCGGTGACCGTCGGCCCGCAGTGGTCGTCCACTGCGCTCGCCCCTCGTCACACCCCTCACGGCGTCCCCCGCTGTGAGGGGTGTCTCATTCATCCCGAGTTCGTCCGGAACCCGCTCGAGGGGCCTGCCGAATCCGGGGGCGGGGACGTAGGGTTGAGTCCATGAGGCATGCAAAGATCGTCGCCACACTCGGCCCCGCCCAGTCGACCTACGAGGACATCCGTGCGCTCATCGAGGAGGGCGTCGACGTCGCCCGGATGAACCTCAGCCACGGTTCGCACGAGGAACACCGGCAGCGCTACGAATGGGTGCGTCAGGCCGCCAAGGACACGGGAAAGGCCGTCGCCGTGCTCGTCGACCTCCAGGGGCCGAAGATCCGGGTCGGGACCTTCGCCGACGAACGACGGATCCCGCTCGAGAAGGGTGCGACCTTCACCATCACGACCCGGGACGTCGAGGGGTCGGAGGCCGAGGTCGGCACCACCTACGAGGGACTGCCGCAGGACGTGCGGGTCGGTGACCCGCTCCTCGTGGACGACGGGCGGATCCGCCTGCGCGCCACGGGTGTCACCGCGACGGACGTCATCACCGAGGTCGAGGTGCCCGGCACCATCTCCGACCACAAGGGCATCAACCTCCCGGGCGTCCCCGTCTCCGTGCCGGCGATGTCCGAGAAGGACATCGCGGACCTCCGCTGGGGACTCCACCTCGGTGCCGACTGGGTGGCGCTCTCCTTCGTCCGCAACGCCTCGGACGCGGAACTCGTCCGTGCGGTCATGCGCGAGGAGGGCGTTCTCGTCCCGGTCATCGCGAAGCTCGAGAAGCCGCAGGCCGTCGAGGCACTCGGGGAGATCGTCGATGCCTTCGACGGCGTCATGGTGGCCCGCGGTGACCTCGGCGTGGAGCTCCCGCTCGAGCAGGTGCCGCTCGTCCAGAAGCGGACCATCGACCTGTGCCGCCAGCAGGCCAAGCCGGTGATCGTCGCGACCCAGATGCTCGAGTCGATGATCGACGAGCCCCGTCCCACCCGCGCCGAGGCGAGCGACTGCGCGAATGCGGTGCTCGACGGCGCGGATGCGCTCATGCTCTCGGGGGAGACCTCGGTCGGCACCTACTGGCGCGAGGCGGTGCGGACGATGTCGCGCATCATCGAGGCCACCGAGAACCACGGGATGAGTCGCATCCCTCCGCTCGGCACGGTTCCGCACACCCGCGGTGGCGCGATCACCGCGGCCGCCGTCCAGGTCGCGCATCAGCTCGACATCAAGCTCCTGTGCACCTTCACCCAGTCCGGCGATTCGGTGCGCCGCATGAGCCGTCTGCGCCCGAACCTCCCGATCATGGCGTTCACCCCGGACGTCAAGGTGCGGCACCAGCTCGCACTCACGTGGGGGTCACGCACCTATCTCGTGAAGTCGGTGCGGCACACGGACCAGATGGCCCGCCAGGTCGACACGGTCCTCCTCGGCAACGGTCTCGCGGAGGAGGGCGAACTGTGCATCATCGTCGCCGGGTCGCCCCCGGGGATCGCGGGCTCGACGAACGCCCTGCGCGTCCACCGGATCGGTGATGCGGCGAAGGGCCTCGCCGCCGCGTACCGCGACGAGATGGACGAGGCCGATCCGCTCGAGGGCTACGGGGAGATCCCCGAGAGCTGATCGACCGGGCGGTCCGCCGGACTGCGCGCGGGAAGGGCCCGGGACGGCAGGTCAGTCGTCCCGGGCCCTCGTCGTGTCCGGCAGCAGCGCGGCGAGCACGGCGGAGGCGATCCACACCACGAGCGTCGTCGCGACCGCCCACCACAGGTTCCGGAAGTCGAGGACGACCGGGGTGAATCCGCTGAGCCACCCGGTGAGCAGCACCATGAGGACGTTCACCACGAGGGAGAACAGTCCGAGCGTGAGGCACGTGATCGGCAGGCTCACGAACTCGACGATCGGCTTGACGAGGGCGTTCACGAGCCCGAAGACGAGGCCGAGCACGAGGTACGCGGCGATCGTCGAGGGGACGGCGCCGAGGGTCTGGGACAGGAAGTCCGAACCGGTGATGGTCGTGCCGGGAAGCAGCCACGCCGCGACCCACAGACCGGCGGCATTGCACAGGACACCCACGAGGAATCTCATGACCCCAGTGTGACGCATCGGTCCCGGGGAACGCCGAAGTCCCGGGACATCGTGGGAACGATGCCTCGGGACTTCACGCGCGTACCGGATGTGGGACTCGAACCCACACGTCTTTCGACAACGCATTTTGAGTGCGCCGCGTCTACCGATTCCGCCAATCCGGCGAGCAGCCCCATGGTATTCCAGGGCCCGGGCGAATTGCACATCGGCGGCGGCCCGGGTGTCCCGGACATCGCACGCGACACCACGCCCCACACCGAGCCCGGGACGGGTGCGGGTGGGAAGTCTCACGTCCGGATGGAGGGACGGCCCGGGCCGTGGGGCGTTGCCCGCGCGGTGATGCGTTTAGAATCGTCCCCGTGCCTAATGACTTGACCTCCCCCGAAACCGGTCCCGTACGTCGCGTCGTCGTCGCCGAGGACGAAGCCGTCATCCGCCTCGACATCGTCGAAATGCTCCGTGAGGTCGGCTTCGACGTCGTCGGAGAGGCCGCGGACGGCGAATCCGCGATCCGCCTCGCCGAGGAACTCCGACCGGACCTGGTCGTCATGGACATCAAGATGCCGGTTCTCGACGGCATCTCCGCGGCCGAACGGATCGCCCGTGCGCGGATCGCCCCGGTCGTCCTCCTCACCGCGTTCTCGCAGAAGGAACTCGTCGAGCGGGCGCGTGACGCCGGTGCGATGGCGTACGTCGTCAAGCCGTTCACCTCGGCCGATCTCGTCCCCGCCCTCGAGGTGGCTCTCGCCCGCCATGCGGAGATCGCGGCGCTCGAGTCCGAGATCTCCGATCTCACCGACCGTTTCGAGACCCGCAAGCTCGTCGAACGTGCGAAGAGCCTCCTCATCTCGAACATGGGACTCACCGAGCCCGAGGCCTTCCGGTGGATCCAGAAGACCTCGATGGACCGCCGCCTGACCATGCGCGAGGTCGCGGAGACCGTGCTCAACCAGATCGGTAAGAAGTAAGGGCCTCATCCCTCGCCCGCGAGGCGAGGACCATGTTCGTGATCCGGACGATCGAGAGCAGCTTCCCGGCCTCGTTCGTCATCTTCACCTCGTGGGAGATGAGCGTGCGTCCGTGATGGAGCACCTCCGCGCGTCCGAACACCCAGCCGTCGCGGGCCGCCCGGACATGGGTGGCGTTGAGATCGACACCGACGACGTTCTTCCCGTTCGCGAGGAGGAACGCGTGCATCGAGCCGAGCGTCTCGGCCATGACGACGTGTGCTCCGCCGTGGAGGAGCCCGGCCGGCTGGAGATTGCCCGCGACCGGCATCCGGGCCTCGATCCAGTCGAACCCCATGTCCGTGAACTCGATCCCGACCTTCTCCACGAGGGTGTCCTCGGCGCGCCCCTGGTTGTACTCCATGAGCATGCGGTACTGCTCGGGGGTGAGCCCGGGTTCCATCCGGGGCAGTGTCGTCTCCGTCATCGGTTCTCCTGTGTCGTGCGCGTACGTCGAGGGCCCGGTGTGCGGCACTCGTTCCGGCCCCGCTCGGGCCTCCTCGACAGTAGACCACGAGCGGTAGGCTGATCCGGTGAGCTCCCAGAAACTTCTTCTCATCGACGGTCATTCGCTCGCCTACCGCGCGTACTTCGCGCTCCCGGCGGAGAACTTCTCGACGTCCACGGGGCAGACGACGAACGCTGTGTACGGCTTCATGTCGATGCTCCTCACCGCGCTCTCCGCCGAACGTCCCACGCATCTCGCGGTCGCGTTCGACCTCGGCCGGCAGACCTTCCGTCTCGCCGAGTACCCGGAGTACAAGGCGGGCCGGGCGAAGACCCCGGACGACTTCCACGGTCAGGTCGAACTCATCAAGGACCTCCTCGGTGCCCTCGGCGTGCCCGTCGTGACGAAGGAGGGATTCGAGGCCGACGACGTCCTCGCGACCCTCGCGACGCAGGGCGCGGCGGCCGGGATGGACACGAACATCGTGAGCGGTGACAAGGACTCGTTCCAGCTGTCGTCCGCGGACATCACGATCCTGTACCCGAAGCGGGGCATCACCGATCTCAATCGGATGACGCCCGCGGCCGTGGAGGAGAAGTACGGGGTCTCACCCGCGAACTACCGCGGACTCGCGGCGCTCGTGGGGGAGAAGGCCGACAACCTGCCGGGAGTGCCCGGAGTGGGGGAGAAGACCGCGGCGAAGTGGCTCGGGCTCTACGGGGACCTGCCGGGAGTGCTCGCCCACGCGGAGGACATCGGGGGCAAGGCCGGCGGCAACCTCCGCGACCACCTCGCGGACGTCGAGCGCAACTACCGCCTCAACCGCCTGCTCACCGACCTCGACCTGCCGATCGCCCTCGCCGATGCGGAGTTCGGTCGGATCGACCACGAGGCCCTCGCCGCGCTTCTCGACCAGCTCGAGTTCCAGGCCCTCGGGAAGCGCCTCGAGGTGCTCCTCGCCGACCTCGGGCTCGAAGGGACGACGAGTCCGGCGGGGGCCGGCGCCTCGGCGGTGGAGGTCCCGGAGACCGCGGTGCTCGACGGGGCCGGGCTCCTCGCCTGGCTCGCCGACCGCGATGCCGAGGCGCCCCTCGGGGTGGCCTCGGACGCACGTTTCGAGCGCGGGTCGGGCGCCGTCGACCTCCTCGGCCTCGCCCAGGGCGAGGACGCGGTGGCGGTCGAACTCGGTGAACTCTCCGCCGGTGAACTCGCGGAGGTCGCCACCGCACTCGGGCGGTTCACCGCGCTCGTCATGCACGACGCGAAGCCACAGCTCAAGGCCTTCGCGCAGGCGGGCCTCGACGGTCTGCGGGTGTGGACCGACACCGAACTCGCCGCGTATCTCCTCGTGCCCGACGCCCGCGCCTACGACCTCGAGGCGCTCACGGACCAGCACTGCGGGATCTCACTCGCTCCTCCGGAGACCGACGGGCAGGGCACCCTCGATCTCTCCTTCTCGAACGAGGCCGCACAGGCAGTCGGCGGTGCCGCATGGGGTGTCGTCGCGCTCGCGGAGGCACTCCGGGCGAAACTCGCGGACACCGGAGGGCTCGGTGTCCTCGACGAGATCGAGATGCCCTTCCAGGCGATCCTCGTGCGGATGGAACTCGCGGGCATCGCGGTGGACTCCGGTGCACTGGGGACCCTCCTCGAGGAGTTCGGTGCCCAGGCGGAGGCCGCCCGGGACGCCGCGTACGAGGCGATCGGTCACGAGGTCAACCTCGGCTCGCCCAAACAGCTCCAGGTCGTGCTCTTCGAGGAGCTCGACATGCCGAGGACGAAGCGGACGAAGACCGGGTACACCACGGACGCGGACGCACTCGCGGACCTCCTCGTCAAGACCGGGCACCCGTTCCTCGAGAACCTCCTCGCGTACCGGGACGTGACGAAGCTGCGCCAGACCGTCGTGGGGCTCGGCAACACTGTCGCGGACGACGGGCGGATCCACACCTCGTACCTGCAGACGGTCGCGGCGACCGGGCGACTGTCCTCGAAGGACCCGAACCTCCAGAACATCCCCGTGAGGACCGAGGCCGGGCGCCGGATCCGGGAGGCGTTCGTCGCCGACGGGGACCGCGGATACGCGGAACTCCTCACGGCGGACTACTCGCAGATCGAGATGCGGATCATGGCGCACCTCTCCGGCGACGAGGCGCTCATCGCGGCGTTCAACGCGGGTGAGGACCTCCACTCCTTCGTCGGCTCTCGCGTGTTCGGCGTCCCCACCGACGAGGTGACGCCGGCGATGCGCTCGAAGGTCAAGGCGATGTCGTACGGCCTCGTGTACGGGCTCTCCGCGTTCGGACTGTCGAAACAGTTGCGGATCGGCGTCGAGGAGGCACGTGCCCTCATGGACGGGTACTTCGAACGATTCGGTGCGGTCAAGCACTACCTCGACGAGGTCGTGGAGAGGGCCCGGGCCGCGGGATACACGGAGACCATGTACGGCCGCCGCCGCTACCTCCCGCAGCTCACGAGCGACCGTCGCCAGGTGAGGGAGATGGCCGAACGCGCCGCGCTCAATGCGCCGATCCAGGGCAGCGCGGCCGACATCATGAAGATCGCGATGCTCCGGGTCGAGGACGGACTGCGGGCCGCAGGGGTGCGCAGCCGGATGCTCCTCCAGGTGCACGACGAGATCGTCGTCGAACTCGGCCCGGGCGAGTACGAGGAGGTCGCCGGGATCATCCGCGGGTGCATGGGCGCAGCCGCCGAACTCTCGGTGCCGCTCGACGTCAACGTCGGGCACGGTCGGTCCTGGCAGGACGCCGCTCACTGAGCGCCGAACGCCGCCGTTCCCCACGAGGAACGGCGGCGTTCGGGTGCCGACGAGTGACCCGGTCGGTGGAGTGGGTTCGGTCGCCCGGTTACGGGAGCCGGGCGGAGAAGATCGCGGTGCCGGGCATGAACTTGCCGCGCAACGGTGACCAGCCACCCCAGGTGGCGGTGTTGTCCTCGGGCCACTCCGGTTCGGTGAGACGCTCGAGCACGAAGCCGGCGCCCACGATGAGGGCGATCCAGTCGCCGAGGGTCCGGTGGTGCTCGGCGTACGCGGGGTTCCCGTCGGCGTCGAGTTCGACATAGGGAGTGCGGTCGAAGTACGGGTACTCGACGGTGAGGCCCGCCTCCCCGGGGACGTCGGGGAACATCCAGCGCAGCGGGTGGGTGACGGAGAAGACCCAGCGGCCTCCGGGGCGGAGGACACGTGCGACCTCGGCGAGCACCGCATCGGCGTCCTTGACGAAGGGCAGCGCGCCGTAGGACGAGAACGCGAGGTCGAAACTGCCGGAGGGGAACGGGAGTTTCCGGGCATCCGCCTCGAGGTAGGTCGGCGGGGTGACGGAGGCCGGCAGCGGATTGTCGCGCTGCATCCGGGCGGCCTGCTCCAACATCCCGGAGGACAGATCGATCCCGGTGGCGACGGCGCCCTGGAGGGCAACCCACCGCGAGCACTGGCCGGCGCCGCAGCCGACCTCGAGCACCTGCTTCCGGGCGACGTCGCCGAGCAGGTGGACGTCGGCCTCCCGGATTCCCTCGGGGCCCCAGATGAAGTCGTTGGCGCCGAGGTGGGACCCGTGTTCGGCGAGGTACTCCTCGGCGGATCCGTCCCAGTACGTCCGGTTCGCGCGGACGGAGGTCTCCTCGTCGATCGCGATGTAGCCACCGCTGATGATCTCGGGCGTGTAGTCGCTGTCGGTCATGGCGCCATCCTACGGTCCCGGCGTCGCCCGGGGCGGGCATCGTGACGTGCGGCGACTCACGTCCGCGCCCGCCGGAACGGGCGGAACCGGTACTTCCCGGAGACGGCGTTGGTGCTACTATTGGTCAATGTGTGTGCAACACACGGTCCATCCATCAACAATCGAGACCGCGCGAACGGTTCCCGGTGACTCGGCTTCCCGGTGACTCGGCGAATCACGCAGCGCGGGCATCAGTCCATTACGGAGTCCCTACCTTTATGACCACCACCACGCCGGGCACGGCGCAGAACTCGCAGATCGCCGTCAATGACATCGGCTCTGCAGACGATTTCCTCGCGGCCGTCGATGCGACGATCAAGTACTTCAACGATGGTGACATCGTCGAAGGAACCGTCGTCAAGGTCGACCGCGACGAAGTTCTGGTCGACATCGGATACAAGACGGAAGGTGTCATCCTTTCGCGCGAACTGTCGATCAAGCACGACGTCGACCCGGCTCAGGTCGTCGAGGTCGGAGACGCCATCGAGGCCCTCGTTCTCACCAAGGAGGACAAGGACGGCCGTCTGATGCTGTCGAAGAAGCGCGCGCAGTACGAGCGTGCCTGGGGCGACATCGAGAAGATCAAGGAAGACGAGGGCGTCGTCACCGGCACCGTCATCGAGGTCGTCAAGGGTGGCCTCATCGTCGACATCGGACTCCGTGGCTTCCTCCCCGCCTCGCTCGTGGAGATGCGTCGCGTCCGCGACCTCGCTCCCTACATCGGCCAGCAGGTCGAGGCGAAGATCATCGAGCTCGACAAGAACCGCAACAACGTGGTCCTCTCCCGCCGTGCATGGCTCGAGGAGACCCAGTCGGCGGTGCGCCACGACTTCCTCAACACGCTCGCCAAGGGCCAGGTGCGCCCGGGTGTCGTGTCGTCGATCGTCAACTTCGGTGCCTTCGTCGACCTCGGCGGTGTGGACGGCCTCGTCCACGTCTCCGAGCTCTCCTGGAAGCACATCGACCACCCGTCCGAGGTCGTCGCCGTCGGCGACGAGGTCACGGTCGAGGTCCTCGATGTGGACATGGACCGCGAGCGCGTCTCCCTCTCGCTCAAGGCCACCCAGGAAGATCCGTGGCAGCACTTCGCACGGACCCACGTCATCGGCCAGATCGTGCCCGGTAAGGTCACCAAGCTCGTTCCGTTCGGTGCATTCGTGCGCGTCGAGGACGGCATCGAGGGCCTCGTGCACATCTCCGAGCTCGCGGTGCGTCACATCGACCTCCCCGAGCAGGTCGTCTCCGTCGACGAGACCATCTACGTCAAGGTCATCGACATCGACCTCGAGCGTCGCCGCATCTCGCTGTCCCTCAAGCAGGCCAACGAGGGTGTCGACCCGGAGGCCGAGGAGTTCCTCGACCCCGCGCTCTACGGCATGGTCCAGGAGTACGACGAGGACGGCAACTACAAGTACCCCGAGGGCTTCGATCCCGAGACCCAGGAGTGGATGGAGGGCTTCGACGCCCAGCGCGAGGCCTGGGAGGCGCAGTACGCCGCCGCTCAGCACCGCTGGGAGGAGCACAAGAAGCAGGTCGCCAAGGCGATCGCCGCCGACGCCGAGGCGGGCTCCGAGGACGCCGCAGAGGCACCCGCAGCGAGCGCGTCCTACAGCTCCGAGGAGCCGGCGGACGCAGGCACCCTCGCCTCCGACGAGGCGCTTGCCGCACTCCGCGAGAAGCTCGCGGGCAACTGATCGCACTGTGATCGGCGCCCGGGCGGTGAGGCCACTCCACACCGCCTGAGCCC